>JAYVJL010000049.1:0-3590 GCA_043769295.1 Polaromonas sp. | reverse complement strand
AGAAGCAGGCGTAGACGGCATGCTGATCGTCGATTACCCGCCCGAAGAATGCGAAGCCTTCGCCGCCAGCCTGCGTGCCCACAACATGGACCTGATCTTTTTGCTGGCCCCCACCAGCACAGACGCACGCATGGCTCAGGTCGCACGCGTTGCCAGCGGTTACGTGTACTACGTGTCCCTCAAAGGCGTAACCGGCGCTGGCAACCTCGACACCGCAGCAGTAGAAGCCATGCTGCCTAGAATCCGCCAGCATGTCAGCATTCCGGTCGGCGTAGGCTTTGGCATACGCGACGCGGCCACGGCCAAAGCCGTGGGCAAGGTGGCAGACGCCGTGGTGATTGGCAGCAAGATCATCCAGCTGATTGAAAACGCACCGCGTGACAAGGTGGCAGGCGTGGCGCGGGATTTTCTGGCGGAGATTCGGGTGGCGCTGGATTCGTGACGCAGTCGCCGGGTTGATTTCTCGTCAAAATCCAAATATGTACTTATAATAAGTACATATTTACTGATATTTGTACTTTATGGAAGATCAATCAACCCAGCCAACGACAGCACCGAACAGCTATAGCAGCGCGATTCGCCAAAAAATCGTCGACAGCATCGCGCGCCCCATGCCCCAGCTGACCCAGCGTGACGTGTGGTTGCCCGAGGCAAGCCAAAAAGCCATTGCGGTGATCGGCATGCGCCGCGCAGGCAAAACCTCGCTGCTCTGGCAAATCATGGCGCAGCAGCTTGCGCAGGGTACGCCGCGCGAGGCACTGGTGTACTTCAGCTTTGAGGACGAACGCCTGGCCGGCATGAGCGCGCTGGATTTGCAGAACGTGATTGAAGAGTATTACAAGCTGTACCCCGAGCGCCGGGACAACCAGAAAACCACTTTCTTCCTCGATGAAATTCAGCTTGTCCCCGGCTGGGAAACCTTTGTACGCCGCATTCTGGACACTGAAACCATAGGCATCTACCTGTCAGGTTCGTCCGCCAAACTACTGTCGCGTGAAATTGCCACCAGCATGCGCGGGCGTGCGCTAGAGGCCATCGTCACACCGTTCAGTTTTCGTGAAATGCTGCGCCACCATGGCGCGTTGCCAAGCCAGCCCAGCACCCACTGGACCAAAGCACAACGCTCGGCGCTGCATCACCAACTGGTGCGCTACCTGGCCATGGGCGGCTTTCCAGAGGTGCAAAGCCTGCTAGCCCCCGAGCACACGCGCCAGCGGCTTGAGCTGCTGAAGACCTATGTCGATGTGGTGCTGCTGCGCGACGTGATTGAGCGCCACAACGTTACCCAGCCTCAGGTACTGCGCTGGCTGGTGCAGCAACTGCTGGGCAACGCAGCGGGCGCTTTCAGCGTGAACAAGTTTTTCAACGACCTGAAGTCGCGTGGCATCGCCGTGGGCAAGGAGCGCCTGCACGAGTACTTGGCGCATCTGGAAGACACCTTTTTAGTCACCAGCATCCACATCGCCAGCGAGTCAGAGCGCCGCCGCCAGGTCAATCTGCGCAAATCCTACCCGGTTGATACAGGGCTATCCGCCTTGTTTGACCCGCCAGGCAAACCCAACACTGGCCATGCACTGGAAACGGTGGTGCTACACGAATGCCTGCGGCGCGGTGCGCAGCTGGCCTATGTGCGCACCGCACAAGGCTACGAGGTTGATTTTTTGGCCACCCGCTATGACGCTCAAGAAACGCTGATTCAGGTGTGCGCAGACATCAACAACACGGACACCTTCAACCGCGAAATCCGCGCTCTTCAGGCCGCGCAGCTTGAACACCCAGCCGCACAATGCCTGCTGGTCACGATGGAGCCGCCCCTGCGCGAAAAGCTGGTAGATGGCGTGACCATCGTGCTGGCGATGGACTGGTTGCTGGATGCGGCAGGCTAGCGCAGGTGATTTGAACGCTATAATTTATATAGCTGCTTGCGCACGTTTCAATTGGTCTAGGGGCCTAAAATGCACTCGAAACCACGAGGAGCTAATTCCATGAAAACGATGACTAAAACTTTGACCAATGGCCTGCCCGCCATTCATCTAGGCGAATTTTTATACAACGACGCACCCAGCCCAGTGGCGCAGCCAATACCTTGATCAAAGTAGCGATGCATTCGCCAAAGGTATTGGCAAAGGCTATGGCTGCCGCCTGATGCCTTTGTACGATTCTTATGTTTTTAACGTCTGACAGCAGCGAATTTCTTGTGATGCAGGGCATGACTCAATGACTGTTTCAATCACTGGGGTTTTAATTGGAATCTGACCCCAATTAATTTCAACACCTCCACAGCTCGCATTCGCTAACTCAAACCTGTTCTGAAAGCCTCTCCTGCAAACTGCGCCTAAAGATCAGCCGAAGGCAGGACGACACCTTCCCCGCATCATCAAGGTTTTCGTCGAGGTACCGCCGTAGATCATTGAGCGCACCTGTTTTCCACGCCAGTGTTTTAAGCCGCACTTTGACACGTTGATACAGCGCCTTGTAATAAGCAATGGACCTTGTCGGGGGTAGGTCAGAAAGGTGCGTGAACACTTCAAGGGGAACTCGCCAGGCCGTATCTTCGGCTGCCAACATATCGACATCATCGACATTAAACCCAAGCCAAAACAAAATCACGCTTGCGTAGTCTTCAAGCGGACGCATAGATTCGTAATTGGTGGGATCACGCGTATCTGGGAGGTTCCCAATCAGGTTGATCAGGTGACAAAAATCCACCCATGCGCCGTACAGCTCACTGGCTGTTTCTTGGGGCTCTGTACCCCATGCATACGGCGACTTGCTCATGTCTTTCCCCCGTGTTCAATCCAAGCGTCCACCGCCTTGACTGACCAGCGCACTACCCGTCCGGCTCTGACATTAGGTTGTGGAAAAATACCGGCTTTGATCCACTTGAAAAGGGTTGCTCGATGCACACCAATCCGGCCAGCAACGCCGACAGGCGTAAGTGTTAGCCTTTGAGGAGGCGTGTATCCCTGAAGCGGAGGTGACTCCGCGATATTTCGTTTAGTGCTCATATTTTTTATTATTTTGTTGAGCCGTGAAAAGCATTCACTATGCAGGCCGGACTTCTCCGACCTGCAGAAACTATACCTAGGGACTACTATGAAAGTCTATCCCCCTCCCAAAATCATCGCTACAACGCTGAGCCACGTACTCCGTCCAAGCTCCCATAGACAGATCAAACTTGGAACAAATAAACGAAAACAACATAACGAGTAAGGTTAGATCGTGCGAAGCCACGATCTGAACCGTTTGTTGGACGAGCCCGACTTGGAGCGCTGGCGCGCACCTAGAAAATATCTTTTGGGGATGTTTCTGAATATATGCTTAAGAATCAACAAGTTACGCAACTTTGGCGTTGCGCGAGATCCCCATCCGCACAAATCAACTTTGTCAAGCCCCTTGGCGACACTTTCGCAAAGGCGACGTGTTGCGGGGCGGACATTCCACGCACAGTTCAACGCACGTGCCTAGAATGCCGCCAGTGTAGCCGTTGGTCGTAAAGGTCACCATGAATCACGCCCGCCACAATGACCCCCTGAATCGTCTATCCGCCTGCTTGTCAGCGAATCCTCCGCGTAGCGGCTTCGTCCAAC
>JAYVJL010000048.1:0-3257 GCA_043769295.1 Polaromonas sp. | reverse complement strand
GCCATCTTTTTGAACAAGGGTGAGCCCTTCCAGATTGGCCAAAAACTGGTGCAAAAAGACCTCGCCAAAACCCTGATCCTGATCAGCAAAAAAGGCGCTGACGGTTTCTACAAAGGTGAAGTCGGTGCCAACATCGTCGCTGCCAGCACGGCGGGCAAAGGCATCATCACCCAAGAAGATTTGAACCAGTACAAAGTGCGCGAACTGTCACCCGTGGAATGCGACTACCGGGGTTACCACATCGTCTCCGCCCCGCCGCCAAGCTCGGGCGGCGTGGTGATTTGCGAGATTTTGAACATCGTTGAAGGCTACCCGCTCAAAGAAATGGGCTTTCGCTCGGCGCAAAGCGTGCATTACCAGATCGAGGCCATGCGACATGCCTACCTGGACCGCAACAGCTACCTGGGTGACCCGGATTTCGTGAAAAATCCGTTGGACCGCCTGCTGAGCAAAGACTACGCCGCCAGCATCCGCGCCGTGATTGACCCCGCCAGAGCCGGCGTCTCCAAAGACCTGAAGTCCGGTGTCGCTCCACATGAAGGCTCCAACACCACGCACTATTCCATCGCCGACAGCCTGGGCAACGCGGTGGCCGTCACCTACACGCTGAACGACTGGTTTGGGGCCAAAGTCACCGCTGCTAAAACCGGCGTGTTGCTGAACAATGAAATGGACGACTTCACCGCCAAAATTGGTGAGCCCAACATTTACGGACTGGTACAAGGCCAGGCCAACACCATCGCACCGGGCAAACGCCCCTTGAGCTCCATGAGTCCCACCATCATCACCAAAGACGGCAAGCCCGTGATGGTGGTCGGCACACCAGGAGGCAGCCGCATCATCACTACCGTGACGCACGCCATCATGAATGTGATCGACTACGGCATGAACGTGCAGGAAGCCGTGGACGCACCACGGTTTCACCATCAATGGCTGCCAGATTTGACCGATATAGACACCTTCGGTATCAGCCCCGACGCCCAAAAAATCTTGGTCAACATGGGTCACATATTGGGTGCACAACAACCGGCCAACCATTTGGCGGCGATTTTGGTTGGCGCACCCACGCTGGGCGGCAAGCCACGCGGCAACTTCAGGTTCTACGGCGCAAATGACCCGCGCCGCAATACCGGCTTGGCTGCGGGGTATTGATAGATTGAGCGAATCAAAACAAATACACGGTCAAATTGGCTACTGGCCGGCGTTTTTATTGCCTACGCTGCTATTTTAAATATAGCAAAAATTACTTTCCAATCAACTGATTCAGTTTCTCCGCCTCAAAGCACTCTTTGAGCGAGGCATCACTCGGCACGCAGTCGCCCACCTTGCCGGTGCGAACCAGTTGCTCCAAGGCCTGCCACAGCAGCGCGATCTGGTGGTCGTGCGTGGCGGTGCTGTCTACCAGGCCGCGCAGGGCCAGGCTGACAGGGTCGTCTTCGTTGGTGATGCCGTAGGCGTTGAATTTGGGGTCTGCGGTCGTGACGTCTGCACTCACACCCTCTTTGCTGAGAATGATGCGTGCCGGAATACCCACTGCAGTCGCGCCTGCCGGCACGGGTTTGATGACCACGGCGTTGCTGCCGATTTTGGCGTTGTCGCCCACGGTGAAGCCGCCCAAAACCTTGGCACCCGCGCTGACCACCACGTTTTTGCCCAGCGTGGGGTGGCGTTTGGCGCCTTTGTAGAGCGAGGTGCCACCCAGGGTGACGCCTTGGTAAATGGTGCAGCCATCGCCGATTTCAGCGGTTTCGCCCACGACGACGCCCATGGCGTGGTCGAAAAAAACCCGCTCGCCGACGATGGCTGCGGGGTGGATTTCAATGCCCGTCAACATGCGCGACAGGTTTGACACAAAGCGCGCCAGCCATTTGAACCCCATGTTCCAGCAGCCGTGTGCAAAGCGGTGCAGCACCACGGCGTGAAAGCCGGGGTAGCTGGTGATCACGTCCCAGCGCGTGCGGGCGGCGGGGTCGCGGTCAAGGATGCATTGGATGTCGGAGCGGATTCTTGAAAACATAAGCTTAGTTTAAACAGTTCTATCAAACTGGTTTTGACAGCGGTTATAGAGCAGTTTTATCAGGGCTTTTGGGCAGATTCTGCCAATCCGGCTTTGGCAGCGGCCTCGCTCATCGCCTTGGCAATGCCGCGCAGGATGTGGATTTCTTCCGGGCTGAGCGCGGCGCGGTTGAACAGCTGGTTCAGCCGGGGCATCAGCTTCTTGGGCGCGGCGGGGTCCAGAAAACCAATATCGGCGAGGGATTTCTCCCAATGATGCAGCATGCCGGTGACTTGGGCGGCGTCGGCCAAGGGCTTGGTTTCAATGCCTAGAGAAGCGGATTCTGTGCTTTCTGGCGTAAACCCGCCCAACGTCATACGCCACTCATAAGCAATCAACTGAATCGCCGCACCCAGATTCAACGAACCAAACTTCGGGTTCGTCGGGATGCTTAGCGCCACGTTGCAGCGGTACACATCGTCATTGCTCATACCAAAACGCTCAGAACCAAACAAAAAGCCCATCCCGGACGCATTTTCGGGAAATTCATCTGTTGCAGGGGGCAAATCTGCCTCTAGACGGCGTATTTGTTTATTTAGATGCTCATCTTTTAATAGCAATTCGAAATGCTCACGCGGCCCACGCGTCGGTGGGCCAAAGTCGCGCGGGGTCATGGCGGTGGCGCACAGATGGGTCATGCCGTCCAGCGCTTCGTCCAGGGTTTCAACGATGCGGGCGTTGTTCAGCACGTCCAACGCCCCGCTGGCACGTTGAATCGTCTCCTCCCGCCGCAGCACGTTGGCCCAGCGCGGGGCGACCAGCACCATGTCGGTAAACCCCATGGTTTTCATGGCGCGGGCGGCAGCGCCCACATTACCGGCGTGGCTGGTGTTGATGAGGATGAAGCGGGTTTTCATGGGGGAAATTGAGAGCCTGATTAGGCGGTTAAAATAGCGCTATTGTATTTATTGCCCAATCAACCGTTCAATACGTACCCGCCAAGTTACCATCGCCGTAGCTTCCAACCCGCTCTTCACTACAACTTATGTCGCCCAATCTACACCCCATGATCAACGTGGCCGTCAAGGCTGCCCGTGCTGCTGGCTCCCTCATCAACCGCGCTGCGCTGGATATCGAGTCGGTGCGCGTGTCCAGCAAGCAGGTCAACGACTTTGTGACCGAGGTCGACGTGGCTTGTGAAAAAACCATCATCGAGACGCTGCTCACAGCCTACCCGGGCCATGGTATTTGGGCGGAAGAG
>JAYVJL010000047.1:0-3228 GCA_043769295.1 Polaromonas sp. | reverse complement strand
TTGGTGCTGCACAAAGAGCTAGACCCTGATGACGACGAGCTCACCCGCACCCGCAAAGTGCGGCGCGGTTTTGTAGCGGAAAAATATGCGGTGCTGGTGGATGCGCTGTACAGCGGAAAAACGAGCCAATTTATTGAAACCATGGTGAAGTTTGAAGACGGGCGCACGGGAAAAGTGGCGGCAGACTTACACATTAGAGAAGCAAAGCGTGTAGGCATCACATCAAACAGTGCGTCTAAGGCGGGGGCGTAACATGGCGAATCAAGCAATCGGCGATGTCATCCTAAAAGTCGACAACATTAGCTTGTCATTTGGTGGTGTTAAGGCACTCACCGACATTTCGTTTGACGTGCGCGAGCACGAAGTACGTGCGATTATCGGCCCCAACGGCGCGGGCAAAAGCTCGATGCTCAATTGTATTAACGGTGTATACACGCCGCAGCAAGGACAAATTACCTTTAAAGGCCAAACCTTTTCGCACATGAATTCGCGCCAAGTGGCCGAAATGGGCGTGGCACGCACATTTCAAAGCTTGGCTTTATTTAAGGGCATGAGCGTTTTGGACAACATTATGTCAGGGCGCAATTTGCACATAAAAAGCAATATTTTTGCGCAAGCGCTGCGATTTGGATCGTGGTCTAGCGCCGAAAAAGAAGAAATTCGCAACCGCGAATTTGTTGAAACCATCATCGATTTTCTAGAAATCCAGCCATACCGCAAAACCCCTGTGGGGCAGCTGTCTTATGGCTTGCAAAAACGGGTTGACTTGGGCCGCGCTTTGGCGATGGAGCCGCAGGTGCTGCTGCTGGATGAGCCGATGGCGGGTATGAACCTGGAAGAAAAGCAGGACATGTGCCGCTTCGTGCTGGATATCAACGACGAGTACGGCACCACGGTGGTGCTGATTGAGCATGACATGGGCGTGGTGATGGACATCTCCGACCGCGTGGTGGTGCTCGATTACGGCAAAAAAATTGGTGACGGCACGCCCGATGAAGTGCGCAACAACCCAGAGGTGATCAGCGCCTACCTCGGCACTTCACACTAAGAATATGACCCCCACGCTTGTCACTCCGTGTACTATGCTGCCCCCCGAGGGGGCCGTAGTTGCCTTGGGGCGGCCCGGCGTCAACTGAACAGGATATAAATAAAATGGCATTCTTCTTAGAAACCCTACTCGGCGGTCTGATGGCCGGCATGCTGTATTCCCTGGTCGCACTGGGCTTTGTGCTGATCTACAAGGCGTCTGGCGTCTTCAACTTTGCGCAGGGTGCGATGGTATTGTTTGCGGCACTGGCGATGGCGCGTTTTGCGACCTGGATTCCCCTGTGGACGGGCATTGATAACCTGATTTTGGCCAATGTGGCTGCTTTTGTCATCGCCTGCGTCATCATGATCATCGTTGCCTGGCTGATCGAATACCTGGCGCTGCGTCATCTGGTGAACCAGGAAGGCACAACCTTGCTGATGGCCACCTTGGGCATCAGCTACTTTCTGGACGGCCTGGGTCAAACCATCTTTGGCAGCGACATCTACAAGATCGACATTGGCATGCCCAAAGAGCCGATCATGGCGCTGGAGAGCGTTTTCCAGGGCGGTATTCTGATCAACAAGGAAGACTTGTATGCGGCTCTGATAGCTGCGGTGCTGGTGGCTGCCTTGAGCTTGTTCTTCCAAAAAACCGCGACCGGCCGCGCTTTGCGTGCGGTGGCGGATGACCACCAGGCGGCGCAAAGTATCGGTATTCCGTTGAACCGCATTTGGGTCATCGTCTGGAGCGTGGCCGGTGTCGTAGCCTTGGTGGCCGGCATGATCTGGGGCTCTAAACTCGGCGTTCAGTTTTCGCTGACCACCGTGGCATTGCGGGCTTTGCCGGTGGTGATTTTGGGCGGCCTGACCTCGGTGCCGGGCGCCATCATCGGCGGCTTGATCATCGGTGTGGGTGAGAAACTCTCCGAAGTGTTTTTGGGCCCGTATGTCGGCGGCGGGATTGAGATCTGGTTTGCCTATGTCTTGGCGCTGGTCTTCCTGCTGTTCCGCCCGCAAGGCTTGTTTGGCGAAAAAATCATTGACCGTGTGTAATTTTTTGAACTTAAACAGCGCTCAACCTACCTAACCCCAACACATCAAAGCACTATGTTTTACAGAGAAAACGGTCAATTTAAAACGACGTACCGCACCGATCAGCAAATCTTTCCGATTGCGCAGGACCGCTGGGCGGTGCTGGCCATCCTCGCATTTGCCTTCATTGCCGTGCCGTTGTTGGGCAGCGACTACATGTTCCGGGCGATCTTCATCCCCTTCCTGATCATGGCGCTGGCTGCGCTCGGGGTGAATATTCTGGTCGGCTACTGCGGCCAAATTTCACTGGGTTCTGGCGCGTTCATGGCGGTGGGTGCGTATGCCGCGTTCAACTTTTTCGTTCGCGTACCCAATATGCCTTTGATTCCGGCCTTGATTTTGGGCGGACTGTGTTCTACCGCGTTCGGCATTTTGTTCGGTTTGCCCAGCTTGCGCGTCAAGGGTTTGTATTTGGCCGTAGCCACACTGGCGGCGCAGTTTTTCAGTGATTGGATGTTTTTGCGCATCAAGTGGTTCACCAACGACTCACCCTCGGGCTCGGTGTCTGTGTCTGGCTTGCAGGTGTTCGGCTTCCAGATCGAAAGCCCGATCTCCAAATACCTGTTCTGCTTGACCATTTTGGCCGTGCTCGGCTTGATGGCGAAAAACCTGGTCCGCAGCGCGATTGGCCGTGAGTGGATGGCCATTCGTGACATGGATGTGGCGGCGGCGGTGATAGGTATCCGCCCGATGTACGCCAAGCTCAGCGCGTTTGCGGTCAGCTCCTTCATCGTGGGCGTGGCGGGCGCGCTGTGGGGGTTTGTGTATTTGGGTTCATGGGAACCGGCCGCATTTTCAGTGGACCAATCCTTTAAGTTGCTGTTCATGGTGATCATTGGCGGCATGGGTTCCATCATGGGCAGCTTCTTTGGTGCCGCGTTCATCGTGTTGTTGCCGATATTTTTGAGCCAGTTTTTACCGTTTCTTGGACACTTGTTTGGCGTTGATGTGTCTACAGCGGCTGCCTCGCACGCCGAATTGATGATTTTCGGCACCTTGATTGTCTGGTTTTTGATTGTGGAGCCCCATGGTTTGGCCAAGTTGTGGTCGGTGGGCAAGCAAAAAATGCGTTTGTGGCCGTTCCCGCATTGAGATTTTTTTCGTTCG
>JAYVJL010000046.1:0-7785 GCA_043769295.1 Polaromonas sp. | reverse complement strand
AGTGCTGGAGCGCATGATTCCCTTTGTCGCACATTTTGTGGATGATGTCAGCCTAGAAGCCAAACGCATCATCGTTGACTGGCAGCCCGACTATTAAAGTCATTGCAGTTGCATGGTAAATCCGTAAAATTTCCGCATGCGCTTTGACGTCATCACCCTCTTCCCTGAACTGTTCACGCCATTTTTGAGTATTGGCATCACGCGGCGCGCGTTTGAATCCAGACAAGTCGACGTTCGGCTGTGGAATCCACGTGATTTTGCCCAGGGTACTTATCGCCGCATTGACGACCGTCCTTTCGGTGGCGGCCCGGGCATGGTGATGATGGCGCAACCGCTCAAGCTATGCCTGGAAGCCATTAGAGCGCAGCGATTGCAAGAAGACAAAGCCCCCGTGGTTTTGTTTTCTCCCATTGGTCAAACGCTGAACCACGCCAGCGTTGAACAATGGTCGGCCAGTACCGGTGCCATTTTGGTTTGTGGGCGCTACGAAGGCATTGATCAGCGTTTTATCGACTCTTATGTCGACATTCAAATCAGTTTGGGCGATTTTGTGCTGTCTGGCGGAGAGATTGCCGCGCTGGCACTCCTGGACGCCGTGGCCCGCCTGCAACCCGGCGTGCTGAGTGACGAAGACAGCCACCATCTGGACAGCTTCAACCCCGCTTTGGACGGTTTGCTGGATTGCCCGCATTACACCCGTCCTGAAAACTGGGGCGACAACACGATCCCTGAAGTTTTGCTATCTGGCCATCACATCAACATTGAACGGTGGCGACGTGATCAACGCTTGCTCATCACTGCCAAGCACCGCCCTGATTTACTGCAAACAGCCCGTCAATCGGGTTCTTTAAGCGCTCAAGACGAGGTAGTTTTGGCCAAGACAGCCTGAAACATCACATCCAGCCATTATTACTTGTTATAATCAAAGGCTTTTCGATCCTCTGGCCGACCGCTCTTCCCAAGTGCCTTCCTTGCACAAAGTGATGGAGCATATGTCAATCCCGACATTGGTGCTGCCAAGATCACAAGAGGAAATTATGAACTTAATCGAAATCCTAGAGCAAGAAGAAATTGTTCGTTTGAATAAAAAACTCCCGGAATTTTCACCTGGCGACACCGTTGTGGTGAGCGTTAACGTGGTTGAGGGAACCCGCAAGCGTTTGCAAGCGTTTGAAGGCGTGGTAATTGCCAAGCGTAACCGTGGTTTGAACAGCGGTTTTACTGTTCGTAAAATCTCCAGCGGTGAAGGCGTTGAGCGTACCTTTCAAACCTACAGCCCGCTGATTGCCGGCATTGAAGTCAAACGCCGTGGTGATGTTCGACGTGCCAAGTTGTACTACTTGCGCGACCGTAGCGGCAAGTCTGCACGTATCAAAGAAAAATTGGCTCCTAAAAAGATCAAAACTGCAGCACCAACCACTACAGCAGCAGCCGTTTAAAACGACTGCAAGCAACGATACAAACAAGTCAGCCTATGCGCAGGTTTGTTTGACAATAATCGTTCAAACTAACCGCTATTTTCATCGTCTTATGATGTTGAATTAGCGGTTTTTTTATTGCCCAAACTCATGTCCACCCACGCTCCCCTGCCCTACTTTGACCCGCGAGAAGTCCCTGTTGTGAGTACGGGTGCACACCTGCCTCCCATACCAGCGAATCAATTAACGCCTCAAGCACTGCGCCAAAGGTTTGAAATGCCGCCACTGTGGACACCCGAAGTGGTTCGAGAAACCAGTTTCAGCCAGCGTGAACGTGCCAACGCCTCGGTCTTGTTACCGCTGGTGATGCGGGATGAGCTGACGGTGTTGCTCACACAGCGCACATTGCATTTGTCTACCCATGGCGGACAAATCGCGTTTCCAGGTGGCAAAGCCGACGCAACAGATGCGGACGAAGTGGCCACCGCCCTGCGCGAAACCTATGAAGAAGTGGGTCTTGCACCTGCTTTTGTGCACGTCATAGGTACGTTGCCGCATTACATCACCGGTACGCATTTTGTCATCAGCCCTGTTGTGGCTCTGGTCGAGCCGGGCTTTGAACTCAACATCAACCCCCACGAAGTAGCCCAAGCGTTTGAAGTACCTTTGGCATTTTTGATGAACCCAGCGAACCACAACGAACATGCGTTTGAATGGCAAGGCGCACAGCGCCGCTGGTTCTCCATGCCCTACCCCGCCGAAGCCGATGAGGTGACCCCGGACCCATTGGATCATTTCATTTGGGGTGCTACCGCCGGTATGCTGCGCAATTTCTACCGATTCCTCAGCGCCTGAGTTGTTTAAATTTCTATTGACATGGCGTTTTGCGTTTCCTGCCATCCCCGTTCCTTTATGATGCTGGAATGAGTTTTTTTGCCATTCTTTGCGCCCTGCTGATTGAACAAGTCAAACCACTCACGCGCAGCAACCCCATCCATCACGGCCTGCGCGCTTGGGCTAATGCCATCAGCCGCAATTTTGATGCAGGCAAATCGCATCATGGCTGGGTCGTTTGGGGACTCACCGTAGGCTTACCTGCATTGGGCGTTTTGGCGATCCATTGGCTGCTCACTGACTTGATTGGCTGGCCAGCCGCCGTGGTTTGGAACGTGTTGGTTTTGTACCTGACCTTGGGTTTCAGGCAATTTAGTTACCATTTCACCGATATCAGAGATGCCTTGGACAGTGGTGACGAAGTCTTGGCGCGGCAACTCCTGGCCGATTGGCAGCAAGTCGATGCCAGCGACCTGCCACGTAATGAAATTGTTCGGCATGTGATTGAGTATTCGGTTTTAGCCGCCCATCGGCATGTTTTTGGCGTATTGACCTGGTATGTGCTTTTGGCAGCCATCGGTTTAGGCCCCATGGGGGCTGTTTTTTACCGCATGGCTGAATTTTCAGTGCGCTATTGGAAACCGCGGCACCCAAGCAAACTGGGTGCATCGGGTGCTGAACTGATGCTGCGACAACCCGTAAGCACCAACTTGCGCGAAGTGACCGCCAATGCCTGGTGGGCTGTGGACTGGCTACCTGCGCGATTTACAGCCCTGGGTTTTGCCGTGGTTGGCAACTTTGAAGACGCCATTGACTGCTGGCGCAACTATGCGCAGCAGCTACCCGCGTTGGACAATGCCAACGATGGTGTGATTTTGGCGGCGACCTCGGGTGCTGTGAACGTGCGCTTGGGTGGAGAGACGCTGCAACCCAAGTCTGCCTCAACCGCAGATACAGCGGCAGGTTCGGGTCCTAGCGATGCAGAGTCAGACTTTCCAGACACCATCAGCACGCCAGGCCGAGAGCCCGAACTGGCACATTTGCGCAGCGTAGTGGGTTTGGTATGGCGTTGCGTGGTGCTCTGGATGCTGCTGCTGGCACTGCTGACTTTGTCCAAATTACTGGGGTAAGCAGGCTTCACCGGGATGGGCGGGATGTCGATTCAGTATCTTGTCTCAGACAATTCAGCAAACAAACTGCTATATATTCTGTAGCGCTCAAAGCTTATTTTATACCGGCTAGAATCATTTTTCATAGACTCAAGCACACCACAACCCGGTTCATGCAAATGGCTGCAGTTATAAAACTTGCAGTTGGGAACATGCACCTTGAAGTCCGGCATGTAGCTGGCCAGATGCATGGCTTCAATGTGGTTGAGGCCAAACTCCTGAAAACCCGGCGAATCAATCAAGGCCGTGGTTTTTTCTGCATCCACCCAATACCAAGTGGTGCTGGTGGTGGTGTGTTTGCCTGAATTCAAGGCTTGCGATATTTCTTGAGTGAACACCTGCGCCTGGGGTACCAAGGCGTTGATCAAGGTACTTTTGCCAGCGCCCGAGGGGCCTAAAACCAGGGTTGTTTTGCCTTGCAATAAAGCCATCAAGCCTTCGATTTGTACCGGCGTATCTTTAACCGGGACAATTGACCCAACTGCTGGCATTTGTGCCGCGGATTGCAGTCCCGATGGCGCTTTGGGTTTTAACGCCAAAGAAATGACCTCATAACCCATGTCACGGTAGGGCATCAAGCGCGCCCAAGCTTTGGCAAAGGGCTCGGTCAGGTCGCTTTTATTCAGGGCGATGATGGGCATGATGTGCTCCGCCTCCGCCGCTATCAGGGCGCGTGAAAGCTGGCTTTCAGAAAATTCAGGCTCTGCTGCAATGAGGATCAACACCTGATCCAGGTTGGCCGCAAACGACTTGGTCCGCACTTCATCCTGCCGATAAAACAGGTTTTTTCTGGTTTCTATCTTCTCAATCGTCCCCTCATCTTGCGTCGGCTGCCATTGAATGCGGTCGCCCACGACAGCTGCACTTTTTTTACCGCGTGGATGGCAAATGAGCCGTTCGCCCGCAGGCGTTTCAACCAGCACATGGCGGCCAAAGCCGGCAACCACCAAGCCTGGTAGCAATTTCAAACCGCATCCTTCAAGTTCGCAGCCGGCAGCAAGGCCTCAATTTGTGTGGCACAGTCCAGATCCGTTTGTGAAATGCCACGCACGTCATGTGTGTTGAAACGCACCACGCAGCGGTTGTAATGCACTGACAAGTCAGGGTGATGGTCTTGCGCATGCGCCACAAAAGCCAGCGCATTCACAAAAGCAATGGTTTCAAAGTAATTGGCGAAGGAATAGGTTTTTTCAATGGCCAGCGCAGGCCCGCCCTCATCGCCGCCACTGAGTCGCCACCCCTCCAAATGCGCCAACTTTGCTATTATTTGTGTAGCAGTTAAGGCAGTACGCACGCCGGCTGGCGACCATTTTTTTATGTTTAACATACTGCTCATGCCGACACCCCTTGTTCCATGGCAGTACTCATGCCCATGCGGACCAAGCGCTCTGAAGCCGGTGGATGCGAGTAATAGAACCGGACATACAAAGGGTCAGGCGTCAGTGTGGAGGCGTTGTCTTCGTACAACTTCAACAAGGCACTGGCCAAATCGTTACCCGCCGTCTGTTTGATGGCATAGGCATCGGCCTCAAACTCATGCTTTCGCGACAACTGCGCAAACAAGGGTGATATGAAAAAACTGAACACCGGCATGGCCAACATCAACAACAGCAAAGCCAGCGCGTTGTTGGGCACAGACACGTTTGACCCCATGTTGGGAACAACGCCCAAACCGGTGTAAAACCAGGTTTGCGTTGACAACCAGCCCAGCAAGGCAAACCCAGCCAAGCTCATGGCAAACATGGCCACAATGCGTTTGATGACATGTTTGTGTTTAAAGTGGCCCAGCTCATGCGCCAGAACCGCGTCAACCTCTGCCGGTGAGAGTTTTGCCAGCAGGGTGTCAAAAAATACCACCCGTTTGGAAACGCCAAAACCCGTGAAGTAGGCATTGGCGTGACCACTGCGTTTGCTGCCATCCATCACAAACAAGCCCTTGGCGGCGAAACCACAGCGCTGCATCAAAGCGGTCACTCTGGTTTTGAGTGCTTCATCCTCAAGGGGTTGGAATTTATTGAACATGGGGGCAATAAACGTGGGGTACAGAACCAGTAACAAGAGATTGAAGCCCATCCACGCACACCAGGTCCACAGCCACCACAAGCTGCCTGTCGCGCCCATCAACCACAAAATCAGAGCAGCCAAGGGCAGACCAATCAACACGCCAATCAAACTTGATTTCAGCGCATCCACCAGCCAGAGTTTGAAAGTCGTTTTGTTGAAGCCAAAGCGCTCTTCCAATACAAAAGTTTGGTACAGCGTCAGGGGCAGTTCGATCACGCCACCAATCACCGCAAAACTGAACAGCAGAGCCAGCTGCTGCGCCATGCCCGCATAAGCGCCACCCAGCCAAGAGACCAGCAAGGTATTGAGGGCATCCAAACCGCCCAGCAAGGTCCATGCGACCAACACCGCAGTGCCCAGCACCAGTTCAAACAAACTTAACCGCGCTTTAGCCAAGGTGTAATCCGCTGCTTTTTGATGTGCGGCCAGCGTGATGCGACTGGCAAAGACGGCGGGTACGCGGTCGCGATGCTGCGCCACATGACGAATTTGACGGGATGCAAGCCAAAATTTGACGAGCAGGCCCGCGATCAAAGCCACGGCAAAAACGAGGGTGAGGGTAAAACTGGGGTTTGAGATTGACATGGCTCTGAGTTTACTGATGATTTCATTTGAAATGGGCGACAATCCAAGATATGCCCAACACCTCTAAAAACAAGCCAGTGGCCGACGAACCCGTGCCAACATCGCCAACATTGGCAAAAAATGACCAGAATCTCATCTGGTTGGACTGTGAAATGACCGGTTTAGACCCCGACAAGGAGCGTTTGATTGAAATTGCGGTCGTTATCACCGGGCCAAACCTGGAACCCAGAATTGAAGGCCCGGTGCTGGTGATCCACCAGTCCGACGCCTTGCTGGACAACATGGACAGTTGGAACAAAGGCACCCACGGCAGAAGCGGACTGATCGACAAAGTCAAAGCCTCCACACTGTCTGAGGCTGATGCTGAGACTGAAATTTTGGCCTTTTTGAAAAAATACGTACCCAAAGCAACATCCCCCCTGTGCGGCAACACCATCAGCCAGGATAGGCGCTTTTTGGTCAAATACATGCCCAAGCTGGACGCCTTCTTCCACTACCGCAATATCGACGTGAGCACTTTCAAGGAGCTGGCCAAACGCTGGCGGCCAGAAGTCTACAAATCGTTCAAAAAGCAACAAAAGCACACGGCTTTGGCCGATGTGTATGAGTCCATTGACGAGTTAGAGCACTATCGCGAACATTTTTTGAAGTGAAAAAGTCAATAAATCATGAACTTATCGCGTTGCCCAAAATAATACTTGGTAAAAACCCGTAGTCATGCCATAATCTGAGGCTGCACAGAAATGTTGGATAAGAATTTCGAAGAAATCACGCAGATATCTTAAGGTTAGCTCAAGATTTGCCCGTGATTGGTTTGTTTTTGCACTTAATTTTTTGAGCATCGCACATCTGCCTCACACATTGGGCTTTTTTGATCTGACTTGATTGGTCTCCGTAAATTTACGAACCAATCCTCAGACAAATAAATAAAAGCCAACCGCGTCCTAGCCGACTGCAATCACACATCTTTAAATGTGGGTTTCAGACAAAATCGAGCAAATAGACGTTGTACTTCGTTTGATGGTTGATGTTTTTTAACCATTGAATGGAACCGCACCTAAAATCAAGGTAGCGGACGTAATATGACCGACTCTTTTGCCCCTCGAATTGAAGAAAATACAACGCTAGATACAGCTCTAGCCAGCGAATTCATTGCTGATACAGCTATTGAAATCACAGTTGACGAAGCCGCTGCCGCGAAAGCACTGGCCGCTGAAGAAGCTGCTAAATTACCCAACGGCTTTATCGCACTTGGCTTGGCTGATGAGCTGATTCAAGCTGTGAAAGAAATGGGTTTCACACAACCCACCATCGTGCAAACCAAAACGATTCCTTTGGCTTTGCCTGCTGATTCAGCTGACGGCACACCTAAGAAATTCGTTGACTTGATGGTTTCCAGCCAAACGGGTTCTGGCAAAACTGCCGCCTTTTTGCTGCCTGTGATTCACACCTTGTTGAAACAGCAAGAACAAATTGCTGCCGACGAACGTGCTGAGTTTGAAGCCGCTTGCGCTGAAGCAGAAGCACGTGGCGAAGCGCCTCCAAAACGCGCCAAACGCAAAGACCCAACCAATTTCCGCAACTTCACACCAGCCACTCCAGGCGCTTTGATTCTGTGCCCTACCCGCGAATTGGCACAACAAGTTGCCAACGACGCGATTGATTTGGTGCGCTACTGCAAAGGCCTGCGCATTGCCAACGTGGTGGGCGGCATG
>JAYVJL010000045.1:0-6767 GCA_043769295.1 Polaromonas sp. | reverse complement strand
CGGTCGTACCAAAAAGAAAGCCCTGCTGGCGCACATCATCACCGAGAACAACTGGAGCCAGGTGCTGGTTTTTACCCGTACCAAGTTTGGTGCCAACAGTGTGGCCGAGTTTTTGGAGAAAAATGGCATCACTGCCATGGCGCTGCATGGCAACAAAAGCCAAAGCGCCCGCACCCAAGCCCTTGCAGGCTTCAAGAGCGGCGATGTTCGTGCCTTGGTTGCTACAGATATTGCAGCACGCGGCATTGATATCGACGACCTGCCGCACGTGGTCAACTACGAAATCCCGAACGTCAGCGAAGACTACGTGCACCGCATTGGCCGCACCGGCCGCGCGGGCGCGGACGGCCAGGCGGTCAACTTTGTCTGTCTGGACGAAGAAGGCTTCATGAAGGACATCGAAGCGTTCACCAAGCAAAACATCGCCGTGCAGTTTGTCGAAGGCTTTGGCCCTGAAGCCGGTGAAAAAGCCGAGCCTCTGGCCATGGGTCGCCAAACCATCTGGGGTGGCTTGGGCAAACCGCCAGGCCGCGACGTGATGGCGGCAGCGGCCAAAGCGGCCCGCACCGACATGCTCAACCGCGTGCGTGAGAACCGAGCCGGGAACGGAGATCGTGGCGCAGCTCCGGGCGGTCGCGGCCCAGCGGGCGGCGGGCGTGGTGGAAACAATGGTGGTGGCCGTGGTGGTCGCCCTAGCCAGCCCGGTCAAGGGTTCCAGGCTGACGGCAACAACGCTAGCGGTAATGGCGGTAACGGCGGTAACGGCGGACGCCCACCCGCCCAGCGCCCAGCGCAGGGTGGACGCGGTCGTCCCTTTGGCGGCGGTGCTGGTGGTGGTTTCGGTGGTGGCAACAACGCCGGCAACCAAGGCAATCAAGGTAACAGTGGCAATGGCGGCAGTGATGACTTCCAGCCCCGCAACATTCGCCATGACGCAGGTCGCAACGTGACCGGCTACAGCGCCAACAACCAAGCCCAGCGCAACAGCGGCGGCCAACCTGACCCACTGCGCACCAGCGTGGACAGCATGGCTGGCAGCGGCCGTCGCGGTGGTGGCAATGGCGGCGGCGGATTTGGTGGCAACCGTGGTGGCAACCGCACGGGCGGTGGTGGTGGTGGTGGCGGTGGTGGCGGTGGTTTTGCACCTCGTAACCAAGGTGGCCCAGGTGGCAACCCACCGCGTTCATTCGGGCGTTAAATTGCTATAAGTTGCGTTATCTAGCCAGATAAGCTTGCAGAATCAAGCAAAAGCGGTCACCAGCTTAAAGCCGGTGACCGCTTTTTTCATGGTGCGATGGCTTTGGTCTTGGAAGTTTGATTAATATCAAAGTTACTATACTTTTAATAGCTGAATAGGCAACAAATACGCCGGCTAGATGTGTAAATAGGGGTAATATTACCTCTGTCGCCTCCATTTTCATCCATTTTTGACTTTGAGCCCTATACTTGGCCAGCAAACACTGATTCGTCCAAAAGACCTTACTCCGAAACGGGAAGACACCATGGCATCAGGGAAAAAAGTCCAGCCACAGGTACCTTCTGTACCTGCGGTGCTTGACTCCATAGACATCGACACACCCTTGATGGCTAAACAACCCAGCACCGGCTTTCCGATTGTAGGGATTGGCGCGTCAGCCGGTGGTCTGGCTGCCTTTGAGGCTTTCTTTTCTGGCATGCCCAGTGATGTCGACCCTGAGATGGCTTTTGTCCTGGTGCAGCATCTGGCACCTGATCACCACAGCATCCTGACTGAGCTCCTGCAGCGCTACACCCGTATGAAGGTGCATGAGGTGGAAGATGGCATGACGGTGCTGATCAACTGCGCCTACATCATCCCGCCAAACCGCGACATGACTTTTTTAAACGGCACGTTGCAGCTGATGGAACCCACCGAGCCGCGCGGGCATCGCCTGCCGATTGATTTTTTGTTTCACTCGCTGGCACAGGACCAACGCGAGCGGGCGATCGGCATCGTCTTGTCCGGCACGGGCAGTGACGGCACGCTTGGCGTACGCGCCATCAAAGGGGAAGGCGGCATGGTGATGGCGCAATTGCCCGACTCCTGCGAGTTTGACGGTATGCCGCGCAGCGCCGTGGCCACCGGCCTGGTGGATTACGAACTGCCCCCCGCCGAAATGCCCAGCCAGCTGATGGCCTATGTCGCGCACGCTTTTGGCCACCCGCAGCGCTATGTCAACGCCTCCAAGCCATTGATCGAGAATGCGCTGAAAAAGATATTCATCCTGCTGCGCGCCCAGACCAGCCACGACTTTTCGCAGTACAAACCCAGCACCATTTGCCGCCGTATTGAGCGGCGCATGGCTGTTCACCAGATTGATAATATTGACGCCTACGTCAAGTATCTGCAGCAAACGCCCGTTGAAGTGGAAGCGCTGTTTCGTGACTTGTTGATCGGTGTGACCAATTTCTTCCGCGACCCCGAGGCTTTTGCGGCCTTGGAGTCGCTGGTTATCCCCAAACTGTTTGATGGCAAACCTGCGGGTGCCGTCATCCGGGCCTGGTCAACGGGCTGCTCTACGGGGGAAGAGGCTTATTCCATCGCAATTTTGTTGCAAGAACACTCTGAGAAGTTAAAGCAAAACTACAAGCTGCAGGTTTTTGCCACAGACATCGACAGCCGCGCCATCGCCAGTGCCCGCACCGGCCTGTATCCGGCCAGCATTGCCGACAACATCTCTGCCGAGCGCTTGGCCCGCTTTTTCATCGCCGAGTCAGACGGTAGTGCCTACCGCATCCACAAACGCATCCGTGACTTGTTGGTCTTTTCAGAGCATGATGTCATCAAGGATCCGCCATTTTCCAGGCTGGACCTGATCAGCTGCCGTAACCTGTTGATCTATATGGGCTCTGACCTGCAAAAGAAGCTCATCACGCTGTTTCATTACGCCTTGCAGCCCAATGGACTGCTGTTTCTGGGCACGTCGGAGACCATCGGTGAATTTGATGATCTTTTTACGCCGCTTGAACGCAAATCCAAGGTGTATCAACGAAGTGAAGATTTTCAAGGTGCGCGGCGTTTGGCCTTGGGTCGTTTTTTACCGCCTATGATGATGAAAGACGCCGATCAACCTATCTTTGCCGGAAAAATGCCACTTCCCCTCAAAATGTCGCTGCGTGAATTGACCGAGCATGCGATGCTGCAACAGGTCGCGCCCGTAGGTGTTTTGGTCAATGCCCACGGTGATATTCTCTATTTGCATGGCCGCAGCGGCATGTTTTTGGAGCCTGCGACGGGTGATGCGGGCATCAGCAACATCTTGAGGATGGCGCGTGAAGGGCTACGACGTGATTTGACCACCTCGCTGCACAAAGTGGCGGGCACCAAAGAGCGTGTGCGGGTGATGGGCATACACGTCAAAACAAATGGGCATTACACCTCTGTCAATCTCACCATTTGTCCGGTCATAACCGGGCCGGCTGGCGCGCTGGAGACACCCTTGTTCTTGGTCATTCTGGAGGAGGCAATATCGCATGAAGTGCGGTCTGTGACGACCACCGCATTGCCCGCGCCTGCCAACACAGACAGCGACGGCGGTAATGCCAATACAGCCAATGCAAAAATTGCCGAACTCAACGAAGAGCTGCAAGCCAAAGAAGAGTACCTGCATGCCGCCAATGAGGAGCTGGAAACCTCCAACGAAGAGCTCAAGTCCTCCAACGAAGAGATGCAGTCCGTCAACGAGGAGCTGCAGTCCACCAATGAGGAACTGGAAACCTCCAAGGAGGAGATGCAGTCCATCAACGAAGAGCTGGCCACCATCAATGCCGAGTTGCAGGCCAAGGTGAGCGACCTGTCGCGGGCCAACAACGACATGAACAATCTGTTGGCGGGTACAGGTATTGGCACCATTTTTGTGGATTACAACCTGCGCATTTTGCGCTTCACCCCTGCGGCAACACTGATCATCAACCTGATTCTCAGCGACGTGGGCCGCCCGGTCGGCCATATTGTGTCCAATCTGGTCGGTTATGACAACCTGGTGGCGGACGCGCAAGAAGTTCTCAGAACGCTGATCCCCAAAGAAGTGGATGTGCAAACACGAGAGTCCAGAAACTACACCATGCGCATCCTGCCCTACCGCACGTTGGACAATGTGATCGAGGGTGCGGTGATTACTTTTGTGGAAATTACTGAAATCGTGCAAGCCCGTGAAGCCTTGCAGCAAGCCAACGAGCTGTCGCGCCTGGCTGTGGTGGTACGCGATGCGCATGACGCCATCACCGTGCAGAATCTGGAAGGCCGCATCATCGCCTGGAACCCCGGCGCGGTCAAACTGTACGGCTGGACGGAGAAGGAGGCGCTCGGCATGAACGTGCGCGACCGCATCCCCCAAGCACTGCAAGATTCAGCTTCGGCGAAAGTACATCAACTCAGCCAAGCCGAAACACTTGAACCCTACCAAACCAAGCGGCTCGCCAAGGACGGCTCGGTGAAGGAGGTGTCATTGACATCTACCGCTTTGGTCAATGAATCGGGCGAGATGTATGCAATTGCAACAACCGAGCGCACCAAATATCTGCGTATTCCCCCGTTAAATTGAGCGCACAATATGATAATGGACAAAACCACCCCCAGCGATGCCTCTGCATTCACCTCAAAGATAGCTTTGCGTCGGCAAGCCGAGGATATTATTCGGGAAAAAGTGGCTTCGTCTGCAAAAAAGCTCGAACCTTTGCTGCCTGATGATGTCAGACAAACACTGCACGAGTTGCAAGTGCACCAGATCGAGCTGGAGATGCAAAACGAAGAGCTTCGGCGCACACAACTCCAGCTTGACGCGTCCCGAGCGCGCTATTTCGACCTCTTTGACCTGGCACCTGTGGGCTACTGTACCCTCAGTGAGCAGGGCTTGATCATGGAGGGAAACTTGACTGCGGCCTCGATGCTGGGCATTGCCAGAAGCGAGCTGGTGGGGCAACGCTTCAGCCGTTTCATCCTCACGACCTTCCAAGACACCTTTTACCTCTACCGCAAACGGCTGTTTGAAACAGGTCAAGCCCAGACGTGCGAGTTGAAGATGACCATGAATGATGGTACGCACATCTGGGTTGGCTTGACCACCACTGCGGCACAGAGTGACATGGGCACGCCCCTGCAGCGTGTGGTCTTGATCGACATCACAGACAGCAAAACCATGGCCACAGCCATGCAGGAAAGCGAAGCCCGCTATCGTGACCTGCTGAAACAACAGGGCAAGATTTAGCCTTTTAGCCCTTTTTCTTGACCTTCTTTTTACGCGCTTGCCAGCTCTGACATGGCCAGTTGCTGCGGCTTTTTTTGCTTTGCCGCATCTGCGTCAGCATAGGACAAGACCTACAGCATGCCAGCGTTGTCTGACATGCATTTCAGCCCGCACTGATGGCGGGGGTTCTGGCTGGCCGACATACTTTGATCATGCTCAATGTAACCACCCATCACAATAAGCCAGCATTACAGCTGCCACTGAACATTTTGGAGTTGATACGCACGGATGTCAGACCGACGACCCCAGGGATGACGGCTTATATTGACTTGTCAGTACCCAAAGCCACCACAACCGAGGTCAGCACACCTCTAGCGTATGTGGGCCTCACAGTGCGAGGCTCCATCTGGTCAACACTATTAGATGTCTTAAAACCGCTGAATCTCAAGCTGGACTTTGAAAGCGACGCATTGAACGCCATGTTCCAGCACCGCTGCCTCAAACCTGGGCAACATGTCTACCGCATGGGCCAAACCTTTGAAGCCTTGTATGTTGTGAACGCCGGTTTTTTAAAAACAGTGATGTTTGACAACGAAGGTAATGAGCGGGTTGTCGCCTTTCCGATGAAAGGTGATCTGCTGGGCAGCGATGGCATCAGTCAGGACAGCCATGGCTGCGAAGTGGTCGCCTTGACCCATTGCGAAATAATCGTGCTGCCGTTTAACAAACTGCTGGCATTGGGGCACGGTTGCAAAGAGCTTGAGCACATCCTGCACCGTCTGGTCAGCCGTCAGGTCATGGCCGAGCACGTCAACCTGGTCACCTTGGGCGGTTTGCGTTCAGACGCGCGGGTGGCCCATTTTTTGAGCATGCAAGCCGAGCACCACGCCGCCTTGAAGTTCTCACCGCAATCGTTTCGTCTGCGAATGACGCGTCGCGAAATCGGCAGTTATCTCGGCCTGACGCTGGAAACCGTGAGCCGTACGCTGTCGGCACTAGATGCTGCAGGCATTATTTCTGTGGATCAGCGCGCCATCAACATCCTGAAACCAGAGGCTTTACGGGCCATGCTTTGCACCCGCGCTGGCAAGCCGATTCACGCCAGACACATGGCTTAGACCAACCATGCCAGCGGCTACAAACCCGATAGGCCATGACGATGAATGATCCATTCAGAGCATGGCCTTCTTTACTGCCTCTGAGCGCAAGAACTCATGACATGGGAAGGTGAAGTGCTGCTGGATGTAGGGAGTGACCACCAAAGGACAGGGTATGTGACACGTTACCTTGCTGAATGGCCAGTACGTTAATAAAAGCGCTCCAAGGGCCAAAAACACCGATATTGAAGCCAAATATGGTCATAGCCGGCGTATTTATTGCCTAAATTGCTATATTATTAGTAGCAATCTGTAGTCACAAAAACCAATCATCAAAGTGAAGAAAAAAAGCAAAAAGCCCCGTAAATCAATGACTTACGAGGCTTTTAAACTTTTGGCGGAGCGGACGGGACTCGAACCCGCGACCCCCGGCGTGACAGGCCGGTATTCTAACCAACTGAACTAC
>JAYVJL010000044.1:0-2910 GCA_043769295.1 Polaromonas sp. | reverse complement strand
CATTTTCACCATTTTCACCATTTACATCTTTCACCACTTCGTCTGGACACCATGACCCAACCGCTTTTGATGATTGAAGACGACACCCGCCTGGCCAATATGGTGGGCGAGTACCTCGGGCAGGCCGGTTTTGCCTTTGCCCACGCCGGCGACGGCACCAGCGGACTGGCTGAATTGCAGCGCAACCCACCAGAACTCGTCATTTTGGACCTGATGCTGCCCGACATGGACGGCCTGGAGATCTGCCGCCGCATCCGTGCGCTGGGGGGTACGTTGGGCCGGACGCCGCTGTTGATGCTGACCGCCAAAGGCGACCCGATGGACCGCGTGATCGGCCTGGAAGTGGGGGCTGACGACTATTTGGCCAAGCCTTTCGAACCGCGCGAACTCTTGGCGCGGATTCGGGCGATTTTGCGCCGCAGCCATGAAACCGCCTTCGACGATGCGCCGACCAGCACCGGCAGCCAGCCGATTTTGCGCTTTGGCTCGCTGGAGATTGACCGCGATGCGCGGGAAGTCAGCCTGGCGGGCAAGGTGGTTGATCTGACGTCCTACCAGTTCGACCTCTTGCTGGCCGTGGCCGAGCGCGCTGGCCGCGTACTGAGCCGCGACCAGATTATGGAGGCCGTGCGTGGCCGCGAGCTGGAGGCCTTTGACCGCTCCATCGACGTGCACATGGGCCGCATCCGCGCTGCGATTGAGATCGATGCCAAAGACCCGAAACGCATTTTGACGGTGCGAGGTGTGGGGTATGTGTTTGCCAAGCAGCAAGACTAGAAATATGGCCCCCACGCTTGCCACTTCGTGTGCTGCGCTGCCCCCCGAGGGGGCTGTGCTTGCTTGGGGCGGCCCGGCGCGGCGCACGCTGACCGCGGCGCGAGCAGTCCGCTCTTGTTTCACATCTTGGTTTGGCCTGTTGGCGGGATGTCCGTGATGAGCGCCACAACGCCCAATCAACCCTTCTTCAACCGCCTCTACGTCCGCATCTGGCTGGCGGTGGTGTTTGCTGTGGCGGTGCTGGTGTTCATGGTCGGCTGGGCGTGGCGGCTGAGTGCGGAGCGGCAATCGGCTGAACTCAATATCATCCCCATGGTGCGTGAGGTGATTGTTCGCAACGCCGCTGGGGAAACCGTCGGGACAGCCATCGCGCAGGCCCGTGTGCCGGGCATGGGGATAGAGTTTTCTTTGCAGCTGCAAAAGCCGCTGGCGGCGGGTGAGACCTTGAATCTGCAAATTCCGCGTGCCCGCCGCTTCAACCCCGAAACCGGACAAATGGAACTTGTTCGCCCGCCCGGTGGGGGCCTGCGCTTTGGCCCGGACGGCCGCCCCCTTGAACGACCCGACCGCATGGGTCCCGGGCCGTACGGCCCCGGTGGACCGGCAGTCAAGTCGTGGTTCAAGCCACCGTTTGGCTTTGTCTGGCTGCTGATGCTGGTCGGGCTGGCCGTGGCCTTGGGCACCTACCCTCTGATTCGCCGGCTGACCAAGCGCCTCAACACCTTGCAACGCGGTGTCGAGCAGTGGGGGCAGGGCGATTTGTCAACCCGCGTGGCGGTGTCGGGCAGCGATGAAGTGGCCTTTTTGGCCGAGCGCTTCAATATTGCGGCCAGCCGCATCGAGGCGCTGGTGGGCTCGCACAAGTCCTTGCTGGCCAATGCCTCGCATGAGTTGCGTTCGCCGTTGACGCGCATCCGCATGGGTTTGGAGCTCATGGACGGCCCCGCGTCACTCAAGACCTTCAACAAACTCAAAGATGAAATCTCACGCAATATCAACGAGTTGGACCTGCTGATTGCTGAAATTTTGCTGGCCAGCCGGCTGGATTCCACCCAGGCCGACGTGGGCGTGTTTGAGCCGGTGGACCTGATCGGCATGGCCGCCGAGGAATGCTCCCAAACCGGTGCGGAGCTGGACGTACAGGGCAACACCAGCGTGTCGGTGCTGGGGGTGCCCAAATTGCTGCGCCGTTTGATGCGCAATTTGCTGGAAAACGCGAACCGTTATGCGATCAAAGATGCTGCAACAGTGGGCGCTGACCCTGTAGCGCTTACTTTGGCCATTGAGGGCGTTGGGGAGGACAAAACCGCAGTTTTGCGTGTGACAGATCACGGCCCCGGCGTACCCCAAGAGCTGCGCGAGCGCATTTTCGAACCGTTTTACCGCGCCCCGGGTGCCAGCGAGCGTGACGGTGGCGTCGGTTTGGGGCTGGCTTTGGTCAAATCCATCGCCCAGCGCCACGGGGGCAGTGTGCGGTGTGAGGCGGCGGCGTCAGGGCAGGGGGCTTGTTTTGTGGTGAGGCTTCCGGTTTAAATCGCTTTCTGAGCGGCATAATCTAAGCATTCTCCGTTCGCCCTGAGCTTGTCGAAGGGTTCGTGTGAAGGCTTCGACAAGCTCAGCCCGAACGAATTTTGTTTTCAACAGGATTTACAAATCATGGGCAACAGACTCTCGCAAATCGCCACCCGCACGGGTGACCAGGGCACCACCGGGCTGGGTGACAACACCCGGGTTTCCAAACACCACCTGCGCGTACACGCCATGGGCGATGTGGACGAGCTGAACTCGCACATCGGCCTGCTGCTGTGCGAAACTCTGCCCGACGGTGTGCGCCAACTGCTGGTAGAAATCCAGCACCAGCTCTTCAATCTGGGCGGCGAATTGTCGATACCTGGCTTTGAGCTGCTTAAAAAAGAGGCGATTGTTGAACTGGATGAAGCCCTGGAGACTTACAACAAAGCCCTGCCCAAGCTGCAGGAGTTCATTTTGCCGGCGGGCAACCGCGCCGCCTCGCAAGCCCATGTCTGCCGCACCGTGGCGCGCCGGGCCGAGCGGGCGGTGGTGGCGCTGGGCGAGTCGGAGACCATCAACGACTCCCCCCGCCAGTACCTGAACCGCCTGAGCGATTTGATG
>JAYVJL010000043.1:0-27606 GCA_043769295.1 Polaromonas sp. | reverse complement strand
CCACCTGTCCTTGAAGCTCAAACACCAAGGCCAACCGATGGACGGCATGTGGTTCGGCCACACCGAGCAGCTGCCGCCACGGGTGAAACTGGCGTTTCGGCTGGATGCGGCGGAGTGGAATGGGCGGCGGACGATCAAGTTTTTGATTGAAGGCGTGGAGGGGGTTTGATTTGCCATTATGATGGTTAAATTAGCATGTAGCCGGCGTGTTTATTGCTTAAATTGCTATTAAATAAGTAGCAAAATGCAGCCTTAAACTTCCCCGCCAAAGCGTTTGATCAGGTTGCCGATGTACTTGTCGACGAGTTTCTCGAACTCGCCTTCCACCACCGGTGCGACGACCATCTTCATCAGGCCGGGTAGCGGAACGTCTACCGTGCCGTTGATGGCCAGGGTGATGTTGGTGGACGTTTTGTTGTCCACGATTTTCCAGCTACCGCCGATTTGAGCGTTGCCTATGCCTTTGACCGGCGTCCAGACGACGGTGCCTTTGGCTTTGTTGCCGACGTATTTGCTGGCATAGACGGTTTGGATGTTGACTTGGGCGGTGCCGACTTTGGCCATGTCCCATTGGTAGGTGCCGTCGCCCAGATCGGTGAGTTTGTCGAGTTTGGGGAAGTGGCTGGCGGAGGTGGGGACGTCGGACAGGACATCAAACACCCCGGCCGCTTTGGCTTTAACGTCAAATTCGTAGGCGAGATCAATGTTGACGCTGATGGCCATGGGGTGCTCCTGGGGTTGAGAGTGAGGATTCGGGGAGATGAATGCAGTTCGGGTATGAGCTTATCAAGTCTTGCTGTGCGTCGTATCCGAGATTACCAGTAGAAAGCGTAGAGCTGCCCTACTAAAAACAGGATTAAAAACAGGGCAAAAAGAGGTCAAAAACACATCGGTTCTATAAAGCCTAAAATAGTTGTGTGACCACTTATTTAAATGCCGATCTCCATTGCCATTCCGTCGTCTCAGACGGCACGCTGACCCCCGAAGAACTCGCGCTGCGGGCCAAGGCCAACGGGGTGGAGCTGTGGGCGCTGACGGACCATGACGAGATTGGCGGTCAGGCACGGGCGGCGGCGGCGGCGGCGGCCAATGGCCTGGCGTACCTCACGGGCGTGGAAATTTCAGTCACCTTTGCCAATGAAACAGTGCATATTGTCGGTTTGGGTTTTGACGCTACCAACCCGCTGATCATGAACGGCCTGGCCAAAACCCGGGGCGGGCGCGGTGAACGGGCGATGGACATGTCGGATGGGCTGGCCAAAGTCGGCATCAAGGGCGCTTACGACGGGGCCTTGACCTTTGTTGGCAACCCAGAACTCATCTCACGCACCCATTTCGCCCGGTTTTTGGTCGAAAGCGGTGTCTGCAAAGACACCTACGAGGTGTTTCGCAAGTATTTGACCGAAGGCAAACCCGGCTATGTGCCGCACCGCTGGGCCAGTCTGGGCGATGCGGTGGGATGGATCGTGCAGAGCGGCGGCGTGGCTGTGATTGCGCATCCGGGCCGCTATAAATTCACGGCGAACGAAGAGTTTGCGTTGTTTTCAGAATTCAAAACCCATGGCGGGCAGGGCGTAGAAGTCGTGACCGGCAGCCACTCGGCGGCGGAGTATGTGGAGTACGCGGCCGTTGCCAAGGAGTTTGACATGGTCGCCTCGCGCGGGAGTGACTTCCACAGCCCGGACGAGAGCCGTATCGACCTGGGCACGCTGCCCCTGCTGCCGGGCGATTTGACGCCGGTGTGGGAGCTGCTCAAATACCGCATTCAACCCCGACCGACATCTATCCAAGCTGTTCAATAAGGTAACGTGTGACGCTGACTGCCGGTGTATCAAGTGGATTTTCAAAAGGGACGCGACACGGGGCAGTTTTAGCCGGCATTGGGTACACCGTGGCAGCGCTGAAAACGGCGCATCCCAAATTCCAGATCTTGCGCGGCGTGCTGCTGGCAACGACCAGTTTGCTGGCGCTTTTGAGCCTGCGCCCGGCGGCTGGGCGATGTTTGGCATGGTGATGATCGGCATCTGCGGTGCTGCCGGGGGTTGGCTGACCCTGCATGAAGGTCGCAAAACCCATGTAGATATTCAGCCACCTGAATTTTGAGTCAATGTCGATTTTGCTGTTGAGACCCCGCTAAAGCAAGTTAAGCTCAGACATGGCCCAGTTTTTTGAAGTTCACCCCGACAACCCGCAGCCGCGCTTGCTCAAGCAAGCCGTCGCGCTGCTGGCCAAAGGCGGCATTTTGGCCGTCCCCACCGATTCAAGCTACGCGCTGGTGTGCCATCTGGACGACAAGGCCGCCGCCGACAAGCTGCGCCAGATCCGCCAGGTGGACGACAAACACCATTTGACGTTGCTGTGCCGTGATTTGTCCGAGCTGGCCAACTACGCGCGGGTCGACAACAAGCAGTTTCGCCTGCTCAAGTCCGCCACGCCAGGGCCTTACACCTTCATCCTGGAAGCCAGCAAAGAAGTCCCGCGCCGCCTGAGCCACCCCTCGCGCAAAACCATCGGGTTGCGGGTGCCCGAGCATCCGGTCCTGAGCGAGTTGCTGGCCCTGCATGGCTCGGCCCTGTTGGCGACGACGCTGATCGCACCGGGCGAGACCGAGTCCATCAACGATGCCCATGAGATCCGCGACCGGTTTGAACACCAGCTCGCCGCCATCATCGACGCCGGTGCCTGTACGCTGGAGCCGACCACGGTGGTCGATTTGACGCCCATGGATGCGGGCGACGAGCCGGTGGTGATCCGCCAGGGGCGAGGTGGCTTGGCCAAATTGGGGCTGTAAAGAGCTGATGGGGGGCTGGCAGGGCCCTCTATGGCATTTGGCGTCATTGAATCTGACACAATCGGCGGATGGATACTGCAAACCTCATTCAAAACATCTTGATCTACGCGCTGCCGGTGCTGCTGGCGATCACCGTGCACGAGGCCGCACACGGTTACGCCGCCAAGCATTTTGGTGACAGCACGGCTTATGTGATGGGGCGTGTCACGCTGAATCCGCTCAAACACATCGACCCGATTGGTACGATTTTGATGCCCTTGCTGCTCATTTTTGCAGGCAGCCCGTTTTTGTTTGGCTATGCCAAGCCCGTGCCGGTGCAGTTTGGCCGCTTGAACAACCCCAAACGCGACATGATCTGGGTGGCGCTGGCCGGGCCGGCGTCGAACCTGGTCATGGCTTTTATCTGGGGCGTGTTGTTTTATGTGCTCAAAGCGACGGATGTGTCCGAGCCGTTTTTTACCAAAATGGCCCAAGGGGGTATTTTGGTGAATGCGGTGATGTTTGCGTTCAATCTGTTTCCACTGCCACCCTTGGATGGCGGGCGCATTTTGGTCGGGCTATTGCCCTACAAACAAGCTGAGCTGGTGTCACGCGTTGAGCCTTGGGGCTTTTTCATCGTCATGGGTCTGGTCATCACGGGCGTTATCAGCAAACTGTGGATGCAGCCGATGATGGACTTGACCTACGGTCTGTTGGAGCTGTTGCTCACACCCTTGTCGTTGTTGATCAAATAAATCTGCGTATGCATTTTTCGTATTTATAGTCCTTATGAGCAAGCCAATTTCTAGAGTTTTAACGGGTATCACCACCTCCGGCACACCCCATCTGGGCAACTATGTGGGCTCGATCCGCCCGTCCGTGCAGGCGTCGTTGTCGAATGACGTTCAAAGCTTCTACTTTTTGGCCGACTACCACGCGCTGATCAAAATTGGCGACCCGGCGCGGGTGCAGCGCTCTACGCTGGAGATTGCCGCGTCGTGGCTGGCGGCTGGCGTCGACCCGAAACGCGTGACCTTTTATCGCCAGTCCGACATTCCAGAAATCCCCGAACTCACCTGGCTGCTGACCTGCGTCACCGGCAAAGGCCTGCTCAACCGCGCCCATGCTTACAAAGCGGCCGTGGACAAGAATGTCGCGGCTGGACATGACCCGGAAGCCGATGTGACGGCGGGGCTGTTCATGTACCCGGTGCTGATGGCCGCGGATATTTTGATGTTCAACGCCCATAAAGTTCCCGTAGGGCGTGACCAGATCCAGCACATTGAAATGGCGCGTGATATTGCGCAGAGTTTCAACTATCGCTACAAAAACAGCAAAAACAGTGACAGAGAGCATTTTGTGCTGCCCGAAGCCGAAATCGAAGCGTCGGTGGCGACCTTGCCGGGTTTGGATGGCCGCAAGATGAGCAAGAGCTACGACAACACCATTCCGCTGTTTGCGTCGCAGGCCGAGCTGAAAAAACTGATCGCCGGCATCGTGACCGATTCTCGCGCACCGGGCGAGACCAAAGACACCGAAGGCTCGGCGCTTTTTCAAATCTACCAGGCCTTTGCCAGCGCGCAGGAGACAGCAGCCATGCAGCAGGCGTTCAAAAACGGCATTGGCTGGGGCGATGCCAAACAGTTGCTGTTTGAGCGCATTGACCGCGAGATCGCACCCATGCGCCAGACGTATGAGTCGTTGATGAGTCAACCCGACAAGATCGAAGCGATTTTGTTGGCGGGTGCGCAAAAGGCACGGCAAATAGCCATGCCTTTGATGCAAACCTTGCGCCAAGCCGTGGGCTTGCGGCGCTTGCAGGGCGCAGCGCAGGCAATACCGGTCAAAGCCGCCAAACTGGCTGGGCCCAGTTTCAAGCAATACCGCGAGTCAGATGGCAGGTTTTACTTCAAACTGGTCGATGCAGCCGCGAAGGTGTTGTTGCAAAGTAAAGGTTTTGAGACGCCCAAGGAAGCGGGCAGGGTGATTGCGCTGCTCAAAACCGAGGGCGTTTTGGCAAACCCTGGTCTGATGGAATTTGTGAACCAAACACCACAGTTTGATCCTTGTGCTATGGATGACACCCTTCTAAACATGTAATGAATCGTTATTTTTTGTAAACAATCGGGCTTCCTCTTGTATTCTGTGACAAATGTCACATAAAATTTACTAAACCAAAGGTGGCCTCCTCAGTGATTAGCTTCATAATTAGACAATAAACTTGTAACTAAACGTAAAAAACTTGAAATGAATGTGCCATGACTATCTACGTTATTGATGATCACCCGTTGATGCGGGAAGCTGTCGGCATGCTCTTGCGCCGTTTGCGACCCACCATGGAGGTGATTGAAATTGAACGTCTGGGCTTGCTTTCTTCTGCGATAGAGCAGCACGGCGAACCAAGCCTGTTTTCTTTGGATCTCAAGTTGCCAGACACCACGGGTGTGTCGGGCATTCGGCAATTGAAGAACATGTTTCCTTTGGTTCCATTGGCGGTGTTGTCGGCATCACCGGCCAGTGATTGGGAGACGCATTGCCTGGAGGCAGGCGCGGAAATCTATATCGATAAATCAGCCGGCGCAGGTGAAATTGGTGCAGCTTTGAAAAGCCTGATGTTGGCCGAAGACAGTTTTGAAGAACCCATACCCGGGCAAAAGTTGTCGAAGCGCCAGCTGCAATTGCTGCTCTTGCTCAACAAAGGCATGAGCAACAAAGACATCACCGAAGAGCTGGGCATCAACGAGCACACAGTCAAAGTGCATTTGTGGCGCTTGTTCCGCCGCATTGATGTGAAGAGCCGGACGCAAGCTATTTTTTATGCGCGTCAGCAAGGTCTGCTGCCGCCTTGAAGGTGTTTGAAAAGTACAGCATCAAACAAATCGGTGCTTGTCTTTCAATAAAAAGGGCCGTCAGTGGCCCTTTTTTGTTGCAGCAGTTGATTGGATGGCTGCTGGCTCAGGCCGCCGCGGGGAACTTCAATACAAAACACGCTGCCGCGTCCGACTCTGGAGTGCATGGCGAAGTCAAAGCCCAGTGGTTCGCATAAACGGGCCACGATCGATAAACCCAAGCCAAACCCTTCGCTGGTACCCATGTCGGCGGGGGATTTGTAAAACTCCCTGAAAACGGCGACCTGCTGGTCTGCCGGAATGCCGACGCCGGTATCCCACACCTCAAACCGCACCCCGCGCAAGGTGGGTCGACAGGCCAGCAGAACACCACCATGGTTGGTGAATTTGATGGCATTCATCAGCAAATTCCCCAAAATTCGTTTGAGCAACTGGTGATCGGTTTGAATCTCAAGCTGCTTGGTGCGCATGCGCAGCTCCAGATTTTTGGCATGGGCCGCTGGTTTGTATTGCAGCTCCAGCTCGCGCAGCAAGCCAGGCACATCGATGGTATTGTTGTTGATGTTGAGCTGGCCAGACTCCAGGCGGGCCAGATCGAACAAACTGTCAAACATGTCGATGACTGATTTGGTGGCAGCGCCGATCTTGTCGGTGAGGTCGGCGGCCATGCTGGGCTCGTTTTTCAGCAAACTGGCATACAGGTCAAGCGCCAAAACAGGTTGCCGGATGTCATGCGCCGCGCTGGCCAGGAATCTGTTTTTGGTTTCTACCGCCTGGTTGGCGCGCAACGTCTGCTCTTTGAGCGAATCGATCAATTCGTAGTTGCCTTTGAGCAGATCAAGGTGCTCTAGATGCGCTTTGTTGAGTCTGCCGCCAATCATCATCAACAAACGCCAAAAAATCAGCTGTAACGGGAAAATGGCATAAATCATGGAGGCTTCAGCCGCCGCTTGGTTGAAGAAATAATGCCATGCCAAAGCGGATAACAACGAGATCATCAGGGCGTTGATGAATTGTTTCATTATTTTGAAGTGTGGCGCATAGCCTGTTGCGCTGAACACGCCAATGCTAGCCAGTATGACAAAACAAACCAATTGGTTGAAGAGCGGGATTTTGCCGAAAAACAGCCATACAAGTACGCTCCATAACAGGGCCGTACAGGGCCATGTCCATGCGTATCGTGTTTTGAATTCGAGTTGGGAGTCCGTATCGCCAGAGCTTAAATAACGTGTGTAATTGATGGTTATGTGCCATCTGTAAAGTGCCAAAACCACAGAAAGGACCAGCCAGACCATCAAGGCTGGCATATAGACATGGTCATACAGCATAGCAAACACCACAGGGATGACAAATAAAGCCGCCACTTGCGTTTGTTGTTGCGCTGGCATGAAAGCGCGAATGCTTTCGCCCTCAATCCAGCCCGCATTATTTTGAGCATGTGGCCGCATCGTCAGTTCTTGAGACGGGGCTGAATAGGCGGTAGTCTGGTTACGGATTGCCGAATTCTCAAAGATCATGGGTATAGTCTAGCAAGGATTTGAAAACAAGAACGGTCATTTGTGCTTGTCATGATGACACGACCTGGTGCTTCTCCATCGATGCCGCGCATGAGTACTTTTGTATACGCGTCAAACTATTTTCGTGAAGCAAATATGCTATAGGCTAAGATTATTGTAAGTAAGTGTTTTCGTTACATAGAGCGTGTGTGCATCCCGCAAAAGCAGTTGCAGCCCAAAGTGTTGTCAAAGTGTTGCCAAAGAGTTCAATTGATGTAACTATTAATTTCAATTTAATCAACGCATTGCTTCCTATGACGACGACCAGGCCATCCACTTCAATCGTTAACCCTCACATTTCACAATCTGCAACACTTAACCGGGCCAAACACCTGTCGAATGCCGTGTCTCTGGCACTGCCAACTGTGCTTGTGATTTTTTTGTTGCTTGGCACGTCAACGACCTGGGTGCCGAGCGTGTTTTCCTTGTTCCTGGGGGCGGTATTTTTCATTTGTATATCGATGGGGTTGGGCGTTGGCTTTCATCGTCACTTCACGCACCATGCTTTCAAAACCTCGGCGGTTGGCAAAGCTATTTTGGCTATTTTGGGCACCTGGTCCTTGCAAGGCCCTATCGTCAGTTGGGTGGCAGACCATCGGCGCCATCATCGTTTTGCAGACCAGCAATACGATCCGCATTCACCGTGGGTGGACGACAGCGGCAAGATTGACAATCGCCTGGCGGGGTGGTTCCATGCGCATGTAGGGTGGAAGTTCAAAGTGGCTGTTTCTGATGAAAACCGCTATGTGCCCGATTTGTTGAAAGACCCGGTGGTGATGTTCGTATCGCGCCATTACTGGGCGATTGCCATAGCGGGACTGCTGGCACCCGGTGCTTTGGGGTATGTGTATGGCGGCAGGGATGAGTGTCTGATTTGCCTGCTCTGGGCAGGCGGTGTACGGGCTATTTTGTTGCATCAATTTGAAGGCATTGCCAATTCAATCACCCATTTGTTCGGCACCAAAGTCGACGGCAGCCAGGATGAAAGCCGCAACAACCTGTGGTTGACCGTGGTGCTAATGGGGGAAGGCTTGCACAGTTACCATCACCAAAATGCAACCATGGCGGTGAACCAACCCGCCAAATTTGACGCATTCGGGCATTTTCTACTCTTGTCCGAAAAGCTGGGTTGGGTCTGGGATCTCAGAAAAGCCAAAAAGCCGGTTGATGTGCAGACTGTGCGCCCAATACCAGCCGGTTTAGCGTGATTTTACGGCGCGGTTACAATTTAGGCTGTTAAATTGCGGAGAAGTGGCAGAGTGGCCGAATGTACCTGACTCGAAATCAGGCGTAGGAGCGATCTTACCGTGGGTTCGAATCCCACCTTCTCCGCCAAAATTCCATGTCAATTCAGTCCGATATATCGTTGCACTGCTTTGCCGTGCCCAAGCACTGTCTGCAGCCGTGCGCCTGATCTCGGATTGAATTGACATGGAATTTACTGCATCCAATCAAATTACTTGGATTGACACCCACTGCCATCTGGATGCACCTGAATTTATGGGTGTAGCCGGCGTCATTCGTGCTTCTGCAGCTACTAAAAACGTAGTGCATTGTGTCTACCCGGCTGTTCACCCCCACAATTTTGCAGCCGTTCGCGCTTTGGCGCATGGCTTGGGCGACAGCTATGCTTTGGGCATCCATCCTTTGTATGTCAAAGATGCGCAGGAAGACGATTTAAAGCATCTGGACGAGGAACTGGCCTGCGCTGCCAACGACCCTCGTCTGGTTGCGGTGGGGGAGATTGGGCTGGATTTTTTTGTTCCTGAACTGAACCAGCCGCCCTTGCTTGAAAAGCAGATCCATTTTTACGAGGCGCAACTGAAACTGGCCCGCAAGTACGATTTGCCGGTGATTTTGCATGTGCGGCGCTCGGTGGACCGGCTGCTCAAGGGGCTGCGGGGTGCAATGGACGGGGCTGGGGCTGAATTTAAATGGCGGGGCATCGCCCACGCCTTCAATGGCAGCGACCAGCAGGCGGCGCAATTCATCCAACTCGGGTTCAAGCTGGGTTTTGGCGGGGCCATGACGTACGAGCGGGCGCAGCAACTGCGGCATCTGGCCGCCACGCTGCCCTTGGATGCGCTGGTGCTTGAGACCGATGCACCCGACATGCCGCCGCATTGGCTCTACAAAACGGCGGCAGAACGCCAGGCTGGAGAGCCGCAGGGCCGCAATGAACCGGGTGAGTTGCCACGCATCGCGCAGGCGCTGGCGGATGTGCGCGGTATTGAACTGGCCGCTCTGGCGCAGGCGTGCCGGGCCAACTCGCTGGCTGCGTTGCCCAAACTTCATGCCTTGATGGCTGCGGCCTGAGCTGGGGGTAAATACCCTTCTACAATGCCCAAATTTATAAAAAACAGGTAAAAGCAGGTAATTTCTGGCTGTAGCCGGCGTATTTATTGCCTATTTTGCTATTAATTTTATAGCAATTAACCCGTGAACCTCACCCTATGAATCTAATCCCATGAAACGAAAATCAAACGCGCTGGTGTTGCCTGAGGTGAACTTTTCCGACTACGGCGACATCCGCACCCTGCATTTGGGCACCGAGTGGGTGCAGGGCAGCATGTTGATTGATGCGCCGTTTGACATCGACCTGGAGTACGTGCAGCGCATGATGGCCTGGCTGCTGTTTGTGGATGCGACCAGCGTTGCCAAACGCCACGCCATGCAGCTGGGGCTGGGCGCGGCCAGTTGCACCAAGTTTTGTTTCAAAAAGCTGCGCATGGCGACCACCGCCATTGAAATCAACCCGCAAGTGGTGTCGGCCTGCCGGCTCTGGTTCAAGCTGCCGCCCGACGATGCCCGTTTGCAGGTGGTGCTGGCGGATGCGGCAGCGGAGATCAAAAAACCGAAATGGCAGGGGCGGATCGACGCTTTGCAGGTTGATTTATACGACGATGAGGCTGCAGCCCCTGTGCTGGACAGTGCCGAGTTTTACGCCGACTGCCACGGTTTGCTCACCGACAACGGCATGATGACGGTCAATCTGTTTGGCCGCTCGTCCAGCTTTCAAAGCAGTGTGGACAAAATCACGGCGGTGTTTGGCGAGGCGGCGGTCTGGGCTTTCAAACCCACCCGTGAAGGCAACACCATCGTCTTGGCGCAGCGCAGCCCCGTGCGCCCCAAGCGCGAAGAGCTGCAACAGCGGGCGCAAGAGATTGAGACGCGGTTTGGGCTACCTGCCTCAAAATGGCTGCGCGTTTTCAAGCCTGTCTACGTTCGCTGATGCCATAGCCCGCTGGTTGTGGCAGAGCATAAACTACTGGTTTACCCTGATTTTTAACGCAAATGTGGCATTTTCTGCGCTAAGTAATTACCACATATCCGCTTTTTTTAAGGGTTTTCCCGTATCGAAAGGTCAGACGGCATGGAAATGACTGGCTGATAATCAATTACAGAAAAATTACTGGAGAGTTCTTTATGGTTATCAAGAGTCAAAAAGACTTTTTTTCGGGTCTTTTATTCGTTGTCGTCGGTGTCGCATTCGCATGGGGCGCGACCACCTACAACGTGGGCACGGGTGCGCGCATGGGGCCCGGCTATTTCCCTTTGATTTTGGGCATCTGCATGGCCATTTTGGGTGCTTTCATCCTGTTTGAGTCGTTGGTGATTGAAACCGAAGATGGCGACAAAATTGGTTCATGGGCATGGAAGCCTTTGTTCTTCATCATTGCCGCCAACTTGTTGTTCGGTTTGTTGCTGGCGGGTCTGCCAAGCATTGGTTTCCCGGCCTTCGGTTTGATTGTGGCGATTTATGCGCTGACGTTTGTGGCGAGTTTGGCCGGTGAAGAGTTCAGTTTCAAAGCTGTTTTTGTTTTGGCAACGATCTTGTCCATCATGAGCTATGCCGCTTTTATCCTTTTGTTGAAACTGCAGTTCCCTGTATGGCCTGCTTTCCTGACAGCTTGACCGCAGGCCAAAAGACGAAATAAGGACTAAAAATGGAATTGTTTAATAACTTAGCGCTTGGTTTTGGTGTGGCGTTTACACCCATCAATTTGATGTATGCCTTTATTGGCTGTTTGCTCGGCACCTTGATTGGTGTGCTCCCCGGCATTGGACCCTTGGCGACCATCGCCATGTTGTTGCCTGCCACTTATGCTCTGCCACCCGTGTCGGCGTTGATCATGTTGGCCGGTATCTACTACGGCGCCCAGTACGGTGGTTCAACCACTGCGATTTTGGTGAACCTGCCGGGTGAATCGTCATCGGTGGTGACGGTGATCGACGGCTACCAGATGGCGCGACAGGGCCGAGCGGGTCCCGCGTTGGCGGCTGCCGGTTTGGGTTCTTTCTTTGCGGGTTGCGTGGGTACCTTGGTTTTGGCCGCTTTTGCGGTGCCGTTGACCGAAGTGGCTTTCAAATTTGGCCCTGCAGAATACTTTTCGCTGATGATTTTGGGCTTGGTCGGCGCTGTGGTGTTGGCTTCTGGCTCATTGCTTAAAGCGGTTGGCATGATTTTATTGGGTTTGTTGCTTGGCTTGGTCGGGACCGATGTGAACTCAGGCGTGGCGCGCTACAGCTTTGACATCCCTGAGTTGACCGACGGTATCGGCTTTATCGTGATTGCGATGGGTGTGTTCGGCTACGGCGAGATCATCAGCAACTTGGGCAAACACGAAAGCGAACGCGAAGTGTTCACCGCCGATGTAAAGGGTTTGATGCCAACGAAGGAAGACTTCAAGATGATGGCCCCTGCGGTCTTACGCGGAACGGCGCTGGGTTCCGTACTCGGTATTTTGCCGGGTGGCGGTGCCGTGATGGCGGCCTTTGCGGCCTACACGCTTGAGAAAAAAACCAAGCTCCGTCCAGGCGAAGTGCCCTTCGGTAAAGGCAATATCCGCGGCGTGGCTTCTCCTGAAGCGGCCAACAATGCAGCGTCACAAACTTCATTCATTCCTTTGCTCACCTTGGGTATCCCACCCAATGCGGTGATGGCTTTGATGGTCGGTGCGATGACGATCCACAACATCCAGCCTGGACCCCAGGTGATGACCAGCAACCCAGAATTATTTTGGGGTTTAATCGCCTCCATGTGGATCGGCAATGCGATGCTGATCGTCTTGAACCTGCCATTGATTGGTATCTGGATCAAGTTGTTGAGCGTGCCTTACCGTTGGTTGTTCCCCGCGATTGTGCTGTTCTGCGCGATTGGCGTGTATTCCACCAACAACAACACGTTTGATATCTGGATGGTCGGTATCTTCGGTTTCATTGGTTACCTGTTCATCAAGCTCGGTATGGAACCCGCGCCCTTGCTGCTCGGTTTCATTCTTGGCCCGATGATGGAAGAAAACCTGCGCCGTGCTCTGTTGCTGTCGCGTGGTGACTGGAGCGTGTTTGTGACACGTGGCCTGTCGGCCAGCCTGTTGGCTGTGGCCTTGGCTCTGTTGGCCGTGGTCTTGCTGCCATCCATCAAGAAGAAACGCGAAGAGGCGTTTGTGGAAGATTGATGTTCTAGTCGCTTCAAGTTTCTAAAAATGGCGCCTTCGGGTGCCGTTTTTGTTTCTTGCGGCACAATAGTTGTAGAGATTTTATTTATGCGAACACACCTCCACATCCAGCAACATCCTTTACGCGTTGTCCTGCACAACGAAATTCATGCCCGTCCGCCCGAGGCGATGACCGCACCCTTGGCTATTTCGCATGTGGTCATGCTCTGCAACGCTGAGCAGCGGCTGGCCAGCCGCGCGCATGTGGCCACCCTGCTGCGCGACCATCATTTGCCGCCGCCCGACGGATCGTCAACCCATATCCGCATGGACCTGGGTGGTTTCAGGCTGCGCTGGGAGCTGCATACCGAATTTGTCACCTACACCTTTATGTGCCCCATGGAAGGTGATGCCCTGAATGAGCGCGAGCCGCAAACCGCGATCGATGCTGTGCCGCAAGACTGGCTGGAGAAGCTGCCCGGTGAAGCGCTGAGCAGCATGCATGTCTGGGCCTTGCCCAATCACGGTTTTGGCATCAGCGCTATCATTAAGCACGTTCTGAATGAGGAAACCCTGGTCGGGTCGGCGGTAGCCGATGGCACTGCCGAAGTGCATACGGACTTTGCAATCCACGCCGATGGTTTTTCCCGCATGGTCTTGCTGACCGGCAGCATGACCCAACGCCGTTTGGGCCGTTTGGTGCAGCGTCTGCTGGAGATCGAAACCTACCGCATGGCCGCTTTGCTGGGGCTGCCGGCGGCACGGGAAGCTGCTAGCGCCCTGGCTTATGCCGAGCGCGAGTTGGCGGAGCTGGCCGAAGCCATCCGCAGCGCCGACCGCAACGACGAGCCGCTGCTGCTGGATCGCCTGACCAAACTGGCAGGCCAAGTGGAAAGCCAGTATGCCTCCACCCATTCCCGTTTTTCAGCCAGTTCGGCCTACTTTGCACTGGTCGATGACCGCATTCAAGACATCAATGAGACGCGCCTGGCGGGACTGCAGACCATTCGCGATTTCATGGACCGGCGTCTTACCCCCGCCCGTAGCACCTGCGAGTGGGCCACGCGCCGGCAGGATGCGCTGTCACAGCGCGTCTCGCGCATCAGCAACCTGCTGCGCACCCGGGTGGAGATTGAACAACAGCAAAGCAGTCAAGCACTGTTGACCACGATGAATGATCGGCAGGACCTGCAGCTCAAATTGCAGTCCACGGTTGAGGGCTTGTCAGTAGCTGCCATCACGTACTACACCGTGGGTTTGATCAGCTACATGGCCAAAGGTGGTCAAAAACTGGGCTGGCCCGTCAGTGGTGAGGTCACCGCCGCCATCGCGATTCCGTTCGTCGCTTTTGGTGTGTGGTGGTCTCTGCGGCGCTTGCACCACAAAGTGTTCGATGCCAAGAAGATGTGATTCCATAGAGCGTGATGCCACAAAGGAAACCCCATGAAAAGACGCCATCTACTGCTCGCAACCGGCTTGTTGCCCACGCTGTCTTGGTCGCAGACCTACACCGTCAAACCCATTCGCGTGATCGTGCCCTTTCCAGCAGGTGGTGCGACCGATTTGTTTGCTCGGGTTTTGTCGCAAAAACTGGGTGAAAAACTGGGCAGTTCGGTGGTGGTTGAAAACCGCCCCGGCGCTGGCGGCACCATTGGCTCGGACCTCGTCGCCAAGGCAGCGCCCGATGGCTACACGTTCCTGCTGGCCACCACCAGCACCCACGCCATTGCGCCCAGCCTGAGCTCGAAAATTCCGTACGATGTGGTTCGTGACTTCACGCCCATTATCCACGTCGGCAATGCGCCCAGCATCATGCTGGTGCCCAACAGCTCACCCGCCAAAACAGTCAAGGAATGGATAGAACTTGCCCGCAAAAACCCCGGCAAGCTCAACTACGCCTCCAGCGGCAATGGCACCATCGTCCATCTCACCACCGAGCTGTTCAAAACGCAAGCGGGTTTGTTCATCCTGCACATTCCCTACAAAGGAACAGCCTTGGCCATTCCCGACCTCATCACCGGCAATCTGGATGTGCTGTTTGACTCCCTGCCCACGGGCCTGCCGCATGTCCGTGAAGGTCGTTTGCGCGCTTTGGGCGTTACATCTGCCAAGCGCACGCCTTTGGCACCTGATCTGCCCGCCATCGCCGAAGTGCTGCCGGGTTTTGAATCCAATACCTGGTTTGGGCTGTACGGCCCCAAAGGTTTGCCGGCGGACATACAAGTCAAAATCAATACAGCGATGAACCTCGCGCTGGCTGATGCGGACATCAAAGACCGGCTGGCACGTTTGGGCATTGAGCCTGTCGGCGGCACCAGTCCGCAGTTTGCCGCCATGGCCACGGCTGACAAAGACAAATGGAAGCGTATCATCACAGACCGCAAAATCACCGCAGACTGACACTGGCCCCCCCCACTAACTGAGCCAACTGAGCCAACTGAGCCTACTGAACCTACTGAAACCAGAACAGACCATGGACTTTACCCACCACTACCCATACTCCTCCACCCGTTTACCGGTGTTTGCGCGCAACATTGTGTCCACCTCGCACCCCTTGGCGGCGCAGGCGGGGCTGCGGATGCTGCAACGCGGCGGCAATGCGGTTGATGCGGCCATCGCCACGGCGGCGGTCATGACCATTGTCGAACCCGTCAGCAATGGCTTGGGCAGCGATGCGTTTTGTATTGTGTGGGACGGTAAAGAGCTGCACGGACTCAACGCCTCGGGCTGCGCGCCGCAGGGCTGGACGCCCGCGTACTTCAAAGGCAAATACGGCGCAGACGCTGAAACACCGCCCAAACGTGGTATCGACTCCGTCACCGTGCCCGGTGCGGTGGCGGGCTGGGTGGCACTCAGCAAGCGTTTTGGCAAGTTGCCGTTTGCTGATGTGATGCAGCCGGCCATTGACGTGGCCGAGCGCGGCTACCTTGTCCCCGTGGTGGTGCAGGGAAAATGGGCGGCACCGGTTGAAGAATTGCAGTCGGAAGCTGGTTTTGCTCAGAGTTTTTTACCCAAGGGCCGGGCACCGAACGTGGGGGAGTTGTTCCAGTTTCCCGCAGCGGGCAAAGCTTTGCGTTTGATCGCCCAGACCGGAGGCACCGCCTACTACCAGGGCGAGATTGCTGCAGCGGTGGCCAAATTTTCAGCGGACAACGGCGGCGTGCTGACGGCCCAGGACTTTGCCAGCTACCAGCCCGAGTGGGTCAAACCCATCGCCCAGGACTACCGTGGCCACACCCTGCACGAAATCCCACCCAACGGCCAGGGCATTGCTGCCTTGATTGCCTTGGGTATTTTGGGCAACTTTGACCTCTCAAGCATGGACCCGGACGGCGTTGACGCGCAGCACCGGCAAATCGAAGCCATGAAACTGGCTTTTGCCGACGTGTACCGCTATGTGTCTGAGCCCACGACGATGGAGGTGACGGTTGACCAGATGCTGGACAAAGCCTATCTGGCTTCACGCGCCAAGCTGATTGACCTCCATAAAGCGCAAGACTTCAAAGCCGGCAACCCCGTCAAAGGCGGCACCATTTACCTGACGGCGGCCGACGAGTCGGGCATGATGGTCAGCATGATCCAGAGCAACTACATGGGTTTTGGCTCCGGCTGCGTGGAGCCGACCTTTGGCATCAGCCTGCAAAACCGCGGTCATGGCTTCAGCTTGAACCCTGGGCCGAACCAGGTGGCCCCTGGCAAGCGGCCATTTCACACCATCATCCCGGCTTTTTTGACCAAAGATGGTCAGCCGGTGATGAGTTTTGGTGTGATGGGCGGCAATATGCAACCCCAAGGCCACATGCAAACACTGGTGCGCATGCTCGATTTCGGTCAAAACCCGCAAGCCGCTTGCGACGCACCACGCTGGCGCTTCAATGCCGGACTGGACATCAACGTCGAAGCCAATATGAACCCGGCCACCGTGCAGGGTTTACAGGCACGCGGTCACCATGTCAGTGTGATTCAGGACTCGTACCAGGACTTCGGCGCCGGCCAGTTCATCTGGCGTATGGGCGACCCTGCGGTGGAAGGCTACATGGCCGCGAGTGACCCGCGCCGTGACGGGCAGGCTGCTGGTTATTGATGTTTCGTCACGCCTGGGGACTGGGTGTCCTGATGTGCGGCGTCACGCTGGAGGCGCAGCCGATTGGCGGTATTTTGGGCCGCCTGTGAACCGCCCTGGCTGCCCAACAGCCTGAAATCGAGGTAAATTGCCAAATATGACCAAAAAAGTGACACCAGCCGGCGATTTAAGTGCCTCAATAGCTATTAAAAATGTAGCAAATAAGCGTTTTTTAACGGGCTTTATCCTCGCCATCGTGGGTTCCATCGCTTTCAGCGGCAAAGCCATCATCGTCAAGCTGGCGTACCGCCATGGCGTTGATGCGGTCACCCTCATCATGTTCCGCATGCTGTTTGCCCTGCCCATTTTTGCGGTGATGGCCTGGTGGGCCAGCCGTGGCAAACCAGCTTTGACGCTGCGCGACTGGCTGGGTGTGCTGGGGCTGGGCGTGACGGGCTACTACCTGGCCAGCTATCTCGACTTTGCGGGTTTGGCCTACATCAGTGCAGCTCTTGAACGGCTGATTTTGTACCTCAACCCCACGCTGGTGCTGCTGTTGGGGTGGCTGTTGTACAAAAACCCCATGAAATCAGCGCAAATCTGGGCGATGGCGCTCAGTTATGCCGGGATTTTGCTGGTCTTTGGACATGAGTTGAAATTTGATGCCGGAATGGGTGGCGCAATGGGTGATTTGGCCAACAGCAACACCCTGTTGGGCGCGGTACTGGTGCTTGGCAGCGCGGTAAGCTACGCCATCTACCTCAGCTACAGCGGTGAAATGGTGCAGCGCCTGGGTTCGTTGCGGCTGGTCGGTCTGGCCACCACGGTGGCGTGTTTGCTGTGCATCGCCCAGTTTGCGGTGCTGCGCCCCATCAGCAGCGCCTTCATGGTCGCACCCGAGGTGATTTGGCTGTCCATCCTCAACGCCACCTTGTGTACGGCCTTGCCGGTGCTGGCGGTGATGATGGCGATTGAGCGCATCGGTGCGTCTTTGACCGCCCAAACCGGCATGATAGGGCCGATGTCCACGATTCTGATGGGTGTGTTCATCTTGGGTGAGCCTTTGAATGCCTGGATCATTGCAGGCACCTTGCTGGTGCTGAGTGGCGTCTACATGGTGTCGCGCAATCGACCAGCCAGCGCAGAAAAAGCCTGAAAAATGCCGAAAAAAATTGGATTCAAGGGCACAATTGTAAGTATGCAAACAATATGAATAAACCAATGGGGGAGACGCTGATATGGATTTAGGTATTGCCGGTAAATGGGCGCTGGTCTGCGGCGCAAGCAAAGGGCTGGGCTTGGGGTGCGCGCAGGCCTTGCACGCAGAGGGCGTCAACGTCGTTTTGGTGGCACGTGGCCTGGAGGTGTTGCAGCAGTCTGCTACTGATTTAATAGCTGTTCAGGCAATGAATACGCCGGCTGATGCCAGTTTTGAACCTAAAAATCGGCTTGACAGACCAAAAGCGCTCTCAAAAGTCCTCTCAAAAGTGCTGTTTGTGGCGGCGGACATCACCACCGAAGCGGGTCGCCAAGCGGCTTTCTCGGTCGCTGGCGGGCCGGGCAAGGACTTCGATATCGTCGTCACCAACGCGGGCGGGCCCCCGCCAGGCGACTTTCGCAACTGGGAGCGTGAGGACTGGCTCAAAGCCGTCGATGCCAATATGCTGACCCCGATCGAGCTGATCAAAGCGACGGTCGACGGCATGGCGGCACGCGGTTTTGGCCGCATTGTCAACATCACCTCCAGTTCGGTGAAGGCACCCATTGATGTTTTGGGCCTCAGCAACGGTGCCCGCAGCGGATTGACGGGTTTTGTCGCCGGCTTGGCGCGCACGACCAAACTGGCCTCCAGCAATGTAACCATCAACAACCTGTTGCCCGGTACCTATGACACTGACCGGATCAAAACCACGCTGCAGGGGGTGGCGCAAAAATCAGGTCAAAGTCTGGAAGCTGTGCGCGAGACGCGACGCAAGAACATCCCCGCCCAGCGTTTTGGCAACCCTGCCGAGTTTGGGGCAGCTTGCGCGTTTTTGTGCAGTCAGCAGGCGAGTTACATCACGGGTCAAAATATTTTGACAGACGGTGGCGCTTACCCGGGTACGTATTGAACTGGAACATATCGAGCTAAAACCGGTTGATTTTTAAGCACGATTTTTAGAAAACCATCATCCCATCAGGAGAAAAAACCATGAGCAGCATCCTTTCCAAAGTCATTCGCATTGACAAAAATGGCGGCCCTGAAGAGCTCAAACTCGTCGAACTGGAAGTCGGCGAGCCCGGCCCCGGCCAGATCCGCATCAAACACCACGCCATTGGCTTGAACTTCATCGACGTGTACCAGCGCAGCGGCGTCTACGCTTTGCCCATGCCGCTGAATCTGGGCATGGAAGCTGCCGGCGTGGTGGAGGCAGTCGGTGAGGGCGTGACCCATCTCAAAGTCGGCGACCGTGCCGCCTACGCCAGCAACCCGCCGGGCAGCTACAGCGAACGCCGTGTCATGCCCGCCATGTGCGTCTGCAAATTGCCCGATGCCATCAGCTTTGAAACCGGCGCGGCCATGATGCTCAAAGGCCTGACCGCCCAGTATCTGCTGCGCCGCACGCTGCCCCAAGGCGGCTTGCAGGCGGGGGACTTTGTGTTGTTCCACGCGGCTGCGGGCGGTGTGGGGCTGATTGCCTGCCAGTGGGCCAAGGCGCTGGGTTTGCAGTTGATAGGTACGGCAGGGTCTGACGCCAAATGCCAACTCGCCAAAGCGCACGGCGCAGCCCATGTCATCAACTACAACACCGAAGATTTTGCCGCGCGGGTCAAAGAAATCACCGCTGAAGCGAACGCCGCCAAAGGCCTCAAACCGGGCGTAAAAGTGGTTTACGACTCGGTCGGCAAAGACACCTGGGACAAATCGCTCGATTGCCTGCTGCCCTTCGGCTTGATGGCCAGCTTTGGCAACGCTTCTGGTGTCGTCCCGCCATTTGCACCGGGTATGTTGGGTGCGAAAGGCTCCATCTACGTGACGCGTCAAACCCTGTTCAGCCACATCAGCAGCCGCGAAGCGACGCAGGCGATGGCGGATGAGTTGTTTGCTGTGGTTGAAAGCGGTGCCGTCCATATTCGCATCGACCAGCGCTACCCGCTGGCCGATGTGCAGCAGGCGCACCGTGATCTGGAAGCGCGCAAAACCACAGGTTGCACGATTTTGACGCTATAAACCGCAGCATAACAAAAAGGCAGAAAAGCGGTGGCTTTTCTGCCTTTTTCACGGACTGCCGGGTTTATTTGCAGCGCTTGCGTTATTTTTTATTTACGCGCCGCAGTTCATCCCAAATCAAACATACCGCACCGATACTGATCGCGCTGTCCGCCACGTTGAACGCGGGGAAATGCCAGCCGGCGTAATGAAAGTCCAAAAAGTCCACCACATAGCCGTACAGCACGCGGTCCACCACATTGCCAATCGCGCCACCCAAAATGCAGGCCATGGCGAATGAAAACAGCTTTTGCCCCGCATGCGCTTTGAGCAGCCAGACGATGAACAGCGCCGCCACCACGCCAATGCCCGTGAAAAACCAGCGCTGCCAGCCGCCCGCACCCGCTAAAAACGAGAAGGCCGCTCCGGTGTTGTGGGCGCGAACGACGTTGAAAAACCCCAGCACGCGGGTGCTGTCGCCCAGTTGGTAGTAGCCGGTGATCAGCACCTTGGTGAACTGGTCGGCCAGAAAAATGATGAGCGCCAAGCCCAGCCAGGTCAGCAAGCCGCCTTTAGAGCCGGACGCATACGAGCTTTGGAAGCTGTTTTTACGAGGTGACTTGGCCATTTATGCCACCGTCCTGACTTCGCCTGCACCGTACAAATTGCTGCTGCAGCGACCGCAGATGGTCGGATGCACCGCGTCGATGCCTACATCGGGGCTGTAATGCCAACAACGCTCACATTTTTCATCATTTGAGGCTGTAGCCATCGTATTTGTTGCCTGAGACGCTATTAAATTTATAACTGAAGTGATAAATACAAATTTCAAATCAGCACCTAAACTGCTCAAAAGAGCATGGTCATCAGCATTCACTTCCAATGCTAAATTAGTTTGTAATGATGAACCCACCGTGCCCGCAGCGCGCAAAGTTTCAATCTCTTTGTTCGCCATGTCGCGAATCTCGCGGATGCGGCTCCACTTGGCCAGCAAAGCCTCGTCGGGCGCGTCGAAGGTGGCATAGGTTTCCATGAAGATGGATTCCGAATGGCCGACCACTTGCCAGGCTTCTTCGGCCGTGAAGCTCAAAAACGGTGCCATCAAGCGCAGCAAGGCTTGGCTGATCTGGTGCAAGGCCGTTTGTGCACTGCGTCGTGCTTTGGACTTGGACGCGGTGGTGTAGAGACGGTCTTTCAAAATGTCGAGGTAGAACGAGCCCAGGTCATCGCTGCAATAGACCTGCAGTTTTGCTACGACGGGGTGAAATTCATACACCTGGTAGTGCGCCAAGACCTCGGCCTGCAGTTGTGCAAAGCGGCTCATGGCGTAGCGGTCGATTTCCAGCATCTCGCCCAATGGCACGGCATCAAGTGCAGGGTCAAAATCGCTGGTATTGGCCAGCAAGAACTTCAAGGTGTTGCGGATGCGGCGGTAGATATCCACCACCCGCGCCAAGATCTTGTCGTCGATGCTCAGGTCGCCCGAGTAATCGGTCGCGGCGCACCACAGGCGGATGATCTCTGCGCCCATCTTGTCGCTCACGGCCTGCGGTGCGACCACATTGCCTTCGCTCTTGCTCATCTTGCGGCCTTTGCCGTCCACAGTGAAGCCGTGTGTCAACAAGCCTTTGTAGGGCGCATGGTCGTACATGGCGCAGGCGGTGAGCAGCGAACTGTGGAACCAGCCACGATGCTGGTCATGGCCTTCCAGGTACAGATCCGCTGGCCAGATTGATTGGTCGGCATGGCTCTTTTGCAGCACGTGGTAGTGGGTGGTGCCCGAGTCAAACCACACATCCAAAATGTCGGTGCTCTTGGTGTAGTTGACGCTGTCTGCGCCAATCAAACTTTCCATCGTCGCCTTGCTCCAGGCTTCAACGCCGCCGGCCTCCACCATGCTGGCAGCCAGATCCATCAACTCCATGGTGCGCGGGTGCAGTTCTCCCGTGGCGATGTGGATAAAAAATGGCAGCGGCACGCCCCAGTTGCGTTGGCGGCTGATGCACCAGTCCGGCCGGCCGGCGATCATGGCGCGCAGGCGTGCCTGACCGCTTTCGGGGTAGAACCGGGTTTCTTCAATCGCTGTCAAAGCCAATTGACGCAAAGATTTTGTAGCAGCATCATTAGAAAATACGCCGGCTGTAGCTGGTGTGGCCTGATCCATGCGGATAAACCACTGCGCGGCGGCACGGTAGATCACCGGTGTTTTGTGGCGCCAGCAATGCGGGTAGCTGTGTACGATGTTCTCGGTCGCCATCAAGCGGTTGGCGTTTTGCAGCGCCTCGATCACGACCGGACAGGCTTTCCAGATGTTCAAACCACCAAACAAGGGCAGCTCGTCCACATAGCGGCCATTGCCTTGCACCGGGTTCAAGATGTCATCGGTGGTGATGCCGTTGGCGACGCAGCTGTTAAAGTCTTCCACACCGTAAGCCGGGGAGGAGTGAACAATACCAGTGCCGTCATCTGCCGTGGCGTAATCGGCCAGAAATACGGGGCTGAAGCGTTTGTAGTTTTGTGAAGATCCACCCGTATCCACATCGGTCACCACGTCATAAAGCGGATGTTTGAACTTCATCAAGGCCAGGTTTTTACCCAGCGCCGTCGCTAAAACGGTGCCTTCCAGCTTATAACGTGCCAGGCATTTTTCAACCAACACCGCTGCCAACACCAGCAAACCGCGCTCGGTATCGACCAAAGCGTATTCCAGCTCCGGATTCAGGTTCAGTGCTTGGTTGGCAGGAATCGTCCACGCGGTGGTCGTCCAGATCACGGCAAAGGCGTCTTTGCTGAGTTTGTCCAGGCCAAACGCCGCCGCCAGTTTTTCAGGCTCGGCGCACTGAAAAGCCACGTCCAGGGTTTGCGATTTTTTGTCGGCGTATTCGATCTCAAACTCGGCCAGCGAGCTGCCGCAGTCAAAACACCAGTACACGGGCTTCAGGCCACGGTACACAAAGCCGCGCTCCATGATGCGTTTGAGCGCGCGGATTTCGTTCGCCTCATTGGCGAAATCCATGGTGCGGTAGGGGTTGTCCCACTCACCCAGTACGCCCAGGCGTTTGAAGTCTGCCATTTGGCCGGCGATTTGTTCGGTCGCAAAAGCGCGGCTTTTGGCCTGCACTTCGTCACGCTGCAGGTTGCGGCCGTAAAGTTTTTCGATGGCGTTTTCAATCGGCAAGCCGTGGCAGTCCCAGCCGGGCACGTAGACGGCATCAAATCCATCCAGCTGGCGGGCTTTGACGATCATGTCTTTCAGCACCTTGTTGACGGCATGCCCAATATGGATCTGGCCGTTGGCGTAGGGTGGGCCGTCATGCAGCACAAACTTGGGCGCGCCAGCGCGGACATCGCGCAGTTTTTTGTAGATGCCTTTGTCTTCCCATGATTTGACCCAGCCCGGCTCGCGTTTGGGCAGGTCGCCACGCATGGGAAAGAGGGTGTCTGGCAGGTTGAGGGTGCTGCGGTAATCGGTGCTGGCAGTGTCGGTCATGTGAAAATCTATGGAAAAGTAATTCGGTGGTTTTTTTAGATGGATTTGAAAAAAGCAAGTGCGTCAGCGCAATCTTTCGCTATGCCAATTTTCAATGCTTCCAAGCTGTCGTATTTCAGCTCGTCGTGCAGTTTGTGCAGCAACTCAACGCGGATAATTTTACCGTAACCCCCTTCTGTGCCCAGTTCGACCGGCCAATCCAGACAATGGGTTTCAAGCAAGACGCGGCCGCCGTTGATGTCGTTTGGGTCCAGGGATGGGCGAATCCCCAAATTGGCCACGCCTTCCAATGCATGGTCTGACAAACCAAACACACGCACCGCAAAGATACCGCTGGCGGCGGGCTTCCAGTGCGAAAACCGCAAATTGAGGGTGGGGCAAGCCAGTTCGCGCCCCAGTTTGCGACCATGCACCACATGTCCGCTGATGCTGTAGGGGCGCCCCAGCAGTTTGGCGACATCGTCCATGCGCCCTTGGTTCAAGGCACCGCGCACGGCTGAGCTGGACACCCGCAGTCCGTGGACTTCGTAGCTGTTCATGCGGGCAACTTCAAAGCCGGCTTGTTCTCCTGCCGCGTCCAACATCGCGTAATCACCTGCGCGCTTTGCGCCAAAACGGAAATCGTCTCCGACCAAAATATATTTGACGCCCAGGCCTGCAACCAGGACATCGTCAATAAAACTTTGGGGGGTCTGGGCGGCAAAAGTGGCGTTGAAGGGTAAAACAACGCATTGATCGATGCCGCAGCGCGCCAGTTCGGTCAATTTGTCACGCAAGGTGGCAATTCTGGCGGGTGCTAATTCTGGTTTTTGAGCAATTTTGGCGAAATAATCGCGCGGATGGGGCTCAAACGTCATCACGCAACTGGGCAGGCCGCGATGGGATGCTTCATTTTTAAGCAATGCCAGCATGGCTTGGTGGCCGCGATGAACGCCATCGAAGTTGCCAATGGTCAAAGCGCAACCTGCCAAAACCGGTGGTAAGCCCGCGCTTGAAGAAGCAGCAAATACGGCCCGGGGGGGCGCTGACAAAGGGAGTCCATGCAATATTTTCACAATAATTTTTGGCAGTGTTTTGGCTGATTGTCAGGTATCAATAGGCTCTATGGCGGGCATCAAAGTCGCGGAAATTGGATTTCTGACAAAATCGTGTCTTTTGGGTTCGTTGACTGATAAGTGAAGGCTAATGCTGTGCGTTTTAGGGGCTAATCATGGGACGTGTAAAAATATGTTCAGTCTCTCAGTATAGAATGCACGGCTAAATATGAGGTTATTGATTTATTGATGTGTGACAAATCGACTTGGTGCATCTACCACGTAAAGACAATGAAGAAGTGAAGAAAATGACATATATCTCTAACAAATTGATCCCTGCTGGATTGGTCGGATTTCCCAAAAAAATGCTTGCTGCTGGGGGCGCTTTGGTTGCCACCACAGCATTTGCAGTGAATGATCTGGCTGGTGGCCCGGGTGTGAATCAACTCAATTTGCCAATTGGCGTGACGAAAATTTCCCAAGAGCAAAGCTGGTTGCACTGGTACATGATGATCATCTGCACGGTCATTTTCTTGGCTGTCTTTGGCGTCATGTTCTATTCCATATGGAAGCATCGGAAATCAGTGGGACACAAGCCTGCCAACTTCCACGAGTCGGTCACGGTTGAGATTATTTGGACCATTGTTCCTTTTATCATTGTGATTTTGATGGCTCTGCCGGCGACTAAAGTGGTTGTGGCGATGAAAGACACCACCAACGCTGATCTGACCATCAAGGCAACAGGCATGCAATGGAAATGGGGTTACGACTACATCAAAGGCGAAGGCGAAGGCATTGGTTTTGTATCTACATTGGATGCAACACACCGTGAAATGTCACAAACAGGCGGCCCAAAAAGCGGTCAAACCGTGGATAACTACCTGCTCAAAGTTGACAATCCGCTGGTTGTGCCTGTGAATAAAAAGGTACGCGTCATTACAACGGCAAACGATGTGATTCACGCTTTCATGGTGCCATCTTTTGGTATCAAACAAGATGCTATTCCTGGTTTTGTGCGTGATACATGGTTCCGTGCCGAGAAAATCGGTGACTATTATGGTCAATGCGCCGAGTTGTGCGGCAAAGAGCATGCTTACATGCCTATCCACGTGAAGGTTGTATCTGCCGAAGACTATTCCAAGTGGGTTGGTGCTGAGCAGAAAAAACTCGCGGCAAAAGCGGATGATCCAAGCAAAGTCTGGACCATGGATGATATTTTGAAGCGTGGTGAGAAGGTTTATGCAGCCAACTGCGCCGCATGCCATCAAGCCAATGGCAAAGGCGCAGGCCCGATCAAGCCGCTGGATGGTGCTGCTGTTGTGCTGGATGCCGATAAAACCAAGCAGATCATGGTCTTGCTCAATGGTCAAAACAATGGTGCAATGCCTGCATGGAAACAGCTTAGCGATACCGATCTGGCTTCTGTGATCACTTATACCAAGAACAACTGGTCTAATAAAACCGGTCAATTGGTGCAGCCAGCTGAAGTTCTTGCCGCCCGTAAATAATTAGAATCTTCAACAGAATTGTCGATTAGCTAAAAAGATTTGAGAAAGAAACCAACATGAGTGCAGTTCTAGGCCATCCTTCCAACGACCATGCGGCCCATGATGATGATCATCACGACCACGGCGCACCTGCCGGCTGGCGTCGCTGGGTATTTGCAACCAACCATAAAGATATCGGCACGCTGTATTTGCTTTTCAGCTTTACCATGCTGATGGTGGGCGGTGTGTTGGCGCTGATGATTCGCGCTGAGCTCTTCCAGCCCGGTCTGCAGCTGGTCAATCCTGAATTGTTCAACCAGCTCACTACCATGCACGGTCTGATCATGGTGTTTGGCGCGATCATGCCCGGCTTTGTTGGTTTTGCCAACTGGATGATCCCCTTGCAAATTGGCGCAGCAGACATGGCGTTTGCCCGCATGAACAACTTCAGTTTTTGGCTGATGATTCCTGCTGCCTCGATGTTGGTTGGTTCGTTTTTCATGCCTGGTGGCGCACCTGCCGCAGGTTGGACACTGTACGCACCGTTGACCTTGCAAATGGGCCCTTCCATGGATGCAGGTATTTTTGCCATGCATATCTTGGGTGCAAGCTCCATCATGGGCTCGATCAACATCATCGTGACCATCCTGAACATGCGCGCACCTGGTATGAGCTTGATGAAAATGCCGATGTTCTGCTGGACTTGGCTCATCACGGCCTACCTTTTGATTGCGGTAATGCCCGTGTTGGCTGGTGCGATCACCATGACGCTGACAGACCGCCACTTCGGTACCAGCTTCTTTAACCCGGCTGGCGGTGGTGACCCGGTGATGTACCAGCACATTTTCTGGTTCTTCGGCCACCCCGAGGTTTACATCATGATCTTGCCGGCCTTCGGCATCATCAGTCAAATCGTCCCCGCCTTCTCCCGCAAGCGTTTGTTTGGTTATGCTTCTATGGTCTACGCGACTTCCAGCATTGCTATTTTGAGCTTTATTGTCTGGGCACACCACATGTTCACCACGGGCATGCCGGTGACAGGCCAGTTGTTCTTCATGTACGCCACGATGTTGATTGCGGTGCCAACTGCGGTGAAAATTTTCAATTGGATTGCCACTATGTGGCGTGGCTCCATGACCTTTGAAACCCCTATGCTGTTTGCCGTGGGTTTTATTTTCGTGTTTACCATGGGCGGCTTCACAGGTTTGATTTTGGCCATGGCACCGATTGATATCCAGTTGCAAGATACTTATTACGTGGTTGCCCACTTCCATTACGTGCTGGTGGCTGGCTCCTTGTATGCCATGTTTGCGGGTTACTATTACTGGTCTCCAAAATGGACGGGTGTGATGTACAACGAAACACGCGGCAAGATCCACTTCTGGTGGTCGCTCATCGCTTTCAATGTGACCTTCTTCCCAATGCATTTCTTGGGTTTGGCCGGTATGCCACGCCGCTATGCCGACTACCCCATGCAGTTTGCCGACTTCAATGCAGTGGCCTCGGTGGGCGCGTTCTTCTTCGGCTTTGCGCAGGTTTACTTCTTTGCGTTTGTAGTGTGGCCTGCCATGCGCGGACGGGGTGTTCCTGCCAAGGCCAACCCGTGGGTTGACGAAGGCGGCAAAGGTGCTGAAGGCCTGGAGTGGGAAGTTCCGTCACCCGCACCGTTTCACACTTACGAGACACCGCCGCGTCTGGATGCCAGCGCGACGAAAGTCATCGGCTAGTT
>JAYVJL010000042.1:0-5168 GCA_043769295.1 Polaromonas sp. | reverse complement strand
TTGCCCGAAAAACACCTGCTTTTTCAAAACCTATTTTTTCACGCGTGTCACCCAAAAACTCCATGTGATCTAAATCAACCGTCGTTACTATGCTACATGCAGGCTCAAACACATTGACCGCATCCAGCCTGCCCCCTAGGCCTACCTCCAAGATAACGATATCTAACTGCTGGCGACAAAAATGCCACATGGCAGCCAAAGTACCCATCTCAAAATAAGTTAAAGCCACATCATCACGCGCGGCTTCTACTGCGGCAAAGGCCTCACATAAATCGCCATCTGTAATAGCTTGCAAGTTAACACTTACGCGCTCGTTATAGCGGTTTAAATGAGGAGAGGTGTAACAGCCTACTTGATAACCTGCCTGCACATAAACATGACTAAGCATGGCGCAAACAGAGCCTTTACCGTTGGTGCCTGCTACCGTAATAATGGGAAAATTTGGGTTTAATTTCAGCTTATCTGCAACGATTTTAACTCTATCCAAACCCATGGCGATAGATTTAGGATGTAGCGCCTCGATATAAGCCAACCACTCGCTTGCGGTGTTGGACTTGGTTTGAGTGTTTGTCACGTTTGCTTGGATAAAGTGTAAGCTAATTAGGCAACTTTAGGAAGACGCATTAGGCTAGATAAAATATTAGCCAGTTTTTGGCGCATTTCACGTCTATCCATAATTAAATCTACAGCGCCGTGTTCTACCAAAAACTCCGCACGTTGAAAGCCTTCTGGCAAAGTTTCGCGCACAGTTTGCTCAATCACACGTGGCCCCGCAAAACCAATGAGCGCATTCGGCTCGGCAACAATCACATCGCCAAGCATGGCAAAGCTGGCCGAAACGCCGCCCATGGTGGGATCGGTTAAAATGGAAATATAGGGCAATTTAGCTTGCGCTAACTTGGTGAGTGCAGCGCTGGTTTTGGCCATTTGCATGAGTGATAGCAAGCCTTCTTGCATACGCGCGCCGCCACTGGCGGAGATGCAAATAAACGGTGCTTTAAGTTTAATTGCCGCATCCACGCCGCGCACAAAGCGCTCGCCCACTACAGCGCCCATAGAGCCGCCCATAAACTTGAATTCAAAAGCGGCCACAACCACGTTCAATCCATGAATTTTACCTTCCATCACGATGAGTGCATCTTTCTCACCGCCGTCTTTTTGCGCCGCTTTGATGCGATCCGCATAGGTTTTACTGTCTTTAAATTTTAATGGGTCAATCGGTTCTACATTAGCACCAATTTCTACGCGCTTTTCATCTGGATCTAGCAGGTGATTTAAGCGCGCCCTAGCACCAATACGGTTGTGGTGGCTGCACTTAGGGCATACTTCGGCGTTAGTTTCTAAATCAGACCTATACAGCACGGTTAAGCAAGACTCGCACTTGCTCCACAAACCTTCTGGTACATTTTTTCTCTGCACCGCACCTACTGCGCGTTGAATTTTTTGTGGAATTTTATCTAACCAACTCATGTTTTACCTCTATTTCAACAACGTTTATTTAGCTATCGATTGCCACGCGTAATTCTGCGATTAATTGGCTTATATTGCCAATTAAATTATCTTCTGTTGAGTTCTCAATCGCAAGTACCATGCGGCTTCCTACCACAATTGCATCAGCAAAAGCGGCTACATTTTTTGCAGTGGCGGAGTCCTTTACGCCAAAACCAACGCCAATCGGCAAATTGGTTTTAGTGCGGATTTCTGCCACACGCGCTTTCACTTCTTCGATATCTAAATTGGCCGCGCCAGTCACGCCTTTTAGCGACACATAATACAGAAATCCGCTGGCTTGATTCACAATTAGATTGACGCGCGCGGCATCAGATGTGGGTGACAGCAAAAAGATGCTATCCATGCCTGCTGCCTGCAATCCAGCAATAAAATCTTTACATTCTTCGGGCGGATAATCCACCGTCAACACGCCATCCACACCCGCCGCTTTGGCCGTTTGCGTGAATTTAGCCTGACCCATCGCCTCGATTGGATTAGCGTAACCCATTAATATGATTGGCGTTTTGTCGTCAGTTTGGCGAAACTCGCTGACCATTTCCAACACATTTTTCAAACCCACTTTATGCTTAAGCGCCCGCTCGCTGGCGCGCTGAATCACTGGGCCATCCGCCATTGGGTCGGAAAACGGAATGCCCAACTCAATCATATCCGCACCATTTTTTACCATTGCGTGCAGTAAATTAACGGTATGTTTTGGGTGTGGATCGCCCGCAGTGATGTAGGGAACTAAAGCTTTTTTGTTGCTAGCTTTGAGGGTAGCAAAAACGGTTTGAATGCGTGACATAGGTTAACTTATAGAGTTATATTAGCGAGCTTTGCGACCGTGTTTATATCTTTATCGCCACGACCCGAAAGGTTGACGAGAATAATTTCATCTTTACGCATGGTTTTTGCCATTTTTTCGGCATAAGCCAACGCATGGCTAGATTCCAAGGCAGGGATAATGCCCTCGGTACGGCATAAACTATGAAATGCGGTCATTGCTTCATCGTCATTAACGGCGACGTATTCGGCGCGTTTGATGTCTTTTAGCCAAGCGTGTTCTGGGCCAACGCCTGGGTAATCCAAGCCTGCGGAAACCGAATGCGTATCAACAATATTGCCATCCGCATCTTGCATTAAATAGGTGCGGTTGCCATGCAGCACGCCAATCGGGCTGTTAGCCGTTAGCGGTGCGGCGTGCATGCCTGTTTCCATACCGTGTCCAGCCGCTTCTACGCCAATTAAACGCACATTTGGCACGTCGATATACGGGTAAAAAATGCCCATGGCGTTAGAGCCGCCGCCTACGCAAGCCACCACTGCATCGGGCTGGCGACCCACCATTTCCATCATTTGTACTTTTGCTTCTACGCCAATCACCGCTTGAAAATCACGCACCATCATCGGGTAAGGGTGCGGGCCTGCCACCGTGCCAATGATATAAAACGTGTTTTCAATATTGGTTACCCAGTCGCGCATGGCCTCGTTAAGCGCGTCTTTCAGCGTCTTGCTGCCACTCTCTACGGGCACCACCGTGGCACCCAGCAGCTTCATGCGGTAGACGTTGGGGCTCTGGCGTTTCACGTCTTCGCTGCCCATGTAGACCACACACTCCAGGCCATAACGTGCGCAGATGGTGGCCGTAGCAACACCGTGTTGCCCGGCACCGGTTTCGGCAATCACGCGCGGCTTGCCCATGCGTTTGGCGAGCATGGCCTGGCCGATGGTGTTGTTGATCTTGTGGGCACCGGTGTGATTGAGGTCTTCACGTTTGAGGAAGATTTGCGCACCGTGACCACTACCGCCATTTTTCGCATCGGCCATTTCGCGGCTCATGCGGGCCGCGTGGTAAACCGGGGAAGGGCGGCCGACAAAATGCGCCAGTTCAGACTCGAACTCGGCGATAAAGGCCGGGTCGTTCTGGTACTGGGCGTAGGCGGCTTTGAGTTCGTTGATGGCGTGGGTCAGTGTCTCCGAGACAAAGCTGCCGCCATAAATGCCGAAGTGGCCTGATGCATCAGGCTGTTGATACGCTTTCATGAGTGATTCCTGCAAGTTGCCTGTCGGCTGCGCGAACGGCAGCGACGAAGCGGTTGATTTTGTCGGTGTCCTTGATCCCCTTGGAGGATTCGACACCGGAACTGACATCCACAGCCAGCGTTTTACAACGTGGCCGCACCTGCAGAATGCCGTCGGCCACGTTTGCAGCACTCAGCCCACCACTCAAGACGAGGTGAGCGTTGACGCTTGGAGGAAGAAGTGACCAATTGAATGCCTTGCCGCCGCCGCCATAACCCTCAACGTGTGCGTCGAGCAGAATAGCTTGGGCGTTTGAGTAATCGTGGGCATATTTTACGAGGTCGAAGCTGGCAGCGCCATCCCCCAGCGGAATGCGTGCCGCACGCAGGTAGGCGCGGGTTCCTTGCAGGGTGGCCTCCCGGCACTGTTCTGGCGTCTCATCACCATGAAATTGGGCTGTAGCCCCCGGGATATAAGTACAAGCAGCTATTACTTTAATAGCAAGCTCATTGACGAACAGCAATACAGGGGTGACGAAGGGAGGCAACCGCCGGGCCAGTTCAGCCGCCCGTTCGATAGGAACATGGCGCGGACTTTTGTCATAGAGCACAAAACCGACCGCATCGGCCCCGGCGGCCACAGCCGCATCCACGTCCTGTTCACGGGTCAATCCGCAAATCTTGATCCGGGTGCGTTGCTGGGTATTTTGTAGAGTCATGGCAACCCATCATACGCAGGCGTGCGATCTGGCAAACCCCAGTGGGCTTCGTAGCGCGGACCCAGAAAATACAGGCCATCGGGCGAAAAGGTCGGGGCTGCGGCATCGCGGTCACGCGCGGCCAGCACTTCCAGAATCCACCCCGGAGGGTATTTGCCCTGGCCGATGGCGACGAGGCAGCCCATGATGTTGCGGATCATGTGGTGCAAAAAGGCGTTGGCTTCAAATTCAAAACGCCAGTAGGCACCACGCTGCGTAATGTTGATGTGAAACAGGTTCTTCACCGGCGACAGCGCCTGGCAGGCCGAGGCGCGAAACGACGAAAAGTCGTGCTCCCCAATCAGGTGGCTTGCCGCCTGCTGCATGGCGTGCAGTTCCAGCGGTTTAAATACCCAGCCGACCCGGCCCGTATCCACGCTGGGGCGTACCGGGGAGTCCAGCAGAATGTAGGCGTAGCGGCGGGAGACGGCGCTGGCACGGCAGTGAAATTCCCTGGGCACCTCACGTGCCCACTGCACGGCAATGTCGTGGGGCAAATGGGCGTTGGTGCCGCGCACCCATGAACTGGTGTCACGCGCCAGGTCAGTGTCGAAATGGACGACCTGCATCAGGCCGTGTACACCGGTATCAGTGCGGCCCGCGCATAGGGTAGACACACGGGGCAGGGTGGTGAACTTGCCCAGGGCGGCTTCGAGCTTGTCTTGAACCGTCAGGCCCGAAGACTGGCTTTGCCAGCCCTCATAAGCCTGACCGTTGTAGCTGATCCCTAGCGCCAACCTCACGGCAAATTCACAGAGGATCGGCCAACCAGGCCAGTTAGTTCAACTCGCTCAAGGCACGTTGCGCACGTGACTTGACGTCACCAGATGCTTCAGCGATCACTTCTTCAATCAGTGAGCGGGCGCCGTCGCTGTCACCAATGGCCACAAACTCCTCT
>JAYVJL010000041.1:0-23205 GCA_043769295.1 Polaromonas sp. | reverse complement strand
GAAGGCCACGCCTTCCGCTACTCGCCGCAGGACTACGAAACCTTTGCCAACGACTTTGGCTTTGAAGAAACCGCCGACCAGCGCGCCGCCATCCACTGCGTGATCCAGGACATGATCAGCCCGCGACCCATGGATCGCCTGATTTGCGGCGATGTCGGTTTTGGCAAAACCGAAGTCGCCCTGCGCGCTGCGTTTATTGCCATCACCGGCGGCAAACAGGTCGCCATTCTTGCCCCCACTACTTTGTTGGCGGAGCAACATTACCAAACCTTGGTCGATAGATTCGCCAAATGGCCGGTCAAAGTCGCCGAGATGAGCCGTTTCAGATCTGCCAAAGAAATCACCGCCGCCATCAAAGGCCTGGCCGATGGCACAGTGGATATCGTCGTCGGAACCCACAAACTGCTCAGCAAAGACGTGAAATTCCAGCGCCTGGGCTTGCTGGTCATTGACGAAGAACACCGCTTTGGCGTGCGCCACAAAGAAACCATGAAGGCCATGCGCGCTGAAATCGACGTGCTGACGCTCACGGCCACCCCGATTCCGCGCACCCTGGGCATGGCGCTGGAAGGGCTGCGTGACCTCAGCGTCATCGCCACCGCGCCGCAGCGCCGTTTGGCGATCAAAACCTTTGTGCGAACGGAAAGCAACGGCGTGATCCGTGAAGCCGTGCTGCGCGAGTTGAAGCGCGGCGGCCAGGTTTACTTTTTGCACAACGAGGTTGAGACGATTCAAAACCGCAAGCAAAAGCTCGAAGAACTGCTGCCCGAAGCGCGCATTGCCGTCGCCCACGGCCAGATGCCCGAGCGCGAACTGGAACGGGTGATGAAGGACTTTGTCGCCCAGCGCTACAACCTGTTGCTGTGCTCCACCATCATTGAAACCGGCATCGACGTGCCGACCGCCAACACGATTGTGATGGCACGGGCCGACAAATTTGGCCTGGCGCAGCTGCACCAGTTGCGCGGACGTGTGGGTCGCAGCCACCACCAAGCCTACGCCTATTTGATGGTGCCTGACATTGAAGGCCTGACCAAACAGGCCCGCCAGCGGCTGGAGGCGATTCAACAAATGGAAGAGCTGGGCTCGGGCTTTTACCTCGCCATGCATGACCTGGAGATTCGCGGTACGGGCGAGGTGCTGGGTGAAAACCAGTCTGGCAACATGATGGAAATCGGTTTTCAGCTCTACAACGAGATGCTGGGCGAGGCGGTGCGCTGCCTCAAAGCGGGTATCGAACCTGATTTGATGTCCCCTATGAACGTGACGACCGAGATCAACCTGCACGCCCCCGCGCTGTTACCCGACGACTACTGTGGCGACGTGCATCTGCGCCTCTCGTTCTACAAAAAGCTCGCAACGGCGAAGACCACCGACCAAATCGACGCCCTGCTGGAAGAAATTGTCGACCGCTTCGGCAAGCTCCCTTCACAGGCGCAGACGCTCTTGGACGTACACCGCCTGCGCGTCATGGCCAAGGCCTACGGTGTGGTCAAGGTCGATGCCGCGCCCGGCGTCATCAACATCACCTTCAAACCCAATCCGCCCATCGACCCGATGAGCATCATCCACCTCATCCAGAAAAACCGCCATATCAAGCTCACCGGCAACGACAAACTGCGCATCGAACGTTCTCTGCCCGAAGCCAAAGACCGGGCGCTGATGGTGCGCGATGTGTTGCGAAGCTTGGGGCAGCCGAAGGTGGAGAAAGTTGAAGCGATAAATGCAGCTACCCCGTCGCTTCGCGCCACCCCTTCACATTGAAGGGGAATTGGGAACTTATTCCCCTTCAATGTGAAGGGGTGCCCAACAGGCGGGGTAGTTGGTTTTGCGATTTGACATATGCCAAGGCATAGGCTAAGATTAATTATCGCCTTTTCAGGAGAAAATCATGCATCACGTCTCTGACAACCACACACCTTATGCGGTGCAAACACCTCCAGCGCCCGTACCCGAGGCGGGCCGCCACGTGCGCCTGTTCCGCAACGGCGCAAACCAAGCCGTGCGGATTCCCAAAGAATTTGAAATGCCTGGCGTAGAAGCCATTTTGCACCGCGAAGGTACGCGTTTGATACTTGAGCCTGTGCTGCCGCAATACGAAAAAGGCTCACCTGCCGCCATCTTGGCCATGCTGGAAGAGCTGAGAAAACTAGGCCCTTGCGACGACGAATTTCCTGATGTGGACGAAGGAATGCTGCCCGTAGAGCCTGTTAACCTCTAAGCCATGTTCTTGCTAGACACTAACATCATCAGCCACATGATGAAAAACCCGCAAGGCAGCGTTGCGCAAAAAATCAGACAAATCACTGAAAACCTTCCCGCTGACACCAAGCTTGCCCCCTTGTGCACCAGTGTCATTGTGCAATCTGAGTTGCTTTACGGATTGACCAAAAACCCGTCGGCCAGACTACGCACCGCCTACGACGCGACCATGAAATACATCCCCGTGTTGGCCTTGGAGCCAACAGCATCGGCGCAATACAGCCAACTTCGCACCGCATTAGAAGCCCAAGGCACCCCCATAGGCCCCAACGACACCTTCATCGCCGCCCATGCCCTGGCACTTGGCTATACCTTGGTGACGGACAATGAAGATGAATTTCGACGGGTTGCGGGTTTGAACGTAGAAAACTGGACGAAAACTGGCTAAACCCGTAAAAATACCCTCAAATACGCCTCTAGCCGGCGTATTTATTGCCATAATAGCTATGAAAATAATAGCGAATGCCGCTACCCCGTCGCTTCGCGCCACCCCTTCTAAAGAAGGGGAATGAATACCAAAGTCAGAAAATTCCCCTTCAATTTGAAGAGGTGGCGCGTAGCGACGGGGTAGCTGCCTTTAAGCTTTAAACCCGCAAAAACCCCAACTCATAAACCTGCGGACGCAGCTTGTCGCCTAGGGTTTTGTAGGCGTCTTCAAAGGCGCTGAAGTTTACGGGCACGGCGTCGCCGCTTTCGTTGCGCAGTTTCAGGGCATTGCGGATTTGGTACCAGCCGACGTCTGGGCGGTTCAGCTTCAACTCGTCGCGCACGGTGCGGCCGTCTTTGTCGATGTCCGTAAAGTAAGCGGACCACAGCACCCGCCCGGCGCTGAGTACGGCTTTTGCCTCTGGGGACAGCATTTTGTCTGCCAAATACTTCACCATAAAATCCGACTCAAACCGCCCGTTTGCGCCCACTTCGTCCTCGGTGAACGGGATAAAGTGGTTGACGATAGACCAGTTTTTGCCGTTCCATTCAAGTTTATCTGCACCAGCGGAACGGTTGCAACGGTTGAAAAGCATCCAAACGAGGCAATCGGACTTGAATTCGTTACTTAACGGAGCAGTTGGCTGCAAAAATTGGTCACGATCATTTAACCAAGTAGGTGCATACAAACGCCTGACAGAAAAAACTATCGCCGCTTTCCAAAGATTCTCTTCTGTTACGTAAAAGCCGTGACCATCGCCCCAAACAGACGAAAACATCACCGTTTGCTGTTCCGCATGCTGAAAGTCATTGTTTTGACACCACATATAGCTGATCGCATTTTCTGACCATGTATTCAAGCTTTTAACTTTGGTATATGGCGACATTCCGTTTTTCAAAGGAATAACAATTTCTTTGTTGGCTTTCGGTCGATCAATCCATACATTTAAATATGTATCACTTGGCAGATTCCAAAAAGTTTTTTCACCGATTGGCTGAACTTCTTTATCAAAAACTTCAACTAGGACTTCTGAAATTTCAGTTTTTTTCTTTTGATTTGTAGCCCAAACTAAAAATCCGATCGGAAATTTCCCACTCATTCCATCAAAAGCTTTGTTGTGTACAACGAAACCGCCAAGGTACTTAGCATTCCATGCAGCCCGGAATTTTTCAAAATTCGAGGCATTTACATATTTCATCGTGCTAAACATAGCAAGTGTTGCGGTTGGAATCTCCTTAGCTACTCGCGCCACAAATTGTGTAAAAAGTTCATTGCTGGCCTTTCCATAGGCTTCCATCGAAGTAGCTGCAATTTTTGTTTTCGCAACTCCCACTTTGTTTTTGCCGTTAACTGAGTCAATAGCTAAGTTTTCACGATTCGCCGCCTCCGCATACGGCGGATTAATCAACACCAGTATCTTTTTCCCCTCCGCAATCGCCTGCCGCAACCCAACGGGCACTTTGTTGGTCAGGGTGTAGTCAATGTTGCCAAAGTCATCAATGTCGTCATTCAAATAATCGTATTGAAAGCGCTGGGCGGCCACGCAGGTTTTGGTGGCTTTCATGACGTCTACGTCGGCTTCGTCCAGCGTACTCATGTAGATGTTGCGCGGGTTGCTGTGTTTAACTTCTAGATTACCCACACCGCAGCACATGTCCCACACGATGTAGTCTTTTTGCCAGTTTTTGCCCAGCGTGGCAGCCAAGGTGTCATAGGCTTTGTCCACCACGGCCAGCGGGGTGTAATACGCGCCTTTGAAGCTGCGCTCGTCCAGCGGAATCAGGCTGTCGCGGCGCTCCAGCAGGTAGTTGCGGTGCTCGGCCTTGGGCGGCTTGTGGTAGATCGCCCAAAACTGGCGGTAGCCCTCTTTGCTGCCCAGCTCGTAGATTTTGCCACCCAGGCTGAACACGGGCGCGCCGTTTTTGTGCAGCAGCTCGGCGGGCAGGTTGGCGTGGGTGGAGACCGTGCCGTCGTGCATGATGTCGGCAAAAAAGAGCAGCGCGTAGTCTTCTTCAGCCACGCCGGTGATCTCGCGCCCCACCATGACCACCCATTTGTCAAACACCTGCTTCAAGTTGTCCGGCGTGATGGGGGTGCGGATGATGTCGCCCGATTTGATGGCGGCTTTGACGGTGCTGATGAACTCGTCTTCATGCGTCGAGATTTTGAACGACACAAAGTGCGCGCCAATGTGGGCGGAAATCTCGGCCAATGCCTCTTGCGTGTACTGGCTGGCAGATTTGCCCCATTTGATGGTTTTTTTGGCTAAAAACGGCAAAACGTCCACGCTTTTCATCAAAGCGGCTTTTTCGGTGTCGATGACCGCTAAAAACGGCGGAACGGTTTCACCTTTGTCCAGCGCCGCCTGCACGTAATGCAGCAGCTGGGTGAACATGGCGTAGCTGGATTCTTTGCCTATGTGCTTGGCCTCAAACCAAATCTCTTTGCTTTGAATGTCGATCAAGCCCTTGGTATAGCCTTTGATGCCCAGCGCTTTGATGTAAGCGTCTTTAACGTCTTCTTCGGTGTGGACTTTTTGGAGGGCGGTGTACAGGCTCATGGGCTTAGTGTAGCCAAGCAAAACGTCTAAATCCCCCTCGGTCCCCCTTTTTCTAAGGGGGAAGGAAGACAAAACAATGCTAAATCAGCAGTTTGGGGTGAAATCTTGGATTTACACCTTAAATATGCCTATAGCCGGCGTATTTATTGCCTATAGTGCTATTAAAATAGTAGTAAACCAACCTGACTTGCAGCCCTCAAAGCGTTGCGATATGATTGGAGACGTAATTACAAACGTAATAACATCAGGAACAGCATCATGCACACACTCAAACTCACCCAAGTCGGCAACTCGTTGGGCGCAATTTTCCCAAAAGACCTGCTGGCCAAGCTGAACCTTGAAAAAGGGGATGAAATCTACCTGACCGAGTCGCCAGACGGTTTTCGCATCACGAAGAGTGACCCTGAATTTGAGGCGCAAATGGCGATAGCGCGGGAGGTGATGAAGCGCAGATACAACGTCTTGCGCGAGTTGGCGAAATGAGCCGTTGGCTTTGGTTGTCACAAACTGTCATTGTCGCCGTGCATGATACACAGCTTGCCACACACGGCGGCGGTGCGGGCGTACGGGATCAAAATCTATTGCAGTCAGCCCTGGCACGGCCCGAAAACTTGGCTGCCTATGGCGACCCCGATGCCAGCGATTTAGCCGCCGCCTATGGTTTTGGCATTTCACGCAATCACGCGTTTATTGATGGTAACAAGCGTACAGGCTTCGTCGCAGCTGAGATGTTTTTAATACTGAATGGCTACCAATTAAGCGCTGACGACACAAGTAGTGCGCTCACCATGCTCGCCGTTTCCGCTGGCGACATATCAGAAACCGAGTTTGCAGCCTGGATTCGTCAGCATGCGGTGAAAACTGTATAAACCGTCAAAAACACCTTCAAATATACCCCATTTATAGATGTAGCCGGCGTATTTATTGCCTAAGCAGCTATCAAAATAATAGTAAATTTTCATCACATGACATCTACAGAAATCTCCCCCGGCCTCGTTATACAAGGTTTCGCACCGCCGTTAAAACTGAGTAATTTCAAACTCATCGCGTTTGACATGGATTCGACGCTCATCAACATCGAGTGCATCGACGAAATCGCCGACGCGGCGGGGCGCAAGGCGGAGGTGGCGGCTATAACCGAGGCGGCCATGCGGGGGGAAATCACCGACTTCAAGGACAGCCTGCGCCGCCGGCTGGCGCTGCTGCAGGGCGTCAGCGTGGCGAGCATGGAAGCCGTTTACACCGAGCGGCTGCAGATCAACCCAGGTGCAAAAAACCTGATCGACACCTGCAAAGCGGCGGGCATGAAGGTGCTGCTGGTGAGTGGTGGCTTTACTTTTTTTGCGGACCGGGTGAAGGCGCGCCTGAACATCGACTTTGCGCGCTCCAACCTGCTGGAGATCAAAGACGGCAAACTCACCGGCCAGCTGATCACCCAGGCCTGGGGCGAGATTTGCGATGGCGAGGAGAAGCGCCGCATGGTGTTGTCGACCTGCGCGGACTTGGGCATCACGCCCGGCCAGGCGATTGCCATGGGTGATGGCGCGAATGATTTGCCCATGATGAAGGCTTGCGCGGATGCGGGTGGTTTGTCTGTGGCCTACCATGCGAAGCCCAAGGTGCGCGAGCAGGCCATGGTGGCCATCAATACGGGTGGTTTGGACCGGCTGTTGGACGTATTGGGTTAACCTTCCCAAGTATCACTGGGCACACCTAACCATGACCACCTTCCTGATGCAACACCTCTCCAGTTTCGCCAACCGCATCGCCGCACATTGGCGGCTGCGCTGGAAAAGCCACCTCGGCACACTGGCGATGGTGCTGGCCGTGATGTGGGGCGTGAATGCGTGGCAGACGCGTAATCTGCCCGCCGGACTGGCACCCAACTTCACCGCCACCCTGGCGAACGGGGAATCCATCACGCTGGACCAATGGCGTGCCAGGTATCCCGGCCAGGTGGTCGCGCTGCATTTCTGGGCAGATTGGTGCCCTATTTGCCGTACCGAAGAAAACAGCATCAGCCGCCTGAGCCGCGACTGGCCCGTATTGACCATCGCCATGCAGTCGGGCGATGCCGCCAAAGTGCGTGGTGTGCTGGTGAAACGGCAACTGGGATGGCAAACCGCCATAGACACGCCGGGTCAGATCACCCAATCGTATGGTTTCAAAGGCGTTCCCGCCTTTGTTGTGATCAACGCCAAAGGTCACATCAGCAGCGCGACCATGGGATACACCACGGAATTAGGCATGCGGCTGCGCTTGTGGTGGGCACGACTGCTCTAAAATAGATATACACAAAATTACAGCTTTATATGGGCTTTCCCTGTGTAGTTGTAGTGCTTAGGTGTTATTTACATGGCTCTTCTTACCAAATCAGTATGTGCTGTATCACTTTTTTCAACTTTATTTTCGGCACACGCTTTGGTGATGGGCGTTACAGAGGGTGTGACCTACCGCGCATCCGACGCTGAAATCGAAGCCAAGTTCGCCCCCATCGCCAAAGCACTCAGCGCAGCGACCAAGCAGCCTGTCAAAATTCAAATTATCAGCTCCTACAACGGCTTGCGCGAAGCTTTGAAGTTAGGGCAACTGGACGTGGCTTTTATTCACCCGGCACATGTGTCCCTGGAAGCGGTAAAAACAGGCAGTTACAAAACGATGGCTTTGACCGCGGGCTTTACCGATTACAAAGTCTCCTTTTTGTGCAACGAGCCAGGCCCGATCAAAACCTGGGCCACCGTGGCTGGCAAAGCCCTGGTCACGCCGGATGCCGACTCCATCACCGCCACCATGACGCGCGCCATGCTGCGTGAAAACGGCATCGCCCCCACAGCGGTCAAGCTGCAGGTGACGCGTTTTCAGGATGCTGTGCCGTTTTATGTGGACAACGGCTTTGCAGCCTATGGCGCAACCGCCTCTAAAGGTGTGATCAAAGCCTGGAAGGACAAAGGCGGCAAAACCTGCGCTGAATCGCGCCCCATGCCCATCAAGTACTGGATCGCCAACAGCAAACTGGATCCAGCAACAATCAGTACTATGAAAGACACCTTGCTCAGCTTGGACCAAACCGACGCTGGCAACAAGGCTCTGGCCGCCTCTGGCTACAAAGGCTTTGTGGCGGGTGATGAGGCAGCAGACAAAAATTTCACGACCTGGCTTGGGATCTGATCAACAATTTGATCAACAACGCAGGTTGATGCTTTAAATCTTCTCCACCACCGCGCGCCCTGCCGCCACGGCAAACTGCGCCAAGGTGGCGATACCGCTGTCTTTGCGGGTCACGTCGTCTGATACCCGCAGTGTGGTGATGAGTTGCTTGGGGGTGAACTCCACCACGCCATAGCCGCGCATTTTGGCGTCGGCAAACACAAAATGCGGGTTCTCGGCCAAACGCTCGGGCACCTTGGCCACGCCGCTGCTGCGCGATGTGAGGCTGGTACCGCAAAATTCGACCCCCAAACTTGGCGCGTTTTGCGCTGCAGCCGTCTGGCTGTAGTCGGCCTTGATGTGGCCGACCCAGTTTTCATGCACATCCCCTCCCAAAAACACGGTGTTGCGCACGGCGTTCTTTTGCAGCGCGTCGGTCATACGGGTGCGGGCGCCGGTGTAACCGTCCCAGCCGTCGTTCCACAAACTTTGGTCAGGGCCGGGTTGGCCGTCGCGCTGCCCAAACAAGGATTGCTGACCCACCACGTTCCAAGTCTGGTTTGATTTGGCCGCTTTGCCGAATTCGGCGCTCAGCCACTGCTCTTGCGGCGCGCCCAGCATGGTGCGTTTGGGGTCGTTCCACACGTCACATTTTTCCGGGTTGACCCAGCTTGAACCCGCTTTGTCGTCTTTTGTGCAGACCAGCGGGTCTTTGTACTGGCGGGCGTCCAGCATGTAAAACGTGGCCAAATTGCCAAAATCGACGCGGTTGTAGATCCGCATTTCAGCGTTGGAGGCGTGGTTCACCATGCCGGTGAAGCTTTTCATCAGGCTGGACGCCCGAATCGGCATGTGCTCATAAAACGCCTGGTAGGCCGCGGCACGGCGTTTGGCAAAGTCTTTGGATTTGGAGAAAACATCAGCCGCGCCGCTGTCGCCCGCGCTCAAACCGGCGTAGTCGTTTTGCACCTCGTGGTCGTCCCAGGTGATCAACCAAGGGCAGGCGGCATGCATGGCTTGCAGGTCGGCGTCACCCTTGTAGGTGGCATAGCGGGCGCGGTAGTCATCCAGCGTCAGCGTGAAACCGAGGCTGGATGTCATGTTGGGTATGCGGATGCCATTGGTAGCGCCTGGGTACTCGTAGATGTAGTCGCCCAAAAACATCACAGCGTCCAGATTTTCAGCCAGCATGTGCTTGTAGGCGTTGAAATAGCCGTATTCCCAGCGCTGACACGAGGCGTAGGCCAAGCGCAGTTTGGCGGCTGGCGTGCCCGGTGCGGGGAAGGTGCGGGTTTTACCCACGGGGCTGATCACGTCACCCGCCATGAAGCGGTAAAAGTACCAACGGTCGGGCTGTAAATTGGGCACTTCGACATGGACCGAGTGCGCCAGTGCGGCGACGGCCTGACTTTGGCCGGTTTGCACGACACGACCGAACTGGTCGTCCAGCGCCATTTCCCAGCGCACGGTGACGGACTCACTGCCCAGTTTGGAGCCGAAACTTGAACCAAAGAAACCACTGTCAACCAAGCGTGTCCACAGCACGACCGAGTCATGCGTGGGCGAACCGCTGGCCACGCCCAGGGTGAACGGGTTGTTTTGAAATTTGGGTTGCGCCCAGCTGCTGCGCGGTAACCACAAGCTGCTGGCTAAGGTGCTCACTTGGGCCAGACCCAGTGCGGCTGTTTGCAGCAATTTCCGGCGCTCGGGTAAATAGTGATGTGACCCTTGGGGTGAATATGTATCCATGCACGTAGCATAGTCATTTATTAATGTTTATTTTGTTGCTATGCGTCCGTTTTTTGGAGACAACCTATGGCCTTGAAACCCCAATTGACTGCACACGACTTTGACCGAGAACTGCTGATTTTGTTTGACGCCTGCGTTCATGGCGGCATTGGCAGGCGCGGTTTTCTGGAAGGTGCCGCCAAATTTGCCACCCGAGCCGGCCGCTGCACAAACCCACCGCCGCAGTTCGGGCAGGTATTGCAAAACGTGCATTCGTAGCAGCAGATGCGGGCTTCCAGCGAGTCGGGCGGCAGCGGTGTGATTGCCATTTCACCCTCCATTATCAACATGCTGAACCTTCATATAGGCGAAAACGTGAGCCTTGAGCTGGACAGCAGCAATGCCATCGTCATCAAACCCTTGCAGCGCAAACACCCGTGGTTGCACCCATTACCAACGGTGGCAACTTTGCGCGGATTCGCGGCTTTGCCGTTGAGCTGGTAGGCACCCAAACCCAAGGCATCGTGCGTTGTGACCAAGTTCGAACGCTAGATATTTTGGCAAGAAAAGCACGCAAGGTTGAAAGTGCACCGGCTGCGGTTATTCAAGCCGTAGTTGAAGCTGTTTCGCCGATATTTGAGTGAATATGGATATAAATATGGCTATAGCCGGCGTATTTATTGCCTAATATGCTATTAAATTTGCAGCAAAATTAGAATCTCATATCAATCAAATATAATCGAACAAAGTACAAACTGTAAGTCCATTTTGGGAGATTCAGATGACTAACTTAATGCCCTGTTGTCAGATTATTCCGCAGATTTTGCGGTATTTAAGCCTCAAACTCACCTTTCACTGGAATTCGTGATGCCAAGCGCTCAGCCCTATGTTCGCGAAGCCGGTTCGGGCCCCGGAGTCGTCTGCTTTCACTCAAATGCCAGCAATTCTTCACAGTGGCGAGGACTCATGGACTTGCTTTCCCCGAGCTATCGCGTACTGGCTCCGGATTCCTACGGCTCAGGCAAAAGCCCTGAATGGCCTTCTGATCGATTCATCACCCTGAGTGATGAGGTAGCGCTGATAGAACCGGTGCTCGCCGCGGCAGGCTCCCCACTCATATTGATCGGCCACTCCTATGGGGCGGCAGTTGCCCTGCTTGCTGCCCTTCAAAATCCGAGTCGTGTTCGTGCCATTGCCGTCTACGAGCCAACCCTGTTTTCGCTGGAGGAATCGCAGACGCCGTCTCCCAACGGTGTTGACGGCATACGGCATGCCGTAGCTGCCGCAAGTATCGCCCTCGATCAAGGCGAAAAAGACGAGGCGGCGCAGCATTTCATCGATTTTTGGATGGGCAGCGGAAGTTGGCAACAAACGCCAGCGGAGCGCAAGCCAAGTATTGTCCAGTCGGTCACAAACGTCAGACGTTGGAGCCATGCCCTGTTCACTGAGCCCACACCGCTGGCAGCGTTTCAGGCACTGAAGATGCCGATTCTGTACATGTTGGGCGAGAAGTCGCCCGAGTCAGCCCATGCTGTTGCGAGACGGCTCGCACCCATTCTGCCGAATGTCAGAACCGTAACATTTGAGGGACTAGGGCATATGGCTCCCATCACACATCCTGAAGCTATCAACAACGCCGTGGCCAGCTTTCTCAAAAATACTTAAGCCCTGACGCTTAAGGTAGCCAATGCAAGCTCGGCGTTGGCTGCGGGCGGCATATGCGGGTTCCTTGTTGTAAATACGGCACTTAAATGTTATACTTAAATATAACAAAAGGAGTTTCAAATGTACGCAACCTCACTACGCAAAGTTGGCGGCTCCGCCATGATTGCCATTCCGCCCTCCATTATCAACATGTTGAATCTGCACATTGGCGAAAACGTGAGCCTGGAGCTGGACAGCAGCAACGCCATCGTCATCAAACCTTTGCAGCGTAAAAAACCCACGTTGAGCGACTTGTTAGCCCAATGCGACGCCAAAGCGCCTATGCCCACACCAGATGCCGAGTGGGACGCGCTGCGCCCTGTGGGTAACGAGCTTCTATGAAGCGCGGCGATATCTACATGGTCTCACTCGACCCCATTGCAGGCCATGAGCAAGGCGGCCACCGCCCCGTGATGATCGTCTCAGCCACAGCATTCAACAAATTAACGCAAACCCCCGTGGTCGCACCCATCACCAACGGCGGCAACTTTGCGCGGATTCGCGGCTTTGCCGTTGAACTGGTAGGCACCAAAACCCAAGGCATCGTGCGCTGCGACCAAGTGCGAACGCTGGATATTTTGGCCAGAAAAGCGCGCAAGGTTGAAAGCGCGCCGGCTGCGGTGATTGAGGCGGTTGTGGAGGCTGTCTCGCCTATATTTGAGTGAATATAGCGCTAAATGTGACCGTGGCCAACATATTTATTGCTCAAGCAGCTACCAAAATTATAGTAAATTACACCAATTTTCAAGTTATAGAAAATTAACTTGCGATCTCAGATGATTTGCTTGTTACGTGGTTTAATTTAATAAAAACTTAACAAGGAATTCACTATGAAGTCTAAAACCATATTTGCAATTGTTATCGCTAGCGTTATTCCGTTAGCTGCGTATGCTGAATTCTACAAAGTCAACGTAAAACGCATTGATCAAGATCTTTACAAAGCTGATAGCGGCATCTTTATCCAAACTCATTATTGTTACGAATACACTTATGGAGATGAAGCCATCTTGAAATATGAGCAATATAGCTATGACAACAAGATTATTTTTAATTCAAGAACTTCTTGCACAGTAAAAAAAGTATTCAAATAAGGCAAGTCAATTCAATTGCAGTAAATTGATGCATTGGTATCAAGAATATTTCCATCTAACTGACATGTTATTTTTGCTATAATTAATGTAGCATCTCACGCAACAAATACGCCGACTACACCTTAAAACACCCCTCAAGGCGACCGATGCAGTCTAGGCGCTGACAGCAGCGCCAAATTCTCATTCACCGCAGCCTCCACATTTTTGTGTTTCGCCATCAAAGCGCCCACAATCATGGCGGCTTTGAGTTGGTTGAGGTCTTTCACGGTGGGCGCAACTTTGATTTGCGCTATCGCCGCATCTGTGTTGCCGCTTTTGATGACTGCGAGCACTTTGGTGGCCCATTCGCCGGTTTTTGCCATGACATTGTTCCTTTTTAAAAGCTGACGCTATTATTTACGTAGCGCTTGCAGCTTTGAAAACGCCGAGGCCATTGCAGAAGGGGCTTGTGCAACGGGTTGATGACCCTGATTTGAATTACCGCGCTGTTGCTGTCCTCTTCCTGCACCCTCGAACCTATTATTGCCCTGTTCGCTGCGCTGTGCCGGTTTTTCACCCAGTTTCATGGTCAAGGCGATGCGTTTGCGGGCAACGTCCACCTCCACCACCTGCACTTTGACAATATCGCCGGTTTTGACGACTTCGCGGGCGTCGGTGGTGAATTTGTGGCTCAGCTGGCTGACGTGGACCAGGCCGTCCTGGTGCACGCCCAGGTCGATGAACGCGCCAAAGGCGGCGACGTTGCTGACGGTGCCTTCCAGAATCATGCCCTCGCGCAGGTCTTTGATGTCTTCCACGCCGTCGTTGAAGCGCGCTACTTTGAAGTCGGGGCGCGGGTCGCGGCCGGGTTTTTCCAGCTCGCTCAAAATGTCTTTTACAGTGATGACGCCGAACTTGTCGTTGGCAAACAGCTCGGGGCGCAGCGTTTTGAGCATGTCGGCGCGCCCCATCAATTCACTCACCTGCTTTCCGGTCTTGACAATGATTTGCTCCACCACGGGGTAGGTTTCGGGGTGGACGCCGGTCATGTCCAGCGGGTTGTCGCCACCGCGAATGCGCAAAAAGCCCGCGCATTGCTCGAAGGCTTTGGGGCCGAGACCGGTCACTTCGCTGAGCTGGCGGCGGTTCTTGAACGCGCCATTCGCCTCGCGCCAGCGCACGACCGATTTAGCAACGCTGGCGGACAGGCCGGAGACGCGGCTCAACAGCGGGACGCTAGCAGTGTTCAGATCCACACCGACCGAATTCACGCAATCTTCCACCACCGAACCCAGGCTACGCGCCAGCTCGGACTGGTTCAGGTCATGCTGGTACTGCCCCACGCCAATCGCTTTGGGGTCGATTTTGACCAGCTCGGCCAGCGGGTCCTGCAAGCGCCGCGCAATGCTGGCCGCGCCGCGCAGGCTGACGTCGACGTCGGGCATCTCCAGGCTGGCAAACTCGCTGGCGCTGTAGACCGACGCGCCGGCTTCGCTGACTACTACTTTTTCTATAGCGACTGAGGTAATAGATACGCCGGCTGGAGCCAAATTTGACTCATTTTTTGCGTTTTTATTGACCAATTTGATCAAATCCGCCGCCAGCTTGTCCGTTTCACGGCTGGCGGTGCCGTTGCCGATGGCGATGAGGTTGACGCCGTGTTTGTCGCATAGTTTGTTCAAAACATGCAGCGAGCCGTCCCAGTCTTTGCGCGGCTCGTGCGGGTAGATGGTGGCGGTTTCGACCAGTTTGCCGGTCGCATCCACCACCGCCACTTTCACGCCGGTGCGGATGCCGGGGTCCAGCCCCATCACCACGCGCGGGCCGGCGGGTGCGGCGAGGAGCAAATCGCGCAGATTGTCGGCAAACACCTTGATGGCGACTTTTTCGGCGTCTTCACGCAGGCGGGCGAACAAATCGCGCTCGGTGGACAGGCTGAGCTTGACGCGCCAGGTCCAGGCGACGCATTTGCGCAGCAGGTCGTCAGAGGCTCTGCCGAGGTGACTCCAGCCGAGATGCAGGGCAATGCGGGCTTCGGCAAGGGAGACTGGTGCCCCCACGCTTGTCGCTGCGCGTACTACGCTGCCCCCCGAGGGGGCGTCGCCCGCCTTGGGGCTGCCCGGCGGCGTGCTGGATGTCGCAGTTGAGGGGGCTTTGAAATGCTCTGGCGGGGCAGGAAGTACCAGCTTCGCATCCAAAATCTCCAACCCACGCCCGCGAAACACGGCCAAGGCGCGGTGCGAGGGCACGCGGCCAATCGGTTCGTCGTACTCAAAATAATCGCGGAACTTGGCCACGTCGGCATTGTTTTGGTCTTTGCCATCCATCAATTTGCTTTGCAGCAAGCCCTGGTCCCACAACCATTCACGTAGACTTTGAACCAGTGCGGCGTCCTCGGCCCAGCGCTCGCTCAGCAGGTCGCGCACGCCGTCCAACACAGCGGTTATGGTGGAGAAATCAGGCTGCTTGTCTTCACCTTCCACATGCGGTTTGAAGGGAATCACAAAGGCTTCAGCCTCCCTAGCAGGGTTCAGTGTCGGATCAGCAAACAGCTTGTCGGCCAACGGCTCCAGCCCTGCTTCGCGCGCCATTTGCCCTTTGGTGCGGCGTTTGAGTTTGAAGGGCAGATACAAATCTTCCAGCTCTTGCTTGGTGGCGCAATCAGCGATTGACAGGCGCAGTGCATCGGTTAATTTGCCCTGCTCGTCAATGGCTTTGAGAACGGCAACGCGCCGGTCGGCCAGTTCACGCAAGTAGCTGAGGCGAAACTCCAGCTCGCGCAGTTGAATATCGTCCAGCCCACCCGTGGCTTCTTTGCGGTAGCGGGCGATGAAGGGGACGGTCGCACCGCCGTCCAGCAGCTCAACGGCGGTTTTCACCTGTTCGGGCTTGACTTTGATCTCTTGGGCGATCTGGGAAATTATTGACTGAATGATGTGATGCATGAATGGATTGAATCTACTGAACTGAAAACCACAGACGTAAAAAAAGGCTTCTCAAACGAAAAGCCCTCGTTGTTTGGCGGATTTTACTTGGTCGCTGTGTATGAAACCCGGGCCTAATTCAACAAACCCTGGCTTTTTGCATGCATGACGGCCTGGGCACGTGAATGCACCTGTAGTTTGCGATAAATGTTCTTCATGTGGGTGGTGACGGTTTGACCACTGATGCTGATGCGGGCCGCAATTTCAGGGCTGGTATGACCAGAAGCCACCAGCTCCAGAATCTCCTTCTCACGGACAGACAAGATGCTGTCGCTGTGCAAATTTGTCATCGCGTGGTGCGAGGATGAGGCGTGTATTTTAGCGTGGTGCACCGCAGCCAGCTTTTGCACCAGGCGGCGAGCCAGATTGGGCGAAATAAAGGCCCCGCCATTGGCCACCTGCAGCACGGCTTGCGAGAAGTTGCCAAACCACGAATTTTTGACCAAATATCCTGTGGCACCCAACTCAAAAGCGGTGATGGCGTGGTCTTCATCGTCCATCACCGACATCACAATGGCTTCGGCTGACGGGCGGTGCATTTTCATGTGCTTGATGAGGTCAAAACCCATGCCATCGCCCAGATTGAAGTCGAGCAGCAAAACGTCAAATTCATGGCGGGAAATGATGGCTTTACCTTCGCGCAGGTTGCTGGCGGACGATAGGAGGCTGATGCGGGTGTCTTGGCTAAGCTCCTGGCTGACCACATTGCGCATGCGCGCATCCTGATCCACCAAAAGAACCCGCAGCGGTTGGCTGACTTGTCCAAGAAGAAAATCCGGCCATAAGCTGGCAGGACTTGTGTGGTAGGAGAACTGGCCCTGCTGTAGCTGCTTGTCAACATGGGCATTTGCCGATAGATGCTGGGCAGAAACTTGTGGATTCATAGCAACCTCCGCTTTCTCTCACAAACCCCTCAATGTAATTTCTGTAAGAGGTTGGCTCAAACTTTACCGCAATTGGTCCGCGTTGATACAGACAGATTCGTTATAAGTAATACAAAAATGTTCATTTTTTTAATCAGCCATGACGCCAAGATATTGGATTTGTGACACATGTGGAGCCCGAATTCCATATTGCACCAATAGGGAAGCTTGATTCTTGTTGACACTCAGTTCGTTGCAATAAATCGAAAAAAAATTGAAAATTGAAATGTATTTCAAGCAAATTTTGTCACACTATTGCTATTTATTACAATTTATTACAATAATTACGACCTATAACTACCGAGTTAATTACCCAAAGGAGACGCACAAAGCCTGAAGCCAAGCCGAAGCGCTCGTCATGGCTGGCCAAAAAAGATTCCGCCCCTGAGACGCATACCCGAGCACGCAATGGGTAGATCTGTGGGGGTGTTGAGTTACCCCATTTACGGTATTGATGGCGAATCGCCAAAAAAAGAAACTACAGCCAGGCAAAGCGAGATTGAGAAGACAGCCCCCAAGGTCACCTTCAATATCAAGCAGAGTCACTTCAGGCTGGATGTTCGAACGGGTCGGACATTCAAACTTGAGATCCGCACTCGGCGGTTCCGAGAATTGTTCATATTGAAGGAAATATCATGAAAAAAACTCTCCTTGCTACGGCTGTAGTATTCCTCGCTGGTGTTGCTTCTGCACAACTGAGCAGTTCAGCTATTGCACAAACAATGACAGCGACAGGTTCCGCGGCAAATACGTTTTCCAGCGCCGCCAGCGCAGGCACGGGTGCCGCACTCAGCGCAAATAATGCTACCGCTGGCGCAGCTGCTACGGCAAATGCCATGGGTGGTAGTACTGCAGTTCCCGGCGGCAGCGTGGGCAGTGCGGGTGTTAGCGGTGCCGCTAGCACGATCGGCTCGGTCTCGAGCTTGGCAATGACCTCCGGCAATGGTGCTGCAATGGGCGGAGCTCAAGCACAAGCTGTGGCGGCCTCAAATGCTAATGCCAGCTTCCTCACAGTTGCTCCTGGTGGTAGCGTGGCTGGCAATGCCAATGGTGGTGCAGTGTCGGCTACCAACAACATCGCCATGACTGGTGCAGGTCCTGGCGGTGGCGCTGCTTTGGTGACCAACACTTCTGGCAGCACTTCTGGTTACAACGCAAGTGCTTTAGCGGTCAACGCAGGGTCTGTGAATTTCACTAATGCCAACTCAGCTGCCGGTTCTATGGGTGGCTCGTTCGGTGTTATCAATGCCAGCGTTGGCAATGCCGGTGGCTTCAGCAATGGTGGCGGCACCAGTGGTGGAGCCGGTGCTGGTTCATCGGCTATTGCTCCCTAATGCAACCAGTTAGTTGATAGGCTTTTGTAAATGGGGGGGGCTAGCCGCCCTCCCCACATGTGAAGGAGTTGATATGAAAAAGCTTTTAACCGTCGCATTGCTACTGGTGCCCGTGGGTGTCATGGCGCAGACAGCCAGTGCTAACGGATCGTCAAGTACAGCCACGACATCCGCGCTAGGCAACACTCAAGCGATAATCTTCAACTCCTCGAGTCCGTCAGTCATTACGACCAACGCGAATGTGAATTCAAATTCAACATCGAATATTATCAGCAGTGGTTCGACCACCAGCATTGTTGATTACCGAGGCGAGTACACCATCAAAAATGTACCATCCGTATCCGGTCCTCCGTTGACCACCAGCAATGACACCTGTATGGGTAGCACAAGTGCCAGCGCCAACGGTGCTGGATTTGGTCTGAGTTTTGGGTCGACTTGGACAGATGACCATTGCAAACGTTTAAAAATGAGTCGTGAACTCTGGAACAAAGGCATGAAAGCCGCGTCTCTGGCTATGGATTGTATGGATGTTGGTGCCAGGGAAGCGCTGGAAATGACAGGCACTAAATGTCCTCAATCGATGACGGCAGAGGAAAGGCGTGCAGCGTTCGGCTTGCAAGCATCCATCGTAGGGGCTGCCCCCCCGCTGCCGGCACCCAAGTCAGTAGCCGTTACGCCGATTGCTGCAAATACTGTACCGAATTACAAGCAAGCACCTGCCTTGCCTCAAGCGACTGCCGTTGTGGCAACCCCTTCACCTGCTCCCACGTCTGAACCTGCAATTCCGGCTTTCGAGACTGAATCGCGTAGCAGCCAAGCAGGTACCGACGTCTTCACGAATACTTATCGCACAGATGAAAATTTAGCAAGTCGAAGTACGGTGGATTCAGCAGCTTCATCGACAGTCAGCACAGTTCAACACTAAGCAGGTGATGGTCATGATCAAGATGTCATTCATACTCCTGACGCTTAGTCTTGGTGTTGCAGCCTCGCAAGCCGAAACTCTCGACAATAAAGTCGGGCCTGCAGTGCGCCTGAGCTTGGCCATGACTCAAAACATACCACTGGCCAGCATTCCAGGCGTGAAAATCGAGCGGATGCTTTTTGGGAGTGGCTCACAAGATGCCTCAGGAATGGAAAAAGCAGACCCCGTAGCTGATTTCGGGGTATGGCATGCTCCTCAATACATGCCAGGCTTTCCGACGGCTGCAACCATTTGGCCGCGCGTCGTTGATGTCCGATGTGCAAACAATACATGCACCGGATATTTAATCACCCCCGAAATGGGAAGGGGAGAATATTTATTCTTCCGACAGGTCAAACAGTAGGTTTACATACCTTTTTTCACTAAATCGCACATGCATTGACTTGGAAATTCTTGCTTACTTCCTTCATCACTGCGTTTGCATGCGATCCTGAAATCAGGATCTAATGACCATCTACTAACGACGATGCACTATCACACCAACACATCAGGCACGGTTGTCATGCACATTCATTTCCCACATTTCAAGCCCATCCAGCGTGCCGCGCTGCGGAGCCTCCTGGGTGCGTTGATGGCCATACTTTTGTCCATCATCTTGATATTTCTTATGGCCGTATTGTTGGTCTTTCCTGAATCTGCTTTCTTGTTGAATGTTGAATCCGTGCCTCAGCAAACCAAGCCAGTTCCGAAGCCTGTACAACTAAGTAGTAAAGCACCTTCTGACTATGATGCCACGCAAACTCAGTTTGTAAAATTTAAAGGAATTGCGGATTAGGCCCAGAAGGATTCGCGTCAAAAGGTAGAGCAAACACGACCACTCCAGACAGCAACATATAGACAGTTACTTTTAGATGTGACAAAAGCATGTGGCATTCGTGCAAAATCGTCAACATGCCCAACCATGCCATCACCTCTTGGACCGCGTCTGAGCTGTCCACTGCCATCCACCTGCGCCAAGTGTCTTGCGTGGAAGTCATGCAAGCCACGCTGGACCGCATTGACGCTGTCAACCCCAGTTTCAACGCCATCGTCAGCCGCGTAGATACGCATATCTTGCTGAACCAGGCCGCCGAGCGCGACGCCCAGTTACAGCGCGGCGAATCCATGGGCTGGCTGCACGGCATCCCGCAGGCGGTCAAGGACCTCGCACCCACAGCCGGCATCGCCACCACCATGGGCAGCCCACTCCTGAAAAACTTCATCCCTAAAGAAGATGGCCTGATGGTGCAGCGCATGAAGGCGGCGGGCTGCATCGTCATCGGCAAAACCAATGTGCCGGAGTTTGGCCTCGGTTCCCACACCTTCAACACGGTGTTTGGAGCGACCGGTAATGCCTTTGACCCCACCAAAACCGCTGGCGGAAGCTCAGGCGGCGCGGCGGTGGCTTTGGCGACGCGCATGCTGGCCGTGGCCGATGGCAGCGACTTCATGGGCAGCCTGCGCAACCCTGCCGGCTGGAACAACATCTTCGGCATGCGCCCCAGCCAGGGCCGCGTACCCATGTGGCCGGCGCAGGACGTGTGGATCAACCAGCTCGGCACCGAAGGTCCGATGGGCCGCTGCGTGCGCGATGTGGCGAAGCTGCTGGCGATTCAATCCGGCTGGGACGCACGCGCACCGCTGTCCATCGCCGAAGACGGATCACAGTTCAACGCTTCACTGGATGCTGACCAAAAAAGTCACAAAAAAGGCCTCAAAATCGGCTGGCTGGGTGATTTAAACGGCTATCTGGCCATGGAACCGGGTATTTTGGACGTCTGCGAAAGCGGTCTAAAGCGTTTGGAATCAACGGGTTGCCACGTCGAGCCGGTCACTTTGGGCATGCCCCCCGAGCGCGTGTGGGACTGCTGGCTGGTCTGGCGGCGTGCCTTGGTGGCCTCTCGCCTCGCGCCCTTCTTGCTTCAACCCAAAAACCGTGAGCAGATGAAACCCGAGGCGCTGTGGGAGGTGGACCAAGCCAGCACGCTCACCGGCAGCGAGCTGCTCAGCGCCAGCACCACCCGCACGCAGCTCTACCAGCAGTTGCTGCAACTCTTTGACAAGGTTGACTTTTTAGCCCTCCCCACCGCGCAGGTGTGGCCGTTTGACGTGACGAAACGCTGGCCTTCTGCAATAGCGGACCGCCAGATGGACACCTACCACCGCTGGATGGAAGTGGTGATTTTGCCCACGCTGGCGGGGTTGCCGAGCATCAGCGTACCGGTCGGCTTTAACGCGGCGGGCCTACCAATGGGCATGCAGTTGATAGGCAAACCACGCGGCGACTGGGCGCTGCTCCAGCTGGCGCACGCGTACGAGCAGGTCGCGCAGGATGTGCTGCAAATGAAGCCGCATCTGTAAATTGGGGGTCAAATTGGCACCTAACCGGCGTAATTATTGCCTAATTAGCTACTAAATATATAGCAATTCAAACTGGATTTTGAATCAAAACCCGTAAAACCTGAACTGATGCCCTGCTGTGCCGTGGGCAATTTCAGGGCTTTTACCGCTGATCAACTCTGCAATCGCCTTGCCCGAACCCGCCCCGTGCGTCCAGCCCAGCGTGCCGTGGCCGGCGTTGACCCAAAGTTTGCCGACTTTGGTTTTGCCGATAAAGGGGATGTTGGTGGGTGTGGCGGGGCGCAGGCCGGTCCAGAAATGCGGTGAACCGCCCTCTTCCTGCGTCCGCGTGTCGCACACGCCGGGCAGCACCGTTTCGACACGCTTGGCCAGCATCTGGCAGCGGGCTTGCGCCAGGGGGCTGCTTAAGGAGGTGTCGTAGCCACCGACTTCAATCGTACCAGCCACCCGCAGTTCGTCGCCCAGGCGGCTGAAAGCGCATTTGACCTGGTCGTCAATCACCGACACTTTAGGTGCCAGCTCGGGTTTCAAGATTTTGAAGGTAGCACTGTAGCCTTTGCCTGGGTAGATCGGCAAATCCACACCCACGGTGCGCAACAGCGGTGCGCTGTAGGAGCCGCAGGCGACGACGTAGGCGTCTGCAGTCAGTGTTTTGATCTCATTTTTTGCATTTTCAGCCTTATTTTCATCTTTAGCCGGCGTATTTATTGCCTGAACTGCTACTGATTCAATAGCATTTCCCCGCTTGTTCAATCCAACAACATCATGTCCAAACAAAAATTCTGCGCCGCGTGCGTAGCACAGTCGGGCTAACTCCTGGGTGAAAACGCGGGCGTCGCCGCTTTCGTCGCTGGCGGTATAGGTGCCGCCGACGATCTGGTCGGCAAAGGCGGTCAGCGCGGGTTCGATCTTGAGCAGCGCCGCTTTGCTGACCACCTGGCGCTTCACGCCGTACTTTTGCATCAGCACAGCCGCCTCGCCCGCAGAATCAAACGCATGCTGGTCGGTAAAATAGTGGGCAATCCCGCATTCCAGGCGGTTGTAGCTGATGCCGGTGGCTACGACCACGTCCTTCAACGCGGTGTGGCTGTAAGCACCCAAAGCGACGATTTGTTGCACATTGCGCTCAAAGGCGGCGTCGTTGCACTGGCTTAGAAACTGCAGCCCCCAGCGCCATTGCAACCAGCCGCCGCCAAATTTGGCGGTCGGGCCGAAAGTGGGCAATTGCGGGCGAAACAGCAAGGGCGCCTGGTCGCTGAACATCCATTTCAGCGCTTTGAGCGGTGCGTCTTTGTTGGCCCAAGGCTCGCAGTAGCTGACCGAGATTTGTGCGGCGTTGGCAAAGCTGGTCTCCAGCGCCGCGTCCGGCTGGCGGTCCACCACAGTGACTTCGTGACCCTGCTCCAGCAAATGCCAGGCGGTGCTGATGCCGATGATGCCTGCCCCTAGAACGATGACTTTCATATGTCGATGACTTTCATGCTACAACTTTCATACTTGCTTATTGCCCGTCTTATACCCTGTGGTTTTAACTGATACAAGTGTGCGCGAAGTTGCCAGCAAATAGAAGCGACATTAAACTATCAGCAAAAATATCAAGATTACTAATAGAGCAACGCTTTCAGAATCTTTTCAAAAAGTCTCCAAAAATAGTCACATCCATGAGTACATTTGACCCCGACGCCCTTGAATGCCTGGCCGCCATTGTGGAAGAAGGCGGTTTTGAACGCGCGGCGCAGCG
>JAYVJL010000040.1:0-8375 GCA_043769295.1 Polaromonas sp. | reverse complement strand
GGACGCTGAAAAGCGATAATGGACCACAATGAAAGTTAAAACACAGAGCAAAAAAGTGAATAAAGCGTGGTTGAATGACCACGTCAACGACACTTACGTCAAATTAGCCAAACGCGAAGGCTATCGAGCCAGAGCGGCCTACAAACTCAAAGAGATCGACGAACAGTTCGGCTTGATCAAACCGGGCCATTTGGTGGTCGATCTGGGTTCCACGCCCGGTGCCTGGAGCCAGTACATCCGCCGTAAACTTTCCCCAAAAACGGCCACCAGTGGCGGTGCGGCTGCGGGGGAGCTCAACGGCAAGATCATTGCTTTGGATTTGCTGTCGATGGAGCCGATCGAAGGCGTGGTCTTCGTCCAGGGCGATTTCCGCGAAGACGAGGTTTTGGCGCAGCTCACGACCGAGTTGGGTGGGGCTTTGGCTGACATTGTGGTGTCTGACATGGCACCCAATCTGTCGGGCATTGATGCCACCGATGCCGCTCGGATTGAAAATTTGGTCGAATTGGCGATTGATTTTTGCAAACACCACATGAAGCCGGAGGGCGCTTTAGTCACCAAAGTGTTCCATGGCAGTGGCTACAGCCAGTTGGTGGTGATGTTCAAATCTCACTTTTCTGTGGTGAAAGCCGTTAAGCCGAAGTCGTCACGCTCCGAATCCTCAGAGACTTTTTTGGTCGGCATGGGGCAAAAATAGATGAAAAAATGACCATAAAATCGTACCTGCACCTTGAAACGCCTAAAATGAAGCGCATGTGGGTTGGTAAGTAACAAGGTAGGAGCTTCGCTTGAATAATCAATGGTTTTCAAAAATCGCCGTGTGGCTGGTTATCGCCATGGTGTTGTTCACTGTTTTCAAACAGTTTGAAACAAAAGGTGGCGTCAGCGCTGGGTATGTGGGTTATTCAGAGTTTCTGGAACAGATCCGCAACAAGCAGGTCAAAAGTGCCACGATTCAAGAGGGTCAAGGCGGTACTGAAATTATTGGCACCACCAACGACGACAAAAAAATCCGCACCACGGCAACCTATCTTGACCGGGGTTTGGTCGGCGACTTGATTGCCAACAACGTCAAATTTGACGTGAAACCACGGGAAGAAAGCTCCTTGCTGATGACCTTGTTGGTCAGCTGGGGTCCGATGTTGCTGTTGATTGGTGTCTGGGTGTACTTCATGAAGCAAATGCAGGGCGGCGGCAAAAGCGGCCCGTTCAGCTTCGGTAAAAGCAAAGCCAAGCTGCTGGATGAAAGTGCCAATACCGTGACCTTTGCCGATGTGGCCGGGTGCGACGAAGCCAAAGAAGAAGTCAAAGAAGTCGTTGATTTCTTGAAAGACCCAGGCCGTTTCCAAAAACTCGGTGGCCGTATTCCTCGCGGTTTGCTGCTCGTTGGCCCACCAGGTACGGGTAAAACTTTGTTGGCTAAATCGATTGCTGGTGAAGCGAAAGTCCCTTTCTTTGCGATTTCAGGTTCGGACTTCGTTGAAATGTTTGTCGGCGTGGGCGCATCTCGTGTTCGCGACATGTTTGAAAACGCCAAGAAAAACGCACCTTGTATCATTTTTATTGATGAGATCGACGCCGTCGGCCGCCAACGTGGCGCAGGTGTAGGTGGTGGCAATGATGAACGTGAACAAACACTGAACCAGATGCTGGTCGAAATGGATGGTTTTGAAACCAACCTCGGTGTCATTGTTGTAGCAGCAACCAACCGCCCTGATATTCTGGACGCTGCGCTGCTCCGTCCGGGTCGTTTTGACCGCCAAGTCTATGTGACGTTGCCTGATATTCGCGGACGTGAGCAGATTTTGAACGTCCACATGCGCAAAATCCCTGCTGGGCAGGACGTCAACCCTGGCACGATTGCACGCGGTACGCCCGGCATGAGTGGGGCCGATCTGGCCAACTTGTGCAACGAAGCCGCGTTGATGGCGGCGCGCCGCAATGCCCGTGTTGTTGAAATGCAGGACTTTGAGAAAGCCAAAGACAAAATCTTGATGGGCCCAGAGCGCAAGAGCATGATCATGCCCGAGGAAGAGCGCCGCAACACGGCCTACCATGAGTCGGGTCACGCCTTGATCGGCAAAATGCTGCCCAAGTGCGACCCGGTGCATAAAGTCACCATCATCCCGCGTGGTCGCGCTTTGGGTGTGACCATGAGCTTGCCGGCGGCAGACCGTTACAGCTATGACAGCGAGTTCATGCTGAGCCAGATCGCCATGCTGTTTGGTGGCCGTATTGCCGAAGAAGTATTCATGAAGCAAATGACTACCGGTGCCAGCAACGACTTTGAGCGTGCCACTGGTTTGGCCCGTGACATGGTGATGCGCTACGGTATGTCTGAGGCACTCGGCCCCATGGTTTATGCGGACAACGAAGGCGAAGTGTTTTTGGGTCGCTCAGTGACAAAAACCACGAATATGTCTGAGAACACCATGCAAAAAGTGGATATGGAAGTGCGCCGCATCATTGATGCGCAATACGCCCGTGCCCGCAAGTTGATTGAGGACAACCAGGACAAAATGCACGCCATGGCCAAGGCCTTGCTGGAGTGGGAAACCATTGACAGCGACCAGCTTGACGACATCATGGCGGGCAAAGAGCCACATGCGCCCAAGGACTGGACGCCGCGCATCCCGCCAGCGGGTGGTGGCGACAGTGGTAGCGGTAGCGCACCCGTGATCAAACCTGAAGTATCACCCACAGCGGCTTGATGGGTTACGGTTGAGCATCTAAAAACGAGGCAGTTTGCCTCGTTTTTTTTTGCAAAAATACATGAATGACGCATCAATAACGTATTCATAACGCATCTAAAGGATGAGTAACGGCATTAACACCGCAAAACGTCCCCTTGATGTGCAAGCCGCTCGCCTAAAATAGAACCATGATCTGGCAAACCACCCGCTTTCAAATAGACCTCTCCCGTCCCAAGATCATGGGTATCGTTAACGTCACGCCTGATTCGTTCTCAGACGGTGGGCGTTATGCCGCTTCGGGCAGCGCCTTGCGCCATGCCGAGCAGTTGCTGGCGGACGGTGCGGATATTCTGGACATTGGTGGCGAATCTTCCCGCCCAGGCGCACCGCAAGTGCCGTTGGATGTGGAGCTGGCACGTGTGCTGCCCGTGGTGCGCGAGGCCATCAGATTCAACGTTCCGGTTTCCGTGGACACCTACAAACCCCAAGTCATGCAGGCCGTGTTGGAAGTGGGTGCTGACATCATCAATGACATCTGGGCGCTGCGTCAGCCCGGTGGTATGGGCTATTTGAGCGCTGTTGACGTGGTGGCGCAACATCCCAGCTGTGGCGTCTGCCTGATGCACATGCACCGCGAACCGCAAACCATGCAAGCCGAGCCCATGCAGGGCGATGTGCTGCCGCAGGTGCTCTTGTTTTTGAGGCAAACTTGTGAATATCTACGCCGGCTAGGTGTAGATTTTGACCGCATAACCCTGGACCCCGGCATTGGCTTTGGTAAAACCATCGGGCAAAATTTCAGCCTGCTGGCCAGACAGCGTGAGTTGCTGGCGCTGGGTTTGCCGATCTTGGCCGGCTGGTCACGCAAGTCTGCGATTGGCGCGGTCACGGGTTTGGATATGACCAACCGCACTGCACCCAGCGTGGTGGCGGCTGTTTTGGCGGTCCAAAACGGCGCCAGCATTGTTCGGGTGCATGATGTGAAAGAGACCTCAGCGGCGTTGAAGGTACTGCAAGCGGTGCAAGATCAGCTGGTCTAAACACATGAGGCAGCGAGACAGCTATATTTAGAGTTAAAAGTAAAAGCGAGACATTCAAGATGAGCAGACAATTCTTTGGCACCGATGGCATCCGTGGTGAAGTGGGGCAGCATCCCATCACCCCAGATTTTGTGCTCAAACTCGCGCACGCGGTGGGGCGTGTGCTCAGGCAAACCGAAGATCATCCAACCGTGCTGATCGGCAAAGACACCCGCATTTCAGGCTACATGTTGGAAAGCGCGCTGGAGTCGGGCTTCAACTCTGCGGGTGTCAACGTCGTCCTGCTTGGCCCCCTGCCCACGCCCGGCGTGGCCTACCTGACCCGTGCGCAACGGGCCAGTCTGGGCGTGGTCATCAGCGCCAGCCACAACGCATTTGCCGACAATGGCATCAAATTCTTCAGCGCCAATGGCACGAAATTGGACGATGCCTGGGAACTGGCGGTAGAAGCGGCCATGGAAGAACCGCCAAAATGGGTGGATTCGGCCAATCTGGGCAAAACCCGCCGTCTGGACGATGCCGCAGGCCGCTATATCGAATTTTGCAAAAGCACGTTTGCCCATGATTTGACACTCAAAGGCCTCAAAATCGTGGTCGATGGCGCCCATGGTGCTGCCTACCAGGTGGCACCCAAGGTGTTTCATGAGTTGGGTGCAGAAGTCATCGCCATCGGTTGCACACCCGATGGTTTGAATATCAACCACGAGGTTGGCGCCACCCATCCAGAAGCACTGATTGCCGCCGTGCAGCTCTACCAGGCCGATTACGGCATTGCTTTGGACGGCGATGCAGACCGCTTGCAGCTGGTCGACGCCCACGGCCGCTTATTCAATGGTGACGAGGTGCTCTATCTGATGGTCAAAGAGCGCCTGGAGCGCGGCGAACCTGTTGCCGGGGCTGTCGGCACGCTGATGACCAATCTGGCGGTTGAAATAGCCCTGAAAGCCAAAGGTGTTGAGTTCGTCCGCGCCAAAGTGGGTGACCGCTATGTGCTGGAAGAGCTGGACAAACGTGGCTGGATTCTGGGCGGCGAAGGCTCGGGCCACCTGCTGGCGCTGGACAAACACACCACGGGCGACGGCATCATCAGCGCGCTGCAGGTACTGCAAGCCTGCGCCCGCAGCGGCAAAACCATGGCCGAGCTGTTGAGCGATGTGACCTTGTTTCCGCAAACCCTGATCAATGTACGCCTGCAAGTGGGTCAAACTTGGGCCAGTCTGCAACAGCTGCCAGCACTGGCGGCTGCAACGGTGGCGGTGCAAGCCGAACTGGGCAACACCGGCCGCGTGCTGATTCGCGCCAGCGGCACCGAGCCTTTGGTGCGGGTGATGGTGGAAGCGCAGGACGCCATGCAGGCTGAAAACTGTGCCCAGCGCATTGCAGACACGCTGAAATAGCCAAGTTCACAAGCTGAACGATGGGTCAATGACACCAAGTTGACATTCTGAGTGGCGAAAGCTGCCAAAATCACCGCGACACTTCTTCACAACCGCTTAGAAAGCAAACCATGATCGTCGTCCACCACCTGAACAATTCCCGTTCGCAACGCGTACTTTGGCTGCTGGAGGAGTTGGGTGTGCCCTACGAGATCAAGCGCTACCAGCGCAACGCCAAAACCATGCTGGCACCGCCGGAGCTTAGCGAGGTGCATCCGCTGGGCAAGTCGCCCGTCATCACCGATGGGGACATCACCGTGGCGGAATCGGGCGCGATTGTGGAATATCTGGTCGATACATACGGCATGAAAGCCGATAAAGCGCACTTTGCACCCGCTGCCGGCACGCCCGAACGCCTGCGCTACACCTATTGGTTGCACTTTGCCGAAGGCTCGGCCATGTCGCCGCTGTTGATGAAGCTGGTGTTCAACCACATTGAAAAAGCGCCCATGCCTTTCTTCGTGAAGTCCATCGCCAAAGCCATCGCCAAAAAAACCAAAGATTCGTTCATCAACCCGCAGATCAAAGCGCACCTGGACTACATCGAAGCCGAGCTGGGCAAAACCAAATGGTTTGCCGGCGACGAGTTTTCAGGGGCGGACATTCAAATGAGCTTCCCACTCGAAGCTGCTGCCGCACGCGGTGGACTGGATGCCAGCTACCCCAAAGCGACCGCGTATTTGAAGCGCATCCACGCCCGTCCAGCCTACAAACGCGCCCTTGAGCGCGGTGGTGAATACAGTTTGATGAGCTAAACCCAGCGTCAGGGAGCGCGCAGTTTTTACAAAAGCGGTTGAACTGAGTAGTTAGACTGAACGAGTTAAAGTTAATTTTTGCTATTTTTAATATAGCGGCCTAGGCAATAAATACGCCGTCTACATCCATATTTTACCTTTTTTCAGGGTATTTTTGCCTTTTGAAGCAGAGGTCATCTTAAATCGCCTTCTGATTTACCCGTTTCATCAGCTCCTCCGCGCTTTCTTTGCGTTCGCTGTAGCGGTCGACCAAATACGGCGATACGTCGCGGGTGAGCAGGGTGAACTTGACCAGCTCTTCCATCACATCCACCATGCGGTCGTAGTAGGCCGATGGTTTCATGCGGCCCGCCTCGTCAAACTCCAAAAACGCCTTGGCGACGGAGGATTGGTTGGGAATGGTCAACATGCGCATCCAGCGGCCTAAAACACGCAACTGGTTGACGGCGTTGAACGATTGGGAGCCGCCACAGACCTGCATGACCGCCAAGGTTTTGCCCTGGGTCGGGCGCACCGCACCGTCAGACAGCGGAATCCAGTCGATCTGGGTTTTCATGATGCCCGTCATCGCACCGTGCCGTTCGGGGGACGTCCACACCATGCCTTCGGCCCATTGCGCCAGTTGGCGCAGTTCCTGCACTTTGAGGTGCGTTTCAGGCGCATCGTCAGCCAAGGGCAGTCCGTGCGGGTTAAATGTACGTGTTTCACAGCCCATCGCCGTCAACAAGCGCGCCGCTTCCTCGCTGAGCAAGCGGCTGAATGACCGCTCACGCAATGAGCCGTAGAGCAGCAAGATGCGCGGCGGGTGTTTGGAAACAAGGTTTGCCTGCAACTGCGCTTGCGACGGTATGGCAAACAAAGCGGCGTCTACATGGGGTGTATCGGTCATGTCAGTCACGTCAAGCTTTGTCAATGCGTTCTCCCTGCGCGTTGATGACCTGTTCGCCATCTTCTTTGCTGAATGCCCCTTGCTGCGCCTGCGGCAAGATGTCCAGCACGGCTTCCGAGGGGCGACACAGCCGGGTGCCCAGCGGCGTCACCACGATAGGGCGGTTCATCAGCATCGGGTGCGCGACCATGGCCCCGATCAGCGCGTCGTCGCTCAAAGCTGGGTTGTCCAGCTGCAATTCGTCGTACGGTGTGCCTTTTTGACGCAGCAGCTCACGCACGGGGATGCCGAGCTGAGCGACCAGTTCGACCAGCTTGTCGCGACCGGGCGGTGTTTTCAGGTACTCGACAACTTCTGGCTCAACGCCCGAGTTGCGAATCAGCGCCAGCACATTGCGCGAAGTGCCGCAATTGGGGTTGTGGTAGATAGTTACAGGCTTAGGTAGGGACATGGCGCAGACTTTCTGTTTTAATTAAGTGATTGATTTTGTTGTGTATTTTTAGGGTTCAAGGCGTTGGCGATGACCAATCCAGCGACCGACCCCAGCGTTTGAGCCGTGACAAAGCCCAGCGCGCTTGCGGGTGCAATCCCCGCAAAACTGTCGCTGAACATCCGCCCCATGACGGCGGCCGGATTCGCAAACGAGGTGCTGGCGGTGAACCAATAGGCCGCGCCAATGTAGCAGGCGACCAAAGCGCTGGCCCTAACATGTTCGTCGTTCACCTTGGCAGCGCCAGAGCGCAAGATCACGACGATCAGCCCCGCTGTGGCGACCGCTTCAGCCAGCCACTGGCCCCATCCGCTGAATTGCCCAGTTGCCGTCCAGCCGCCACGCCATTTGCTGCTGAATTGCAGCACCGGCAGGTCAAACATGGCATTGGCGAGCCAGGCACCCGCAACCGCACCCAGTAGCTGAAACACTATAAATAAAATAGCAGTATAGGCAATAAATACGCCGGCTAGAGTGCTATTTGAGCCGTTTTTTTGCAGTTTTGACCAATTTGACCTATTTATTGAATAATCGCCCCAAGCCACCACCAAAGTGACCAGCGGGTTGAAATGCGCGCCGCTGATGGGGCTCAGCGTCTCAATCAGCACGTACAGCGCAAAAACAGTCGCCAGCGTGTTGGCCAGCAGCGCCAGCCCGGTGTTGCCGCCGCACAGCCGCTCGGCCATGATGCCTGAGCCGATGACGGCGCAAAGCAGGGCGGCGGTGCCTGTGAATTCAGCGAACAGCTGTGTTTTTAGCGCAGGCGCAGATGTTGGTTTTGTCGAAGTCGAGGTCGATATCATCACGGAAGGTCAAATTGTCGAAGGCAGAGTTGTCAGTCGGAATCACCACCACGGGTGAAAAACCGCCGCCTTCGGTGCGGAAGTTGGTGGTTTGGCCGGTATAGGTGCGCGCGGCGAGCAGCTGGATCTGCCCGCCATAGGTGTAGGCGCGGATGTCAAATTTCAGGTCAGTGGCGACGCCGTCCACATTGACCAGCCGCTGGCCGGGCGGCACAAGCGCCTGGGCGATAAAGTCGCCCCAGTTGCCGGCCAGTATTTCTTCCCACACC
>JAYVJL010000039.1:0-3824 GCA_043769295.1 Polaromonas sp. | reverse complement strand
TGTCGATGGTTGAGCTGCCGGGGCGGTTTCAAATCATTCCCGGCCAGCCCACGCTGGTGCTGGACGTGGCGCACAACCCGCATTCAGTGGCCGCGCTGGCTGAAAACCTGGATGCGATGGGTTTTTACCCTTGCACCCACGCCGTGTTCGGTGCCATGGCTGACAAAGACGTTGCTCCCATGCTGGCGCGGGTTGGCCCGCTGGTTGACAGGTGGTACTTCACTGATTTACCCACGGCGCGGGCTGCCACGGGCGATGTTTTGCAGGCCAAATGGCAGGCGTCAAATACCCGAAAAGACGTTACGTCAAACGCTTACAAAACACCAGAATCCGCCCTGCAAGCGGCCATCGCTGCCGCAGACCCCGCTGATAGAATTGTGGTATTCGGATCGTTCTACACAGTGGGCGGCATTTTGAAGGGCGGCTTGCCGCGTTTGTTTGCCAAACATCTGAACGCCTGAACACGGAACCTGTCATCGCCGTTCCACCACGCCCAGCCGACCTGCAAGCCGACCCACAAGTTTTATAAAGATCAAAGTCAGCACCATGCCGTTTTTCAACTTTCGCAGGGCTTCATCGAACTCGACCAATGCTGCCGGAGCAGCCCAGCCCGAAAGCATGGAAGTCATCCGCAAGCGTGCCAAACACCGCCTGATCGGTGCTGCTGTGCTGGTTTTGGTTGGCGTGGTTGGTTTCCCGCTGCTGTTTGACACCCAGCCCCGCCCGATAGCGCTGGATATTCCGATTGAAATTCCGGGCAAAAACACCGTTAAACCACTGGTGATGTCAGCCAAACCCGAACCCACCAAAGAAATTGCAACGCCAGCCTCTGCGCCCGCGCAAGACAAGGTGACTGTCGCATCGAGCCTGGGTGTCAAAGAAGAAATCGTGACGGACAAAAAGCCAGAGCCCTTAACCTCTGCTGCGCCCGTTGCGTCTGCACCTAAAGAGGCCGTTCCCGTGGTGAAGCCTGAAGCCAATATTGCGCCAAAGGTCGAAGCCAAACCCGAAGCCAAACCCGAAGCCAAACCAGCGAACAAACCAGATGATGGCGCGCGCGCCAAAGCGCTGCTTGATGGTCAAACGGCGGTTGCACCAACAGCATCAACAGAACGTCTGGTGGTGCAGGTCGGCGCTTTTGCTGATGCGGACAAAGCGCAAGAAGTGCGCTTGAAACTTGAGAAAGCAGGTCTGAAAACCTACACCCAGGTAGCCGAAACCAAAGACGGCAAGCGCATCCGCGTGCGGGTGGGACCGTTTGCCAGCAAGTCCGAGGCGGACAAAGCCGCCAGCAAAATCAAAACGCTTGATTTGCCAGCTGCCATCCTCAGTTTGTAATGGCGGCGGTTGACTGGGTTTTTCTGGCGGTTTTAGCCTTTTCAATGCTGCTCGGCGCATGGCGCGGACTGGTGTATGAGGTGTTGTCTGTATTGGGCTGGGCGGTGTCGTTTTATGCAGCCCAATATTTTGCGCCCATGGTTGCGCTCTGGTTGCCATTGCAATCCAGCAGCGAAACTGTGCGATACGCGGCGGCGTTTGTTCTTGTGTTTGTTGCGGCGGTATTTACGGCAGGTTTGCTGGCCTTTTTGCTTAAAAAAATGATTGAAGCCATCGGCCTGCGGCCAGTTGACCGCACCATGGGCGCGGCGTTTGGCTTGGTGCGCGGCGTGATTTTGTTGCTGGCAGCGGCGGTGGTGATCGACATGACAGCCATGAAAAACAGCGTGTGGTGGCAAGAGTCCCAAGGTGCGCCAATATTGAGCGCAGCGCTGAAAGGCTTGAAGCCTGTGCTCCCTGAACAATTTGCAAAATATCTGAACTGAATTATTAAAATGAAAACAACCTCGATGGATTCACCATGTGCGGCATAGTCGGCGTCGTTAGCCAAGCGCCTGTCAACCAGTTAATTTACGACGGCTTGCTCCTGCTCCAGCACCGTGGCCAGGACGCGGCGGGCATTGTGACGCAGCAGAATCGCAAGTTTTTCATGCACAAGGCCAAAGGCATGGTGCGGGACGTTTTTCGTACCCGCAACATGCGTGCGCTGCCGGGCAATGTGGGCCTGGGTCAGGTGCGTTACCCCACAGCAGGCAATGCCTTCAGTGAAGATGAAGCGCAGCCGTTTTACGTCAACGCGCCGTTCGGTCTGGTGTTGTCGCACAACGGCAATTTGACAAATGCTGCGGAGCTCAAAGCCGAGCTGTTCAACACCGACCACCGCCATATCAACACCGACAGCGACTCTGAAGTGCTGCTCAATGTGTTGGCTCATGAGCTGGAAAAAACCACGCGCGGCTTGCCGCTAAAACCCGTTGACGTGTTTGCCGCCGTGCGCGGTGTTCACAAACGCATCAAGGGCTCGTATGCCGTGGTGGCATTGATTGCAGGCCACGGTTTGCTGGCGTTTAGAGACCCGTTTGGGATTCGCCCGCTGTGCATGGGGTACAGCCAAAAAGAGGGTCAAAACGAAGGCGGCAAAACCGTGATGGTGGCCAGTGAATCCGTTGCACTTGAAGGTACAGGCCACGTGTTTGACCGCGACATTGCCCCCGGCGAAGCGGTGTTTGTGGACATGAACGGCAACATCCATGCGCAGCAATGTGCAGACAATGCAACGCTCAACCCCTGCATTTTTGAGTTTGTGTATCTGGCGCGACCTGACTCGGTACTCGACGGTATTTCGGTCTACCAGGCGCGTTTGAATCTGGGCGAAACACTGGCCAAGCGCGTGGTGTCTACCGTGCCTCCAAACGAGATTGATGTGATCATCCCCATCCCTGAATCCAGCCGCCCAAGTGCCACACAGCTGGCGCATTTGCTGGGCATTCCATACCGTGAAGGCTTTGTAAAAAACCGTTATGTGGGTCGTACCTTCATCATGCCGGGGCAGGGCGTGCGTAAAAAATCAGTGCGCCAAAAGCTCAACGTGATTGCCAGTGAATTCAAGGGTCGCAATGTGCTGCTGGTTGATGACTCCATCGTGCGCGGTACCACCAGCCGGGAAATCGTTCAGATGGCGCGCGATGCAGGCGCAAAAAAAGTCTATTTGGCCAGCGCCGCGCCGCCGGTACGTTTTCCCAATGTGTACGGCATTGACATGCCGACGCCAGAAGAGCTGGTGGCACATGACCGCACGGTCGAAGAAATTCGCCAGGTGATTGGATGCGACGCCTTGATCTATCAAGACGTGGCAGGCATGAAGCGCGCGATTGGCTCGTTAAATCTCAAGCTGGATGGTTTTGATGCGTCGTGTTTTGATGGCGTTTACATCACAGGCGATGTCACGGCCGAGACGATCGCAAAAATGAATGCGGAGCGTGTTGACGGCAGCGAAGAAGGCGGTGTTGATGTGTCGCGTCTGGCTTTGCCAAACCCGCAGGAGGCATGAACGTGGTGTCCAAAGACCTGCCCGACAACCTGCACCGCGACACGCTGGCCGTTCGTGTTGCGATTGACCCCAGCCAGTATGGCGAAAACTCTGAAGCCCTGTACCTGACCAGTGGTTTTTTACAACCTGATGCAGAAACCTCAGCGCGGCGTTTTGCAGGCACGGAAGAAGGCTACACCTACGGCCGCACGTCGAACCCCACAGTCACCAGTTTTGAGCGTCGGCTCGCTGCCCTGGAGGGCACGGAGGCTGCGATTGGTGCGTCCACTGGCATGGGCGCGATTTTGATGATGTGCATGGGCTTGCTGAAATCCGGCGACCATGTCATTTGCTCGCGTTCCATGTTCGGCTCCACCATCAATCTGATTGGCCGCGAGTTTGGCAAGTTCGGTGTTGAGACCAGCTTTGTGTCGCAAACTGACGTGGCCCAATGGAA
>JAYVJL010000038.1:0-15977 GCA_043769295.1 Polaromonas sp. | reverse complement strand
GTGGACAACGACTTGCCCATCACCGACTGCTGCCCTGGTTTTGGCTCGGTCGCCAAATACGTGGCTGTCTCGGCGCTGGAAGCCTCGTTTGACGTGCGCTCCATGTGCAAAACCTCCACCAAGGTCTTCGTTTTAGAAGTCATGGGCCGCCACGCCGGCTGGATTGCTGCTGCGGGTGGCTTGATTGAAGACCACGGCATCCCCGTCGTCATCCTGTTCCCTGAAATCGTGTTTGACCAAAAGAAATTCCTGGCACGCGTGGACAAACTGGTCAAAGAACACGGCTACTGCACAGTCGTCGTGTCCGAAGGCTGCCACCACCCCGATGGCACGTTTTTGGCCGAACAAGGCAGCAAAGACGCCTTTGGCCACGCCCAGCTCGGCGGTGCGGCACCCGTGGTCGCCAACATGGTCAAAGAAGCCTTCGGCTACAAATTCCACTGGGCCGTGGCCGACTACCTGCAACGCGCCGCACGCCATATTGCGTCCAAAACAGATGTGCAACAAGCCTACGAGCTGGGTCAAAAAGCCGTTGAACTGGCACTGGCTGGCAAAAACGCCGTCATGCCCACCATTGAGCGCCTGTCTGACGTGCCGTACAAATACAAAATCGGCGTGGCCGACCTGGCCAAAGTCGCGAACGTCGAAAAATTCATGCCGCGCGACTTCATCAGCAAAGACGGTTTCGGCATCACCGACAAATGCAAACGCTATTTGAACCCGCTGATTGCCGGTGAAGACTACCCGAAATACAAAAACGGCTTGCCTGTGTATGTGCAGTTGAAGAATGTGGCGGTGGAGAAGAAGTTGCCAAAGTTTGATGTGAAGTAGGCTTCACTTTCAAAATATTCAAAAAACCACTGAAATACGCCTATAGCCGGCGTATTTATTGACTAAGCAGCTATATTTTTTATAGTAAAATTGAATTTCACAACACTAAAATTAGAATTTATGCTATTATCGGCAATATCATGAAACTGCGTGCATTGCTCGATACCAACATCCTAGTCGCTGGTTTGTCCAGCCAATTGGGTGCATCGTCTGCTCTTTTGTCGCACGCTTTGGCTGGGCGATTCACCATGCTGGCGTCGCCCACGCTTTGGTTGGAGTATGAAGCAGTATTGAAGCGGCCAGCCATTGCCGAGCTGCATGGTTTGACGAACTCGGATATTGACGATGTGCTGAACGGTTTAGCTGGCATGGTCGAACCCGTGACCTCGCATTTCTTGTGGCGACCGCAATTGCGCGACCCACAGGATGAAATGGTTTTAGAGGCTGCGGTGAACGGCTTAGCCCACCATTTGGTGACCATGAATGTACGCGACTTCACGCCCGCAGCCAATCGTTTTGGATTAGCCCTGACCTCGCCTGGTCAGTTTTTAAACCTTGTGGAGACCACACTATGAGCCAAGTTGCCCTGCGTTTACCCGACTCTTTGCACCAATACGCCAAGCAATTGGCTGCGAACGATGATGCATCGCTCAACCAATTCATCGTCATGGCGGTGGCCGAGAAGGTATCCGCCTTCAAAACCGAAGCCTTCTTCCAACAACGCGCCGCGCTGAGCAGCCGTGAAAAAGCTGAAACCGTGCTGCAAAAAGTACGCAAAGTGCCGCCCGTTGCGGGTGATGAGCGCTTAGGATAAGATTTAACTCAAATTTACCCTCAAATACGCCTCTAGCCGGCGTATTTATTGCCTAAGCAGCTATTAAAATAATAGTAAAAACAATCAATGCAACTCAACGTTCAAACGCCGCGAAAGTTCCTCAACCCGCTTCTTTCGCAAAAAAGCGTTGTTTCAACGGATGTTGAGGCATTCAAAGCTGCGTTAGGCAAATACGTAGAAAACGTTCAGCAATTAACCGCGAGCAAGCAATCAGAGCCGAATATCGTCGCTGGGGCGCTGATGCCTTTTTTGCAGGCTGTCCCGCTGGGCTATAACTGCCGCCCTCATAGCCAAAAAGGACAAAGCGGTATTGACCTCGCTATTTTGAGCGGCAAAGACGTCACCGTGATTATTGAAGCCAAGGCCGTGGGCAGCAAAGACATGATCACGGCGCATGATTTGAACAAAAAAGCCTTTCATGAAGCTATTTTTTACTTCATGCAAGAGCGTTCCAGGAAAAACGACAAGCTGGCGCATATCGTCATCACCGACTTTCAAGAATGGTACGTGTTCGACGCTAAGGATTTTGAGCGTCTGTTTTGGGGTAATTCTCAGCTCAATAAAACCTTTCACGCCTATCACAACCCTAATCTGCTCACGACAAGCACGGCAGAAGTCTATGCCGCCATCGCTGAAGAACTGCCAAGAATACTGAAAGACCTTTTCACAGAAGAAGTCATAGATTGCGCTTATTTCAGTTTAGCTGCCCCCAATATTGGCAAGGGTGGCATCAAAGACAAAGAGCTGACCGCCATCTACAAGCTCCTTAGCCCAGACAGTCTGCTCAAAGGGTTTAACCCCAACGACGCCAACAGTCTGAACCGTGAGTTTTACAACGAGTTGCTTTACATCCTGGGACTGGAAGAAGTCAAAGACGGTGGCAAAAGACTGATCCGAGCATCGGGTACGGCAGGTAGTTTGTACGACGGCATTGCCGACAAACTGGATCAAAAAGGTGCGCCCCATGCGTTTGAAGACGTTATCAAGCTCATCATCATCTGGATCAACCGCGTCTTGTTTTTGAAGCTGCTGGAGTCGCAAATCGTCACTTGGACAGGAAATAAAACCAGCCGATTTCTGAGTGCAGACAAAATCAGCGGTTACGACGCGCTGGAAAACCTGTTTTTCGACACCTTGGCGCGGCGCATACCCGACCGTAAAAACAAAGCGTTTGACTACATTCCATACCTCAACAGTTCGCTGTTTGAGATGCAGGAAGAGGAGAAAGCCGGTATCAGTATCAGCGCCCTGCCCGACGGCGCACAAATAGCCTACTACGGCAAAACGGTGGTGAAAGACGCTGCGACCAAGCGTAAAAGCGGCAAAGCCAACACCTTGGCCTATTTGTTTGAGTTTTTAGACGCTTATGACTTTGCCAACGATAACGACGAGGAAGTGCGGGAAGAGACCAAAAGTTTGATCAGCGCGTCCGTATTGGGGCTGATTTTCGAGAAAATCAACGGTTACAAAGACGGCAGCTTCTACACCCCCAGTTTTGTGACCATGTACATGGCGCGGCAGACCATTGAAAAAGCTGTTTTACAGAAGTTCAATGAAAAGCACGGCTGGGCGTGTACGGCCTTGACTGGTGATGGCGGTTTGAAAAATGCGCTCAAAGACCACAAAGTTACTAAGACGGACAGCAATACACTCATCGACAGCCTGAAAATCTGCGACCCAGCGGTAGGCAGCGGTCACTTTTTGGTGTCTGTGCTCAATGAGATTTTGTACATCAAAAGCCTGCTGGGTTTGCTGGTGGATGAAACGGGCAATATGCTGGACTACAACATCAGCATTGAAAACGACGAGTTGATTGTCACCAGTGACAACGGCGAGCTGTTTGAGTACAAAAAAGGCAGCAAAGAGAAAACATTGGTTCAAAAAACCCTGTTTCAAGAAAAGCAAAAAATCATTGAAAACTGCCTGTTTGGGGTAGACATCAACCCCAACTCGGTCAACATCTGCCGCCTGCGCTTGTGGATTGAACTGCTCAAAAACGCCTATTACCAGCCCAACGGTGAGCTGGAGACCCTGCCCAATATCGACATCAACATCAAGTGCGGCAACAGCCTGATCAGCCGTTTTGCGCTGGATACCGATTTGAAAGACGCTTTGAAGAAAAGCAAAATCAGCGTAGACGAGTATCGCTCGGCAGTGAGCGATTACCGCAATACCAGTGATAAAGCTGAGAAAAAGAAGATTGAAAGCCTGATTGTCGAGATTAAAAGTAAATTCAGCAAAAATTTGCAAGAGCGTGATCCAAACAAAGAAAACCTTGTTTTTGCACGCAGTAAATTGCGGATGCTAGACGGCCAAGATGCGCTGTTTGAAGAAAGTACAGAAAAGAAAAAAGAGACTCGCAAACTCAAAACCGAATTAAATGCAGATATTGCCAAATACGAAACTGCTATTGAAGACTTGAAAACCAGCAAGATCTACGACGATGCTTTTGAGTGGCGGTTAGAGTTTCCCGAAGTTTTGGACGATGCTGGCAACTATGTCGGTTTTGACATTGTTATTGGCAATCCTCCCTATTTCAATATTGACGCTTTTGGCGGTGGTTCAAGTATGTTGCGCTATTTGCCGCAAAACTTCTCGCAGGTCTACATGGACAAAAGCGACATTTTGTTTTACTTTCTAGCTTTGGCTAGCAAAATTGCAAAAACTCAGACCGCTTTTATTATCTCGAATGCGATGTTGTTTTCTGAGAAAGCACAGAAACTACGAAACCACCTGCTATTGGAAAACCCCATTGAAAAGATCATTAACTTTGAAAAATACCAAGTATTTGACGAAGCTAGCATTACATCAATGATGTTATTTTTGAATAAAAATTATCAAAATAAAAATACAGCACAAGTCAAAAACTTCAGCGAAACAAACTACGACAAAATTGAGCTTGTACGTGAAGTAAATAGCAGCGCAGGCTATTTCAATGTGGTTTTAGAAAGTGACAGTGTATTTGCCTTAGTAAAAGACGATATTGCATCGCTCAACCTAAAAATTGATGGTACGTACCAAACTTGCGGTGATCTATTTCATGTAGGTAGTGGGATGCAAACCGCTGCGAATGATGTATTTGGTTTTGATTCTCAACCGATGCAGTTTGATGCAAAGTTTGTTAAAAAACGCATGAATGGTGAAATCATTGAACGATATATCCACAAAGAAGCTTTGGAATATTTGTTGTACTTTGAAAATATCGCAAAGTATGAAGCCTTACCGAAAAATATACAGACACATTTGAAGGGCCACAAAGAACAACTTGAAAAACGTGCCACTGTAAAAAATGAAGGTCGCGCATGGTGGCGCTATAGCCGCCCTATGCACAAAGATTATTATTGCTATGCAAAGTTGTGGTGTTCATACCGCGCAAAAGACAATGTATTTTGATTAGATGAAAGTGCAGACTTTATAGGACTAACCAACACAACAGCCATATTTGCAACGAATAAAGAAATTGATATTAAATATGTACTTGCATTATTAAATTCAAAAACCTTGAATTTTCGCTACAAATCTATAGGCAAACAAACTGGCAACGGTATTTATGAATACTTTGAAAACCAAGTATCAAAGTTGCCAATACCTGAAATCAGTAAAGCAGCGCAAGAGCCCTTCATCACTAAAATCGAGTCAATCCTGAAAATCAAGTCAAAAGGTGAAGATACTGCGAAACTAGAGCGCGAGGTTGACGATATGGTTTATCGGCTTTACGGGTTGACTTATGACGAGGTGAAGACGATTGAGCCTGAGTACAGCAGCTTGAGCCGTGAGGAATATGAGGCTAGTCCTGTCGTATCGGCTTAAAAAAATGCCTAAAATGCCTCTAGCCGGCGTATTTATTGCCTAAACAGCTATTATAATTATAGCAATATTGACTAAACGAGGTTGAAAAAACGATGTGGTCACAAACTGTGACCACCTCAAAAGCTTGCAGTTTTGTGTCCAAGTGATTACAATCTACCCATGTACATCATCAAACGCCTGCCTGAATTTGATGACTGGCTAAGTGGTTTGCGTGATGGTTTGACGCGTAAGCGGCTACAAGTTCGGTTGCGTAAAGCGCAACTAGGTAATTTGGGTGACGTCAAACCAGTCGGAGATGGCGTATTTGAAATGCGCGAATTTTTTGGTCCTGACTGGCGCTTGTATTACATCGTGCATGGTGAGATTTTGATCCTGATGCTGGGTGGTGGCGACAAATCTAGCCAAGACCGTGACATTGCAGCAGCCCAAAAACTGGCTGTAACTTTAGATTTCAAGGTGTGAATAAGGGAGATTAGGATGAAAAAGACAATCAAGGTATCTGATTTACCCGATTTTGATATGACTGAGCATTTAGGCAGTGATGCCGATATTGCACAGTATTTAAGCATCGTTTTGGAAGATGGCGATCCATCATTATTAACTGCAGCACTTGGAGATATTGCCAAAGCGCGTGGCATGAGTGAAATCGCTAAAGCTTCTGGGTTAACGCGGGAAGCACTTTATAAAGCTCTACGACCCAATTCACAGCCCCGTTTTGACACGATTGCACGTGTGTGTAAAGCATTGGGGCTGCAATTGACAACGCAAGTTCAGTCGGCTGCATCTGCTTAAATTTACCCCCTAAAATACGCCTCTAGACGGCGTATTTACTGACTAAGCAGCTATCAAATTTATAGTAAAAATATGACTTATTCAATTCAACGCCACGTTGAATCGGGCTTAAATAACTGTTAATTAAAACATAACACTTGACGTTATTACCGAAGCTCGTTACTATATCTGCATGATTCAAAGTTTCCGTGACCCTGATACCAAATTGCTTTTTGACGGGAGACGGGTAGCGCGGTTTGCCAATATTGCCGCTGTCGCGGTTCGGAAATTGCAACAGGTGCACGCGGCAACGAATCTTGACTTTTTACGTGTGCCGCCTGGCAACCGGCTTGAAGCTTTAAGCGGCAATCGCGTTGGACAGCACAGCATCCGCGTCAACGACCAGTGGCGTGTTTGCTTCGTTTGGATTGATGGTCATGCCGAGCAAGTTGAAATTGTTGATTACCATTAAATTTTCAATTTCTGAACAACTATTTTTTGGAGAATAACCATGCCCCGTGAAATCCCCCTTTCCCACCCCGGTATCATTTTGCTGGAAGATTGGCTCAAGCCCATGGGCATCAGCCAATACGCTTTGGCCAAAGCCATAGACGTTCCCGCTCGCCGCATCAACGAAATCGTCAAAGGCCTGCGCGGCATCACTGTGGACACCGCTTTGCGCCTAGGCGCGTACTTTGGCACGGATGCGCAAAGTTGGATCAACCTGCAAACGTACTTCGACACTGAAAATGCACGTGAAGCCATGACTGATGTGCTGAAAAGAATCACCCAAAACGTGAAACATTCCGAAACAACCTAATCGCCAAAACAAGCATGTCTTTTCCAGTTTTACTCCAAACCCTGCAAACCATCGTCGGCTCCGCCCACGTCCTGATCGAGTCCGACAGCAACGACCTCGTGCAATACGTGCGCGACTGGCGCGGGCGCGAGCGCGGCGTCGCTTTGGCTGTGGTGAGACCGAATTCGACCGAGCAAGTCGCCGCCATCGTCAAAGCCTGCGCGGTCAGCAATCAAAATGGTTCAGGTGTCAGCATCGTGCCACAAGGTGGCAACACCGGCATGGTTGTCGGGTCAACGCCGGACGAATCGGGCACACAAATCGTGCTCAGCCTGCAGCGCATGAACGCTGTCCGCAAGTTGGACGCTGGCAATGGCACCATCACGCTGGACGCGGGCTGTGTGCTGCAAAATGTGCAGCAGGCGTGCTTTGATGCGGGCTATTTGTTCCCTTTAAGTTTGGGTTCGCAAGGCAGCTGCACCATAGGCGGCAACCTGTGCACGAACGCGGGTGGTACACAAGTCGTTCGATTTGGCAACACGCGGGAGCTGTGCCTGGGGCTGGAAGTGGTGACCGCGCAGGGCGAGATTTGGAGCGGGCTCTCCGGGCTGCGCAAAGACAACACGGGTTACGATCTGCGCGATTTGTACATCGGCTCCGAAGGCACGCTGGGCATCATCACCGCCGCGACCATGAAGATGTACCCCCTGCCTGCCGCCAAACTCACCGCTTTTGCCGCCGTGCCGTCGATGGACGCGGCCGTCACGCTGCTGGGCCTGGCACACAAGTATCTGAGCGCCGGTTTGACCGGGTTTGAGGTGATGGGCCAGTTTGCACTCAGCTTGGTGGGCAAGCATTTCCCGCAGCAGCGCGTGCCTTTTTTGGGTATGGCAGTATCTGGTGATGTGGCACCGTATTGCGTCGTGCTAGAAAATTCTGACCACGAGTCCGAAGCCCATGCCCGCGAGCAGTTTGAACGCTTGCTGGAAGCCGCGATGGGAGGTGAAGAAGGTGGTGGCTGCGTGCTGGACGCCGTGGTTGCTGAAAATATGACGCAGGCCAAGGCGCTGTGGCATATCCGCGAGAGCATTCCGCTGGCGCAAGCGCAAGAGGGGCTGAACATCAAGCACGACATCTCGATTCCCGTCTCCAGCATCCCCGAGTTTGTCCGGCTGACCGATGCGAAACTCGAAAATGCCTTCCCCGGCGCGCGTTTGGTCAACTACGGCCACTTGGGCGACGGCAACCTGCACTACAACGTGCAAGCCCCCGAAGGCGCAGATCAAGTCGAATTCCTAGAAACCCAAGAACCCGGCGTGAACGCGCTGGTTTTCGACATGGTCATGCAGTTCCAAGGCTCCATCTCCGCCGAACACGGCATAGGCAGCCTGAAAGTAGCCAAACTCCCCGACTACAAATCACCTGTGGCGATTGAGCTGATGCGGACGATTAAGCGAGCGTTGGATCCGCAGAATATTATGAATCCGGGGCGGGTGATCGAGGTTTGACGGGCTAAGATTACTATGTTTTTAATAGCTGGTTAATCTATAAAACTTGAAAGTAAACGCCATGACTGCTACAAGCACCATCCCACCCCGCCGCGTCACCCTTTTCCACGCGCCGCAAACCCGCTCTACCGGTGTGGTGACCTTGCTGGAAGAGCTGAAGGCCGACTACGAGCTGCATGTGCTGAACATGAAGGCGGGCGAGCAGCGCGGTGCGGCCTACCTGGCCATCAACCCCATGGGCAAAGTACCTGCGGTGCTGCACCAAGGCGCGCTGGTGACGGAGCAGGTCGCCGTGTATTTGTACCTGGCGGATTTGTATTCAGACGCGGGGATTACCCCGATGATTGGTGATCCGTTGCGCGGACCGTTCCTACGTTGGCTGGCGTTTTATGGCTCCTGTTTTGAGCCGGCTTTTGTCGACAAAGCCCTGAAGCGTGAGCCGGGTTCTGCCTCCATGATGCCTTACGGCACGGCTGACGATGTGTGGAATACCATCTCCACACAGCTGTCCAAAGGCGACTATATGTTGGGCGACAGCTTCACCGCACTGGACGTGTTGTGGGGGACGGCCTTGAACTGGATGACTCAATTTGGCCTCGCTCCTGAAACACCCGTGACCCGCGCCTACATCGACCGCATCAAAGCTCGCCCCAGCGCAGCGCGCGCAGCGGAGATTGATGCGGAGTGGATTGAGAAGCAGGCAGGCTTGCCGCAATAAGTGAAATTTAGATATGACGAATCCTGCCCCCACCACTATCCCCAGCCAATATGAAGACTTCCTGCGCCACGTCGACACCCACGGCGTGCTCAAGGCGGACCGCACGGGCACGGGGACGAAAAGTGTGTTTGGCTACCAGATGCGCTATGACCTGAGCCAGGGCTTCCCGCTGGTGACGACCAAGAAGGTCTTCGTCAAAGCAATCATCACCGAGTTGTTGTGGTTTTTGACCGGCTCCTCCAACAACAACTGGCTGACCGAACGCGGCGTGACGATCTGGGACGAATGGGCCAAACCCGATGGTGATCTCGGCCCCGTGTACGGCGTGCAATGGCGCTCCTGGCCGACACCGGATGGCGGGCACATTGACCAGATTGCCGAAGTCATCAAAACGCTCAAATCCAACCCCGACTCGCGCCGAATCATCGTCAGCGCCTGGAACGTGGCGGACCTGGACAAGATGGCGCTGATGCCCTGTCACGCTTTTTTCCAGTTTTATGTCGCGCCCGCGACTGAGGTGGGTGGCAAAGGCAAGCTCAGCTGCCAACTGTACCAACGCAGCGCCGATATCTTCCTGGGCGTGCCCTTCAACATCGCCAGCTACGCCCTGCTCACCCACATGGTGGCGCAGCAATGTGACCTGGATGTGGGCGACTTTATCTGGACTGGCGGCGACTGCCACATCTACAGCAACCACGCAGAACAGGTGAAACTGCAACTCAGCCGCGCCCCGATGGGGTACCCCAAACTGGCTATCAAACGCCGGCCAGAGTCGATTTTTGACTATGCGTATGAGGATTTTGAAATCCTGGGCTACCAGAGCCACCCGGCCATCAAAGCACCCGTGGCGGTGTAGTAGTCTCTAGCGGCTTTCTTTTTTTAACAGTTTGATTCTTCATATATCACGCCTCACATGCAATTGAACCTTATCTTCGCCCGCGCAGCCAACGGCGTGATTGGCATCAAGGGTGCGCTGCCCTGGCATCTGCCGGAAGACATGGCGCATTTCAAGCGCACCACGCTAGGCTGCCCCGTCATCATGGGGCGTAAAACCTGGGATTCTCTTCCCCCCAAATTTCGCCCCCTGCCCGGCCGCACCAATGTGGTCATCACGCGGCAAACCGATTGGCATGAAACAGGTGCAGCGCCGGCGAATAATCTGCCTGAGGCGCTATTGATTTGTGAGCGTCTGGCTAGCGGCACAACACCCGCGCCGGGCAACATCTGGGTCATCGGCGGTGCGCAGATTTATGCCGAAGCGCTGCCTTTAGCCAATCAGCTGGTAGTGACAGAGATTGATGCCGACTTTGAAGGCGATGCCTACGCTCCGGCGTTGGGGCCTGAATGGCGTGAATCGGCACGCGAATCACATACATCCACCACCGGCTTAACATTCAGCTTTGTGACGTACCAACGCAGTCAATAAACTAAAAAGTGTAAACAAGCACTTATATTGGTTACATTTGCGTCATCAATTACTTTTACAGGAAACAAACATGTCAGGAAACGGTTTTCACGTACACGGACCGCACGATCACGAACTAGAACACGCCGCCCAAGGCGGGCATGGCGACGATCACAGTGGCGGCGACAAAGGAGGCATGATCGGTCAAATCGCGGTGGTCACCGCCATCATTGCCACCGTGGGCGCTATTTTTTCGTACCAGGGCGGTGCGACGCAGGCCAATGCTGGGCTGTTCAAGAACAATGCGGCGATCAAAAAAACCGAAGCGTCGAACCAATGGAATTTCTTTCAAGCCAAAAGCACCAAGCAGTCTTTGGCCGAATTGGCGAAAGATCTAGCGCCTGAGGATAAAAAAGCGGGCTACCAGGCCAAAATTGACCGCTACGAGAGCGAGAAAAACAAGATCAAAGGCGATGCAGAGAAGCTGGAAGCGGCGTCGACGGATTGGGACAAGCGAAGCGACGAGCAAATGCATCAGCACCACCGCTGGGCACAAGCAACCACCGTCCTGCAGGTGTCGATTGCAATGGCCGCGATTGCGCTGCTGACCCGAAAAAAATGGTTCGAATACGCGATGTTTGGCATTGCGGGCATCGGTCTGGTGCTTGGCGTGTTGGCCATGCTGCACAAGTAATACCATGCAGTTAGCGACCTGGAACATCAACTCCCTCACCGTGCGCCTGCCGCAGGTGCTGGACTGGCTGGCCACCCATCCTGTCGATGTGCTGGCGCTGCAAGAGACCAAGATGACGGACGACAAGTTTCCGGCGGCGGCGTTTCTGGAAACGGGCTACAACGCACAGTGGTTTGGCCAAAAAACCTACAACGGCGTGGCGCTCTTGACCAAACAGGCGCTGCCGGTAATGGATGTGGTGAAGAACATCCCCGGCTTCACCGACGAGTTTGCGCGGGTGATCACCGCAACCGTCGATGACGTCCGCGTCATCGGCGCGTACTTCCCCAACGGCCAAGAGCCGGGCAGCGAGAAATTTGACTACAAATTGAACTGGCTGCGCGGCCTGCGCGACTGGCTCAAGCTAGAGCTGGCTGCGCACCCCAAGCTGGTCATCATGGGCGACTACAACATCACCTTTGACGATCTGGACGTGTGGGACCCGGTGGCGCTGGAAGGCACCATCCACTGCACCGAGGAAGAACGCTACGAACTGCGGGCGCTGGTGGCGCTGGGTTTGACCGATGCGCACCGCCTGTTTCCGCATCCACCCAAATGCTTCAGCTGGTGGGATTACCGCAACATGGCCTTCAGGCGCAAACAGGGGTTGCGTATCGACCATATTTTGGTCAGCCCAGCGCTGACCAAACTCGCCACCGCTTGTGAAATTGACGTCGAACCGCGCAAAAACGAACGCCCCAGCGACCATGCACCGGTCGTGATCACGTTTTAACCCGGTTGCTCAAAAATAATAGCATCTTAGGCAATAAATACGACGGCTATAGGCTGATTTAGCACCTAGAATTCAGTCTGAACCGGCTCTTTATGATTACTCGTTATCCAACCCCAACTCTTGAATCTTGCGGGTGATCGTGTTGCGGCCAATGCCCAGCTTGTGGGCTGCATCGATGCGCCTGCCTTTGGTACAGGCCAGTGCCGCGACAATCAAGCAGGACTCAAAACGGCGCGACATTTCGTCCCACACACCGGGCAAACCGGATGCCAGCATTGCCTGCACTTCTTTGTCCAGCGTCAGCTCCCAGCTGGTGCCGAAAGGTGTGCTGCTTTCGCCGACATAAGCGCTGGCTGCAGTGGTGTGACCGTTCACGGGAGCAGTGTCAACTGGCATTGGACCGTCATTCACCACGGGCTGCTGCGTATGGACGGGTGTTGTGTGGGCAGCGATGGGGACAGGCTCCGCTGCAGAGATCGCAGGGGCTGCAGGGACAGATACGCTTGCAACAGACGTGGCTTCCAGCACCTCGGGGGGCAAGTCTTTGGTCTCAATCACCTGGCTGGGCGCCATGACAGTGAGCCAGTGGCAGATGTTTTCCAGCTGGCGCACATTGCCCGGAAAGCTGAAACCCGCCAATTGGGCCAGCGCACTGTCGGTGATGCGTTTGGGGTCCACACCGAGCTGTTTGGCGCTTTGCTGCAGAAAATGCTTGGTCAGCATGGGGATGTCTTCACGACGTTGGCGCAAGGCTGGCAGGCGCAGGCGGATGACGTTGAGGCGGTGGAACAAATCCTCGCGGAAGCCGCCTTCTTTGACGCGCTGCTCCAGGTCTTGGTGTGTCGCGGCAATCACGCGGACGTTGGTTTTGATGGCGTTGTGGCCGCCGACGCGGTAAAAATGTCCGTCGCTCAGAACACGCAGCAAGCGGGTTTGCAGGTCAAACGGCATGTCGCCGATTTCGTCCAAAAACAGCGTGCCACCGTCGGCCTGCTCAAAGCGGCCACGGCGCATGGTTTGCGCGCCGGTGAAAGCACCCCGCTCATGGCCGAAAAGCTCGCTTTCAAGCAAATCTTTCGGAATCGCAGCCGTGTTGATGGCGACAAACGGGCCTTCGCGGTTCAAACCCGGTGCCAAGCTGCCACCCAGAGAAGCCGCCGCATTGGCCTTGGCCACGGTGGCTTTACTGACATCACCCCGCGGTGAATGCTTGTGCAGGGCGCGCGCGACCAGTTCTTTGCCTGTTCCACTCTCGCCGGTGATCATCACCGTGACGTTGCTTTGGCTGAGCTTGCCGATGGCTCGGAAGACATCCTGCATCGCGGGGGCTTGGCCCAACATTTCTGGGGCGGCTGTCATGCGGTCTTCGGCGACCTCCTCACGCAGGCTTTCGTCCACAGCACGGCGGATCAGCTCGACCGCTTTGGGTACGTCAAACGGTTTGGGCAAATACTCGAAGGCACCGCCTTGAAAGGCCGAGACGGCACTGTCCAGGTCGGAGTACGCCGTCATGATAATGACTGGCAGGCCGGGGAGCTTTTGTTTGACCTTTTCCAGCAAATCCAGCCCCGAGCCGCCGGGCATGCGGATGTCGCTCACCAGGATTTGCGGGGCTTGCTCGTCGTGGGCGTCTTCCAGGCTGTCCAAAGCCGTCAACACGTCGCGCGGGTTGGTGAAGCTGCGCGTGGGCAGATTTTCACGGAGCAAGGCCTTCTCCAGCACAAAGCGGATGGATTGGTCGTCGTCTACTATCCAAATCGGCTTCATGTGTTTTGCTTACCTTACAGTAGCGGCCTTGAAGGGATCAAGGCAGCGGTATTAATATTTTGAAATCTGTACGGCCTGGCACGCTGTCGCATTCGATCAAGCCATTATGCTGGCTGACAAAGGTTTGCGCCAATGTCAGCCCCAAGCCCGAGCCACCGTCTCTGCCCGACACCAGCGGGTAAAAAATGCGCTCTTTGATCGCGTCTGGCACGCCAGGTCCGTTGTCTATGATATGCAATTCCAGTGCCAACTTGTAGCGCTGCTTGCCAAATGTGACCTGACGGGCAATGCGCGTCTTCAAAATGATCTCAGCATCGCCGTCTTCGATACGTTCAACCAGGGCGTAGCTGGCGTTGTGCACTATATTCAGCACCGCCTGTATCAATTGTTCGCGGTCCCCTCTGAATTCAGGTATTGAGGTGTCATAGTGCCGCGCAATCCGAAGGCCTTGCGGAAATTCCGCCAAGACCAAAGAACGCACCCGCTCGCAGACTTCGTGAATATTCACATCGCCCACCACATGCGGTTTGCGATGCGGGGCCAAGAGCCTGTCGACCAGCGTTTGCAGCCGGTCCGCCTCATGGATGATGACCTGCGTGTACTCGTGTAGCTCCTTGGCCTCGATTTCCATCTCCAGCAACTGCGCCGCGCCGCGAATGCCGCCCAGCGGGTTCTTGATCTCATGCGCCAGGTTGCGAATCAGCTCTTTGTTCGACTGCGCCTGCTCCAGCGAACGTTCTTCGCGGTCTTGCTTGGCCTGCTGTTCCAAGGGCAGCAGCTCGATGATGATCTCGCCTGAAACCTCGGTTGGTGTGACGATCACGTGCACAGGTAATGACTCCTGGCCCAGCCGCTTGAGCCATGCGTCGTAACGCAAAGCGGCAAATTCGTGACCATCAGCCCCTTTAAGTGCCGTTTGCATGGCGCTGCTGTCCGTGAAGCAATGCGCAATTTGAGAGCCTTCGATGGTCCTGCGTGAACTTCCCAAGGCATCTTCGAGCGCCGCATTGGCAAAAATGACCTCGCCCGTACGCTGGACCACGGCCACCAAAGTGGCCAAGAGGTCGAAAGATTGGAAACGAACGGTCGAACTCAAATGCGGCGTCGGCAGGTACGATTAATTGACTTTGACCGCCGCAGATGTCGTATTGCGCCCCAATTCTCTTTTGATACCGGCAATATCGCTGTCGTTGCGGGCTATATTGGCTTTCATGTCAGCAACACGAGCCAAATATTTTTGATTGTTGTTGACTTCACTGCTCAGCTTTTCAGGATCACCGTTGTTGTACTCTTTGAGCAACTCCGCCTGCTTGGCTTCCGCTTTTTTCAGTTCAGCTTCCAAAATACCGCGTGAATCGGAATCTCTGGCGCGCTGTTCGGTGTTGTCGACACGCTGTCCGTTGTTGGACGAGATTTGAGAAGCCGATGCCACTTTCACAATCCCGCCATTGGCATTGGGTGCGCGATTGCTTTGGATTATGGTGACATTGCCCCCTTCAAGCAGCTTACAACCACCGTTTTTTGACGTTAGCGGTTTGTCCGTGTATTCATTGCCTGCACATTTGTAGGATACGCCTGTTCCGCTTTGCGCATAGCTGTGGTTAACAAACAATGCAAAAACGAGCAAAGATAAGCCAGAGGAAGAACTAACGACTGATGTAAATTTCATGGCCTTATTATCTCGCAAACAAGCCAAATAACAAAAAAAGACGGCAAGCCGTCCTTTTTTTACAACTACAGTTGAATTTACAGCGAGTAGTACATATCAAACTCAACCGGATGAGTGGCCATACGCATGCGTGTGACTTCGCCCATTTTGAGTTCGATGTAGGCATCCAGCATGCTGTCGGTGAACACGCCGCCTTTGGTCAGGAACTTGCGGTCTGCGTCGAGGCAATCCAGGGCTTGGTCCAGGCTGTGGCACACGGTCGGAACCAGTTTATCCTCTTCCGGTGGCAGATGGTACAAGTCTTTGGTAGCTGCTTCGCCTGGGTGGATTTTGTTTTCCACGCCGTCTAAACCAGCCATCATCAAGGCTGCGAAGCCGAGGTAGGGGTTCATCAATGG
>JAYVJL010000037.1:0-8268 GCA_043769295.1 Polaromonas sp. | reverse complement strand
CTGGTGTGCTCTGCGATCTCTTTCATGCGCTGCTCGATCATGTCCAGCACCTCAAGGGTGAAGGTGCGCACCGTCCCCTGGATTTCCACACTGTCGGGGATCACATTGGTGGCTTCGCCAGCATGGATCATGGTGACTGAAATCACGCCCGCATCGATCGGTTTTTTGTTGCGACTGATGATGGTTTGAAAGGCCTGAACCATCTGGCAGGCCACCGGCACGGGGTCCAGGCTGTTGTGCGGCAGTGCAGCGTGACCGCCTTTGCCGCGGATCACGATTTTGAACTCGTTGCTGGATGCCATCACCGGCCCTGGGCTGACGGCAAATTTACCGACAGCCATACCCGGCCAGTTGTGCATACCGTAGACGGCTTCCATCGGGAATTTTTCAAACAAACCGTCCTTGATCATCTCCCGCGCGCCACCGCCGCCTTCTTCAGCGGGCTGGAAAATCAGGTACACCGTACCGTCAAAATGGCGCTGTGTGGCAAAGTGCTGTGCTGCCGCCAAAAGCATGGCAACATGACCGTCGTGACCGCAGGCGTGCATCTTGCCGGCGTTTTTACTGGCGTGTGCAAAGGTGTTGAATTCCTGCATGGGCAAAGCGTCCATATCGGCGCGCAAGCCAATGGCGCGGCTGGAGGTGCCGTTTTTAACAATCCCCACCACGCCGGTCGTGCCCATTCCCCTGTGGATGGGAATGCCCCACTCGGTTAATTTAGCGGCCACCAGGTCAGCCGTTTGCACTTCTTTAAAACACAGCTCGGGGTTGGCGTGGATTTGGCGGCGCACAGCAGAGATGCTGGCAGCTTGGGTCGTGATGGCGTCGATGATCTTCATGAAGGTCTCAAAAAATAAACGAACAAAAGGACAGAAACTTGAATATCAAGCCTTAACAGTCTGCCCCATTTTCATTGCCGTAGCAATCAATGTGGAGACTTGGCTCATATCGCTGGGCACAATCAAGGTGGTGGTGGCGTCTCTGGCGACACGGGCGTAGGCATCCATTGCTTTTTCAGCAACTTTCAACTGCACCGCCTCGGCTCCACCGGGCATACGGATGGCGTTGGCCACCAGTTCAATGGCGTGGGCATTGGCTTCGGCCACAGCTGAAATCGCAGCAGCCTCACCCTGCGCTTTGTTGATCACCGCCGCTTTTTCCCCCTCAGACCGCGCAATAAAAGCCTCGCGCTCACCCGTTGCAATGTTTATCTGCTCTTGGCGACGACCTTCAGACGCGGCGATCAAGGCACGTTTTTCACGTTCGGCTGTGATTTGCGCCTGCATGGCATGCAAAATTTCTTTCGGTGGCGTCAGGTCTTTGATTTCATAACGCAGCACCTTGACACCCCAGTTCAGCGCCGCCTCGTCAATCGCGGCCACCACTTGGGCGTTGATGATGTCGCGCTCTTCAAAGGTTTTGTCCAGCTCCAGCTTGCCGATCACACTGCGCAAGGAGGTTTGCGCCAATTGCGAAATGGCGACGATGTAGTTGCTGGAGCCATAACTGGCGCGCATGGCGTCTGTCACCTGAAAATACAATATCCCGTCGACCTGCAACTGGGTATTGTCGCGCGTGATGCAGACCTGGCTGGCAATGTCGAGCGGGATTTCCTTCAACACATGCTTATAGGCGACCTTGTCAACAAAGGGCACCAAAAAATTCAAACCGGGCGTGAGCGTGGCGTGGTATTTGCCCAAACGCTCCACCACCCACGCATGCTGCTGCGGCACAACTTTGAGGGTTTGGACAATAAAAATCACCGCGATGATGAACAGGACCAGTGCGACTTCCATGATGGATTTCCTTTGTTGGGAGATGGGCAATAGGAGATGTATGAGGGTTTAGCTGGGGGGAAGATCTAGATTTTTTCAAGTATCAGGCGGCTGCCAATCACTTGTGCGATGCGGTAGATCCCTGCACCACCACTGCTGCCGTGGAGCAACTCCGCCGTCCAGGCCGCACCTCTGTACTTGATGTTCGCGGTCCCGTCCGCATGCCAGCTGTGGACTTGCACCGTTTGGCCAATGTCCATGTTCACGTCTTGATTCGACTGCGCTGGCGCACCCTGCATTTTTTTACCACTCAGCATATGCCACGCGGTCACCGCCCCACCCCCCACAACAGCAGCAGTGACCAATTGAACCACGACACTGAAGCCCAGATGGGCTGCCAAAGCGGCAGCAGCAAAGCCGACCGCCAGCATCAAAAGGTAAAACGTGCCCGTCATCAACTCCACAGCGACCGCCCCGCCAGCCAGCAGCCACCAGAAACTTGATTCAGCCATACGACTCCTTTTTGTCTGTGTTGCACCACATTTTGAACGAATCATGCCCCCATATGCGTCAACTTGCGAGTTGCGACACAATATTTCCTTACACTTCGCTATATTTTGTAATTCTTCGGTATTTTCACCGTCTTTACAATCACTTTTCCACTTTCTTCCTCTTGCCTGCAGCCACCGCCATGAAATTTCGCTTTCCCATTGTCATCATTGATGAAGATTTCCGCTCTGAAAACACTTCGGGCCTAGGCATTCGCGCTCTCGCGCAGGCCATTGAAAGCGAAGGTTTTGAGGTGTTGGGTGTCACCAGCTATGGCGACCTGAGCCAATTCGCCCAGCAACAAAGCCGTGCCAGTGCTTTTATTTTGTCGATTGACGATGAAGAATTCACGCCTGGACCGGATTTGGACCCCGCAGTGCTGAATTTGCGCCATTTCATCGAAGAAGTTCGCCGCAAGAATCTGGATGTACCGATCTACGTCTATGGCGAAACCAAAACCTCGCGACATATCCCCAACGACATCCTGCGCGAGCTGCATGGTTTTATTCATATGTTTGAAGACACGCCCGAGTTTGTGGCGCGCCACATCATCCGTGAGGCCAAAAGCTACCTTGAAGGCGTGCAACCACCGTTTTTCAAGGCCTTGCTCGATTACGCCGAAGACGGTTCCTACAGCTGGCACTGCCCGGGGCATTCAGGTGGTGTGGCTTTTTTGAAAAGCCCTGTGGGGCAGATGTACCACCAGTTTTATGGTGAAAACATGTTGCGTGCAGACGTTTGCAACGCGGTTGAAGAGCTCGGTCAATTGCTCGACCACAATGGTGCGATTGGTGAGAGCGAACGCAATGCGGCGCGTATTTTCAACGCCGACCATTGCTTTTTTGTCACCAATGGCACCTCGACCAGCAACAAAATGGTGTGGCACCACACCGTGGCACCCGATGATGTGGTGGTGGTGGACCGCAATTGCCATGTGTCCATCCTGCACGCGATCATCATGACGGGTGCGATTCCGGTGTTTTTGAAACCGACGCGGAATCACTTTGGCATCATTGGGCCGATTCCCAAAGAAGAGTTTGAGGTTGCCTCGATTCAGGCCAAGATCAAGGCCAACCCCCTGCTCAAGGGCGTGGACGCCAAGAAGGTTAAACCGCGTGTGATGACCCTCACGCAAAGCACCTACGACGGTGTGTTGTACAACACGGAGACCGTCAAAGGCATGCTGGACGGCTACGTGGACAACCTGCATTTTGATGAGGCGTGGCTGCCGCATGCCGCCTTTCACCCGTTTTATGGCAGCTACCATTCGATGGGTAAAAACCGCATTCGGCCGAAAGCGGCTGTGGTGTATGCCACGCAATCCATCCACAAACTGCTGGCGGGCATCAGCCAGGCCAGCCACGTGCTGGTTCAGGACTCGCAAACCGTCAAGCTGGACCGGCATTTGTTCAATGAGGCGTATTTGATGCACACCTCGACCTCGCCGCAGTACAGCATCATTGCCAGTTGCGATGTGGCTGCAGCCATGATGGAACCACCCGGTGGCACCGCTTTGGTGGAAGAAAGTATTTTAGAGGCGCTGGATTTCCGCCGTGCGATGCGAAAAATCGACGATGAGTACGGCACCGACTGGTGGTTCAAGGTCTGGGGACCCGACAAGTTTGCCGAAGAAGGCATTGGCCGCGCCAGCGACTGGATCATCAAAGGCGAATCCTCACGGGCCAAAGCGGGCGTCAACTGGCACGGCTTTGGCAAGATGGCGACCGGCTTCAACATGCTGGATCCGATCAAATCGACCATCGTCACGCCGGGTATGGACTTGAACGGCAAGTTTGCCAAGACCGGCATTCCAGCCAGCATCGTCACCAAGTTTTTGGCCGAGCATGGCGTGGTTGTGGAGAAAACGGGGCTTTACAGCTTCTTCATCATGTTCACCATCGGCATCACCAAAGGCCGCTGGAACAGCATGCTGACAGCGCTGCAGCAGTTCAAGGACGATTACGACAAAAACCAGCCGATGTGGCGCATCCTGCCCGAGTTTTGCCAAAAATACCGAAAATACGAAAAAATGGGCTTGGCCGACCTGTGCCACCATGTTCACACCCTGTATGCCAAGTACGACATTGCGCGCTTGACAACGGATATGTACCTGAGTGACCTTAAACCCGCCATGAAGCCCAGCGACGCCTACGCCCACATAGCGCAGCGCAAAACCGAACGGGTGTCGATTGATGCGCTGGAAGGCCGCATCACCGTGGGTTTGGTCACACCCTACCCACCGGGCATTCCGCTGCTGATCCCCGGCGAGGTGTTTAACAAAAAAATTGTGGACTATCTCAAGTTCTCACGCGAATTCAACGCGCAGTGCCCCGGGTTTGAGACCGATATTCACGGCTTGGTGGTGGTTGAGGGCGAGGACGGCAAAAAACATTACTACGCTGACTGTGTGAAGATGTAACACCAGCAGACAATTTAGTTGTCAACTGTTGCCCTGAGTCAATCGTTATGTGGGGAACCGAACAGACAAAGACGGCAGCAGCTACCAAAATAAAATGTCTCTTTTTGTCTATCTATTACCCTTTCATCAACACAGGAAAACAACATGAAAACATCCATCAAACTCGGAATCAGCGCTCTTTCAATCGCCTTGCTGAGTGCCTGCGGTGGCGGTGGCGGTGGCAGCAGCAGTGACTCGTCGTATTCCTTTTTGTCTGTTGACAACACAGGAAGCGGTGTGGTGTGCGTGGAAAATTTGTATGTAGATGCCTATTCAGCTGAAGGACAGCAGGTAGCAAATGACTTGGTCGCGTTCTACGGCATTGGTAACTTCGGCGCTCGACCTTTGAACTTGGCGTACTCAGCGCCCACTTACTGCGGCGGCCCCACGTCTAACCCCGTCCCCGCCCCGAACGTGATCATTGATCAGAGTTATTACTACAACGTGATTGTGCCAAGCGTCCGCTAAACTAAACCGCTATATAATCAATAGCAGTTAAAGCAATTAATACGGCGGCTACAACCCAATTTATCGTTAAATTCATGAAATTTAACGATAAATCAAGATTTCAGATCAGCAGCCAGTGACGCCAGCGTTTCTGGCGCAATGTTGGTGTGTGCGGGGTAGTTGGTGTGGTCGCAACCCAGCTTCACGCCCGCGCCAGCCAACACGGCTGCGCGCATGGCGGGGTTCAGTTCAAACCGCACAAAATGCACCGCTGAGGTTTTTTCATCCGTCTCGCGGTCCAGGTCTTCGTCTGCAATCGCGTAGACGCGCGCATGGCCTTCCACTTCCACAAACATGCGATCTGCAACGCCAATCAGGCGTGCCAATTCACGGCGACGCTCATTTTCATCTGGGTACTCGATCATCATGGTGGCTTTCCAGTTACCACCATCGGGTACCAGGGGCGCGTAGGCCTCGATTTCCTGGATGATGCCCTCTTCTTCAAAAATCTTCTCAATCCGCAGCATTTCCTGGATTTGGTAACGTACCGTCGTTTCAGACTCAAACTGAAGGTTGACATGCTCACCCAAATACACAGAGCGCAATTGACGGTGTGCCATGATTTCCAGCCGATGCTGTTTGCGGTACTTGGTGTAGGCCTCGAGTGACATGAGGTTCTCTGGGGTGATGTTTCCAGTGGTTTGCATGGGTTTCTTTATCTATTAGGTGAGTCCGTAGGCTTCACGAATCAAGGTGAGTGGGTGTTTTTGTGGCACAGCGCCCAGGTCGTTGACCTCAAAACCTTGGGCAATATGATGGCCGCCCAGCGGGCAGTCGGAGCTGATCACATCCGGTAAGCCGCCATCTTTGTGGTTCGCCATGGCTTTGAACAGCGGTTTGCCGATCTTCATAGCCTGCAGATGCGTGGCTTTTTTGACGCCAAAGGTGCCCGCGTGGCCCGAACAACGTTCATGTGTATGGACACTGGTGCCGGGCACCATTTTGAGCATCTCTTCGGTCTTTTTTCCAATCTGCTGAACACGGCCGTGGCAAGGAATCTGGTAGCTGATCTTGCCCAGTTCGACAGAGAAATCGACCTTGAGCAACCCATCTCGCTTGCGCGCCATCAGGTACTCAAACGGGTCCCACATGGACTCTTTGACCAAAACAACATCGGCATCACCGGGGAACATCAGCGGGATTTCTTGTTTGAACATCAAGGTGCAGCTGGGCACGGCGCTCAAAATCGCAAAGCCGTCTTTGGCGTACTTGGTCAGCACGGAAATGTTGCTGTCTTTGCTGTGTTTCACCGAATCAAGATCGCCCAGCTCCAACTTGGGCATGCCGCAGCAGGATTCTTTTTCAACGATGACGTAGGGCACTTCGTTGTGGGCCAGAATTTTGAGCAAGTCGTGGCCAATACCAGGCTCGTTGTAATTGATGTAACAAGTCGCATAAATGGCCACCTTGCCAGGCGTTTTTTCACCATCTTTGATGGGGAAATCGGCTGATTTTGCCGCACTCGAGCGGAATTTTTTGCTGGCAAAGTCTGGCAGCCAGGCATCTTTGTCCACGCCCAGCGCTGTCTCCATCACCGCACGGGCGGGCTTGGTGTGGTTCACGGCATTCACCACCTGCGACACGATGGGGATGCCGGCAAAAGAGCCCGTCACATCGGTAGACGACAAAAAGCGCTCACCCATGCCCACTTCGCCTTTTTTGAACTTGATGGCTTTGGCGCGCAACATGGTGTGAGGGAAGTCCAGATTGAATTCGTGCGGCGGCACGTAAGGGCACTTGGTCAAGTAGCACAGGTCGCACATGTAGCACTGGTCAACCACTTTCCAGTAGTCTTTTTTGTCCACGCCATCGACTTCCATGGTCTTGGACTCGTCGACCAAATCAAACAAAGTTGGGAATGAACCGCACAAGCTCACACAGCGCCGGCAACCATGGCAAATATCGAAAATGCGCTCCATCTCTTGGAAGGTCGCTTCTTCGTTGTAATAATCGGGATTTTGCCAGTCAATCGCGTGACGGGTCGGAGCGGCCAAATTGCCTTCTGTTGCCATAAATTGCGCCTATTTTGTTGGGTTGCAATGTTGAAATACTCTGCATTGGGCGCTTGCGTACAACTCTGGAGCTGTAAACACCCAACACACAAAATTCAGTGATGAATCAAGATTTTTCAGCTGGAAATTAATCCACCAACTCAGCCAAAGCCTTGGCATAGCGATTCGCGTGTGAACGCTCTGCTTTGGCCAAGGTTTCAAACCAGTCGGCCACTTCGTCATGACCTTCGGTACGCGCTGTTTTAGCCATACCCGGGTACATGTCGGTGTACTCATGGGTTTCGCCAGCGACTGCAGACTTCAAGTTGTCACGGGTCGCGCCAAACGGCATGCCAGTGGCTGGGTCGCCGCACTGCTCAAGCCACTCCAGGTGACCGTGCGCGTGGCCTGTTTCGCCTTCAGCGGTGGAGCGGAACAGCGCCGCCACGTCTGGTTGGCCTTCAATGTCTGCCTTGTTCGCGAAATACAAATAGCGACGGTTCGCCTGTGACTCGCCTGCGAAGGCGGCTTTCAGGTTGTCTTCCGTTTTTGAGCCTTTGAGTGCTGCCATGGAAATCTCCTAATGGGTTGAAAGTTGAAAGGTTTAGCATTCATCCTTTGGCAAGAATTTACCAACGACACTGAGAGCTTACCCGCCTTAGAGAACCCGGTCTAATAGGCTGCACCAATGAGATGTATTTATTTTTGCTATTGATTCGTTTGATTTGTTAGCTGATGCAATTTTCGCGATTAAATGTAGCCAACATGCATGGATTTGAGAAAAATCCAGCTAAAAAAAAGAAAAAAGTGTGAAGCTCGCCGATACGCCGGATTTTGTGCAGCGCAACCCGAAAGCCGCGCCGTGACCGTCATTCATCTGGGCCTTGGATCACCCCAAGGCTCGGTGCTACCTACCCGCCATCTCAGCGAACCGCCTCAAAGATGGCCTATTTGGTATTGCTGCGCGTAGAGATTGCCCGTTTCACCC
>JAYVJL010000036.1:0-9753 GCA_043769295.1 Polaromonas sp. | reverse complement strand
CGCCTTAGCGCCGATGATAGTGCGGATTCCCGTGTGAAAGTAGGACATCGTCAGGCTTCTATACTGAAAAACCCTCAGCTGTTTGGCTGGGGGTTTTTTTTCGTCTGTGCTTTTCGCACAAACCTATGTTCAAAGATGAACGACTCTGAATTTAAATCAACGAAACAAGTTAGGCATCAGCTATATAAATGCCTTCTTGCCTGGCAGCGCCAGACCTCAGTAAATCTTGAATAAGCTGCTCCAGCCAAGTGTTTATGTCTAAGCCACTGAAGTAGCGTGAGTGCAAAGCATTGAAATAAGAGGTTTGGCAGGCCCATGTACCCAAATCATGGTGGGTGGTGCGATGCAATTCAAGCAATTTAAACTTCAACAGCACCTTTCCCGCATAGGTCGCATGTTTGATGGGGTTGTCCATGAAACTTTTAAGCCTGGTGCGTGCAACAGCGAGTGCTTTTTGTACATCGCTGAACACCCGCCCATGACCAGGAATGACAATGCGTGCTTGCAGCGATTCGATCAGATCCAGCGTATCCGCAACCTCTTGGAAAGCCTGTTCGCCTTCCAACTCTGGAAAAACAACGCCAAAACCGTTTTCCCACAGTGCATCCGCTGAAATCAGTGTTTTGGAGTCTGGTTCAAACAGGATCACGGAATGCGTGTCATGCCCCGGTGCGGCATGAACTTGCCAAATGGAGTCACCAAGCAACATGGTCGAGCCAGGTTGAAGCAAAGAAGCGTATTCAAACGACGGGCATTGCTGACCTGTTGGTGAGTACGTCAATGCAACCGTATCCCAATTTTCGACCGCTTTTGCGAGTCCCGGAGGGATGGCTGTAAGCAGATGCGGGAATGTCGCTTGTAGTGCTTGATTGCCACCACAATGATCGCTGTGTAGGTGGGTGTTGACCAAGAAATCCAAAGGCTGGCCAGCCAGCGCATGCTGTACCAAGCTCAATGTTTGTGCCGAATGGGTGCAGTAGCCGCTGTCGACCAAAGTCGTGTTCGACTGACCACAAATCAGAATATTATTTGAGGATAGCCAACCCCGCTCAAATACAGTGATCTGCGCGGGGAGGTTGATGCCGACATGTGAACTCATTTGCCGGCACGCAATTCTCGTCGCAAAATCTTGCCGACATTGGTTTTGGGTAGATCATCCCTGAAAACAATGTGTCTCGGTACTTTGTAGCCGGTCAGATGTTGTCGGCAATAGGCGGCAACATCTTCTTCGGTTAAATTTGCGTCCTTCTTGATGACAAACAACTTGATGGCTTCGCCTGTTTTCTCATCCGGCACACCAATGATGGCGCATTCCAGGACGCCTGGGCATAGGGACACGACGTTTTCAAGCTCATTGGGGTAAACGTTGAAACCGCTGACAATGATCATGTCTTTCAACCGGTCCACAATCTTGGTGTAACCGCGCTCATCCATGATGCCCACGTCACCCGTGCGCATAAAGCCATCGGCCGTGAACGCCATCGCATTTTCTTCGGGTTGGTTGTAGTAGCCGGTCATGACATTCGGGCCCTTGATGCAAATCTCACCCGATTGGCCTTGTGGCAAGCTATGGCCCGCTTCGTCTTTGATGGCTATGTCAATGCTCGGCAAAGGCAGGCCAATAGTGCCTGTGAATTCTTTGTTATTCACCGGGTTGTTGGTGCCCATCGCAACTGTCTCACTCATGCCCCAACCTTCAATCATCGGGCAACCGGTGACCGCCAGCCAATTTTTGGCCGTGCCTTCGGACGCCGCCATACCGCCAGCTTGCGATACAAGCAGGCTTGAGAAATCAATCGTCTTAAAGTCGGGCTGTTGCAGCAGCGCATTGAACAAGGTGTTCACCGCTGGCAGCATGTGAAACGGTCGTTGCTTCAAGGTCTTCACAAAGCCCGGAAAGTCACGTGGATTCGGCACCAGTGTCATGAACGCGCCCATGCGGATGGAGAGCAAACTCAGGTTCAAGGCAAAAATATGGTACAGCGGCAGGGCTGCGATGCTGTTGATTTTGCGCACATCGCCAACGGCGGCCAACGCAGGCGTAAACCAGGCCTCACCTTGCAACACGGCGGCGACAATATTGCGGTGCGTCAGTACAGCGCCTTTTGACAAGCCTGTCGTGCCCCCCGTGTATTGCAAAAAGGCGATGGAATCCAGCGTTGCCTTGCCTGGTTTGAGCGTCATTTGCTTACCTTGCGCTATGGCTTGGTTGAAAGGTGTAACTTCTAAGCCATTGGATGTTGAGAACTTATAAGCGGGCACCGCCTTTTTCAAATGCCGAACCGCAAACGTGATCCATTTGCCAAAAAGTCCGCCCAGCAGATCGCCTACGCTGGTCACCACCACACGCTTGATCGGCGTGTTGGCAATGACCTCTGTCAACGTCGTGGCAAAGTTTTCCAGGATCACAATCGTGGCCGCGCCCGAGTCGCGCAACTGGTGTTCCAGCTCGCGCGGTGTGTACAGCGGATTGACATTCACGCAGGTGTAACCCGCGCGCAAAATCGCCGCCATGGTGACCGAGAATTGCGGCAAATTGGGCAGCATGATGGCCACCCGTGCACCGGGCTCCAAGCCCTGGCTTTGCAGCCAGGCACCCAGGGCGGCGGACAAGTCATCGACCTCTTTATAGGTCATCCAGCGCTCCATGCACACGGCAAACGGACTTGCCGCGTGTTTCTTGAATGACTCCTCCAAAAGCTGGGTCAATGACTGATAAATCGTCGGGTCAATCTCATGCGGCACACTTGCGGGATAACTCTTTAGCCAAATCTTGTCCATGTCTACATTCCTGGTCGGTGATAAAAAATGTGCGTGCTGGTCTCAACTCAATTGGAGCTGGGTTTGATGCCCAGCAAGGCGTCTTTGAGCTTCCAGTCTACTGGGTTCGGGCCCAGCCAAATACGCAGTAGCGCGGTGAAGAACTCTTGCTCCTTGAACGGTTCGCCTTGTGGTTTGCCTTTGACGGTCAACACGCCACCTGTTCCGGGCACCCACTCAAAGGTAAAGCTGTCTCCCGCCATCAGCTTCTTTTGGTCGCTGAAAATTTGCCCCATGCGCAGCAGCCCTGGGATCAACTTGGACATTTCCGTCTTCGGTGCGTTGTCTTCGACACCCCGGGTGAATAATTTACCCAGTTCATTCGAATCGATGTCGCGCAGCATGGTGATGCTGATGCGTTTTGGTCCCGTCATGGACAAGGCCTCCTCAGGCGTGCTTGTTTTTTTGGACAAATACAAACCCGCCGAATACACCTTGAACATCGCCTTGTAGCGTACGCCCGCGCCATTCAAAACCAGTATGCTGCCGCGCTGGTCAATGGCGTCCTCAAACTTCACGCCAGCGGCCTCTACTGTGGCGGCTGTAACAGCTGTTGCACCCCAAGCGCACATGGCAGTAACAACAAGGAGACGAAGGTATTTTTTAGTCATCATGAGCCTTACATAAAAAAGAACGACCGTGCTATTTATAATGTAGCAATTATCCAGCGTGAGTCTGTTTTTACGGCCTCGGGTTTACGCTTACCAGCGTGAAATGATGCCGTTTTAGTGGCGCCTCTCTTGGATTTTGCTACACTGTGGTTTATGTTCATTCATCGTGCTCATTTCACGGGTTCCCGTACCGGCCAAAGCACGGGTTTAAGCGCCGGTCCTAGCGACCGAGGAGCTTGGCTTTGGCGTACTTCGTATTAAAAGTGCCATCAGTAGTGCGTAGGGCGTTTGTGTGCGCTGCATCTGCACTCAAACAGCCCTGACCGCGAACTCCTGGCCTCATTCCTGAGCGCTTCGAGACACTTGTATGAACCCCCCACCAGCGCCCGCGCTCTGAGGTCTCCGCTCAAATACTTCGACAACTCTATTTGCAGCGCAGCTTAAAAAGGCCTATTTTGTGATTACTGAACAAGAATTTAACCAACGCAAAGCACAAGGCTTCAACCGCATCCCCCTGATGCTGCAAGCCTTTGCCGACCTTGAAACCCCTTTGTCGCTCTATCTCAAGTTGACGCAGGGTGTCAAAAATAATAGCACCTCAGGCAAATACAACGCCGGCAAGAACAGTTTTTTGCTTGAATCCGTGGTCGGCGGTGAGCGTTTTGGCCGCTACAGCTTCATCGGCCTGCCAGCACGCACGCTGTTACGCGCCAGTGGTTTTGGTGCAGATGCAGTGACTGAAGTCGTGACAGACGGCGTGGTCGTCGAGACCAGTCACGCCAACCCACTCGACTTCATCGCCGCCTACCAGCAGCGCTTCAAAGTCGCGCTGCAGCCCGACATGCCGCGCTTTTGTGGCGGATTGGCGGGTTACTTTGGCTACGACGCGGTGCGCTACATCGAGAAAAAGCTGGAGAAATCCTGCCCACCTGACGAACTGCACTGCCCCGATATCCTGCTGCTGCAATGCGAAGAGCTGGCGGTGATCGACAACCTCTCTGGCAAGTTATCGCTCATCGTCTACGCCGACCCCGCCCAGCCTGACGCCTACGCCGTGGCCAAAGCGCGCTTGCATGTCTTGAAAGAGATGTTGAAATCGTCCGTGAATGCGCCTGAAATCAACCCCTCCACCACCCACACCGCTGTGCGCGACTTCGCCAAAGCCGACTACCTCGCCGCCGTGCTGCGCGCCAAAGAGTTGATCGCCGGCGGCGATTTCATGCAGGTGCAGGTCGGCCAGCGCATCAAAAAGCGCTACACCGAGTCCCCGCTCAGCCTCTACCGCGCCTTGCGTTCGCTCAACCCATCGCCGTATATGTACTACTACGACTTTGGCGATTTCCATGTCGTTGGCGCGAGTCCAGAAATCTTGGTCAGGCAAGAAGCGGTCACCATTGACGGCGCGGCCGCCCAGAAAATCACCATCCGCCCCCTCGCAGGCACCCGCCCTAGAGGGGCAAATCCAGAGGCGGACAAAGCCGCTGAGGTCGAACTTATCAACGACCCCAAAGAGCGCGCCGAGCACGTCATGCTGATTGACTTGGCCCGCAACGACATCGGGCGCATCGCCAAAATCGGCACGGTGCTGGTGACCGAAGCCTTCGCCGTCGAGCGCTATAGCCACGTCATGCACATCGTCAGCAACGTCGAAGGCATTTTGTTGGATGGCCCCGAAGGTCAACAATTAGGCGCGATGGACGTCCTCAAAGCCACCTTCCCCGCCGGCACGCTGACCGGTGCGCCCAAAGTCCACGCCATGGAGCTGATCGACCAGCTGGAGCCCACCAAACGCGGCCTCTACGGCGGTGCCTGCGGCTACCTCAGCTTTGCGGGCGACATGGACGTGGCCATCGCCATCCGCACCGGCATCATCAAAAACGACACCCTGTACGTGCAGGCCGCCGCCGGCGTGGTGGCCGACAGTGTGCCTGAGCTGGAATGGGCAGAGACGGAAGCCAAGGCGCGCGCTTTGCTCCGAGCGAGCGAACTGGTTGAGGAGGGCTTGGTATGAACAACACTGCAAAACTCAAGCTCGTGATGATCGACAACTACGATTCATTCACCTACAACATCGTCCAGTATTTCGGCGAATTGGGTGCTGAGGTTGAGGTTTTTCGCAACGACGAAATCACTTTGGAAGGCATCACTGCCCGCAACCCCGACCGCCTGGTCATCTCCCCCGGCCCTTGTTCGCCAGCAGAGGCGGGCATCTCCGTGGAAGCGATAGCTCACTTCGCTGGCAGGCTGCCGGTTCTTGGCGTCTGTCTGGGGCATCAGGCGATAGGCGCGGCGCTGGGCGGCAACATCATCCGCGCGCAGCAGCTCATGCATGGTAAAACCAGCGTCATCACCACCACGCAAACGGGCGTGTTTGCCGGTTTGCCGCAGCAGTTCACGGTCAACCGCTACCATTCGCTGGCGATTGAGCGCGCCACGTGCCCGGCTGATCTTGAAATCACCGCATGGACGGAAGACGGCGAAATCATGGGCGTGCGCCACAAAACCTTGCCATTCGCCGTGCGGATGGAAGGCGTGCAGTTCCACCCCGAGTCCATCCTGACCGAGCATGGCCATGCGATGCTGAAAAACTTCCTGGATTGATCTTTTTAGATGGAATTAACTATATATTTAATAGCAGTCTAGGCAATAAATACGCCGGCTACAACCTTAAATGAGGCTTTAAATCACCATGCCACACAAAATCACCCCCCAAGAAGCGCTCTTGCGCACTGTCGAGCACCGCGAGATCTTCCACGACGAGATGCTGCACCTGATGCGCCTCATCATGAGCGGCGACATGTCGCCCGTCATGATGGCCGCATTCATCACCGGCTTGCGCGTCAAAAAAGAGACGATTGGTGAAATCACCGCTGCAGCGCAGGTCATGCGCGAGTTTTCAACCAAGGTTGAGGTGGCCGACAAAACCCATCTGGTCGACATCGTCGGCACGGGCGGTGACGGTTCCCACACCTTCAATATCTCCACCTGTTCCATGTTTGTCGCCGCCGCAGCGGGTGCCAAAGTCAGCAAACACGGCGGCCGCAGCGTCAGCAGCAAGTCCGGCAGTGCCGATGTGCTGGAAGCCCTGGGCATCAACATCAACCTGCCGCCTGCCGCGATTGCGCAGTGCATCGCTGATGTCGGTTTAGGTTTCATGTTTGCCCCGAATCACCACCCCGCCATGAAAAACGTCGCTCCCATCCGCAAAGAGCTGGGTATGAAAACGATTTTCAACATCCTCGGCCCTCTGACCAACCCCGCCAGCGCTCCCAACATCCTGATGGGCGTCTTCCACGCCGACTTGGTCGGTATTCAGGTGCGTGCTTTGCAGCGTCTGGGCGCTGAACACGCTTTGGTGGTCTACGGCAAAGACGGCATGGACGAGGTCCGCACCGGTGCCGCCACCCTGGTCGGTGAGCTGAAAAACGGCGAAGTGACCGAGTACGAAATCCACCCCGAAGACTTCGGCATCCCAATGGTCAGCAACCGCGCCCTGCGTGTAGAAACCGCCGAGGACTCCAAAACCATGCTTTTGGGCGTTTTAGACAACCAGAGTGGCCCCGCCCGCGATATTGTGATGCTGAACGCTGGCGCAGCCCTCTACGCCGCAAATGTGTCAAATTCGATCCAAGCCGGCGTGTTGCTTGCCAAGGCTGCTATTGAATCAGGATCAGCTAAGGCGAAACTGGAGCAACTTTCAAAAATAACCAAGCAATTGAGCACCACATGAGCGCTAAAAACGACACTACTAAAGACAATATTCTCGACAAAATAACCGCCGTCAAACACCTGGAAGTCGCGGAAGCTAAAAAGCGCAAATCGCTGGAAGCCGTGCGTGCTGACGCTGAATCCCGCGTTTTGACCCGTGACTTCGTCGGTGCCCTGCGTGCCAAAATCGCCGCTGGCCAGTCCGCCGTGATTGCCGAAATCAAAAAAGCCAGCCCGTCCAAAGGCATGCTGCGGGCTGATTTTGAGCCGGCTGACATTGCCCAAAGCTACACCGAGTTTGGCGCGGCCTGCCTGTCCGTCTTGACCGACAAGGACTTTTTTCAGGGCAGCAGCGACTACCTGCGCCAGGCCCGCGCGTCCTGCCCGCTGCCCGTGCTGCGCAAGGACTTCATGGTCGACGCCTACCAAATCTACGAGTCCCGTGTCATGGGTGCTGATGCGATTTTGCTGATCGCCGCCTGCCTGAGCGATGCGCAAATGGCGGAATTCGAGCTGATCGCCCGCAGTCTGGACATGGCAGTCTTGGTGGAAGTGCATGATGCCGCCGAACTGCAGCGCGGTTTGAAGCTGAAAACCCCGCTGATCGGCATCAACAACCGCAATTTGAAGACTTTTGAGGTCACACTGGACACGACGATCGGCCTGCTGGCTGATGTCCCGAAAGACCGACTGCTGGTCACCGAATCCGGCATCACCACCCCCGCAGACGTGGCGCGTATGCGGGAAGCGGGCGTTCACGCCTTCTTAGTCGGCGAGGCATTCATGCGGGCGGGTGATCCGGGCGAGGCTTTGGCGAAATTGTTTGCAGTTTAATTTGCTATGCTTTGTATAGCAAATCAGGCAATAAATACGCCGGCCAAAGTCACATTTAACCCTTAAATGCAGCAAAACGAGCTTTTTCAGGCATCCAGTCAGCCGCAGCGCCTCACCCGCTGGCAACCCCGTGATTGGCCAGTCGGGCCGGGTTGGGGTGACGTTGTTGCTGATTTTTTAAGCAGTGCAACAGGTCAATCCCTAGCCAAAGCGCTGCAAACGCGGCTGGACGCGGGGGCGTGCATCTTCCCGCCAGCACCGTTTCGGGCTTTGGAGCTGACGGCGTTGGATCAGGTGCGGGTCGTGATTTTGGGGCAAGACCCCTACCACGGGGCTGGCCAAGCGGAGGGGCTGGCGTTTTCGGTCGCACCGGGCGTGAAGATTCCGCCGTCTCTACGCAATATTTTCCAGGAAATTCAGCTTGGAGGTGGGGAATCAGCGTCGAATCACCTTCAAAATAGCCCTAAAAGTGGGTCTTTGGCGCGCTGGGCGGCGCAGGGCGTCCTGCTGCTCAACACCTGCTTGACGGTGGAGGAGGGGCTGCCTGCCAGCCATGCCAAGCTGGGCTGGGAGGTGTTGACGGACGCGCTGATCAGTCTGGTGGCAAAACGTAATAAAAACGTGGTGTTTATGCTGTGGGGCGCGCATGCGCAGGCCAAGCAGGGTTTGTTGCAAGGTACTGGCAGGGCTGCGGCTGGCGTTGAAGTTGCCGGCGGTCATCTGGTGTTGTGCGCCAATCACCCGTCGCCGCTGTCGGCTTTGCGGCCACCGACGCCTTTTTTGGGTTGTCAGCACTTCACTTTGGCCGATGATTTTTTGTTGCGCCATGGTCAAACCGCCATTGATTGGTGATCTTGTGGCTGATGGGGTGTCTACTTCGTCCTGACTTCAGCTGAAAACCGTTTTTTACATTAATATAAAAGTGTCGATTTGGTGCCTGTCACATTTTCGTGGCATAATCCGAGGTTCGTCATAGGAGAGATGGCCGAGTGGTTAATGGCAGCAGACTGTAAATCTGCCCTCTTACGAGTACGCTGGTTCGAATCCAGCTCTCTCCACCAGTGACAGCGAATAAAAAAGCACAGAACAAGTGCTGGTTGACAAGGTTTTGGGATTAATTTTGCGGGATTAGTTTAATGGTAAAACCTCAGTTTTCCAAACTGATGTCATCAGTTCGATTCTGATATTCCGCTCCAAAATTAACTTTGATCAGCATGTTGAGCGGCGTGTTTTGTGTTGGTATATGTGAAGATTTAGTGTCAAGATTTAGTGTCAAGATTTAGCCCTTTTGGCTCAGTGGTAGAGCACTCCCTTGGTAAGGGAGAGATCCCGGGTCCGATTCCCGGAAAGGGCACCAGTTTTAGTCGCGGGCTTTTCGCTGAGAGGTGTGGTTTGCGGCGATCATGATTTTAAGAGTTTTTGATCAATCGTTTTATTCTTGTTGGAGAATTGAAAAATGGCAAAAGAGAAATTTGTACGCACCAAGCCGCACGTGAACGTGGGCACCATCGGTCACGTTGACCACGGTAAAACCACGCTCACTGCCGCAATCACGACAGTGCTCGCGGCTAAATATGGCGGCCAGGCCAAAGCCTACGACCAAATCGACGCAGCACCGGAAGAAAAAGCACGCGGTATCACCATCAATACCGCCCACGTCGAATACGAAACAGCCGCACGCCACTACGCCCACGTCGACTGCCCAGGCCACGCGGACTATGTAAAAAACATGATCACCGGCGCAGCACAGATGGACGGCGCGGTACTGGTCTGCTCGGCA
>JAYVJL010000035.1:0-6799 GCA_043769295.1 Polaromonas sp. | reverse complement strand
GCGATGGTCAGACGTGGCGCGTTGGCTTCGGATTGCTGCGTCCTCTCGTCGACATCTGAACGGACCCGCCGTCAATGACGGCCTTGGTCGGACGATTACCATTGAGTACGGAGGCAGCGTTCATGACCATATCAGGAGGGCGATTGCAAATGGCAGCCTCTGACGAACGCCCCTTGTCTGTGCCTCAACTCATCAAGCACAAGAAATCAACGCCGCTGGAGCAGTTGGCCGCCTTCAAATCCGCTCTAAAGACGCTGCCTAATCTCTCCGTTCAAGAGCTGCTAGCGAAGCTAGCGCAGATCGATGATCCGCTGTTGCTGTGGGCCATCCATTTGCGCCTGGATCGACTTGACATACCGCCATGCCTTAGATGGCCGAAGCGAACTGACACACCGCAAGAGGCCTACGTCACATGGCTTGCCGATATCCTGTGGTTCACCAAGAGAAATTCAACTCATCAGCCCTTCTTCAAGCGCTGGAACGGTCTGTTTTCGAATACCCCCGGAACAGACAAGTGGCATGCGGTAGCCCATTGGGTCTATCACTCCGGGCATCAAGCGAGCTATTACCACGCGATGGGCATAGGACTAAGCGATGCTGATCGCCAGCCGCTTATGACCATGATTTCGAAATCAATGCGAAGCGATCGAGCGGTGCTGCAACGCTTGCCTGACCTACGGCAACGAATCTGGATACACGCGATGCATCACCCAGACCGATCGGGAATGCACACACCATCGGATATTGCAGATCGAAGAGCGACGCTCTTACGTATGTATTTGCTAGCGGGACGGAGCCAAGCTCTAGCCGTCAGGCTATACCGATGTCTCACCGGCAAAGAAATATCTCGTCAATCGATAGCACGGCACTTAGAGGCAATAGAAGTGGCTACCGGGATGCGATCTCTTTAGTTTTTCTGATTTAAGGGCCTGTCACCACTTTTAAGTGGTGGGCATGAGATGCACCCCCCAAGACCCGCGCCAATACTGGGTTCAAAGCCCGTGCGAAAAGATGGAATCGAAGGGATTGCATTGCATTCCTCGATGCGCACCCCCCTTCAGAAGCTGAAGTCCTAGAAGGAATTTACAAAATTTCTATATGGTGGTTTAATATTGCAGACCAACTTGAGGAAAATGTATGCGCGAAGAAGAATTGAAATTACTTTCAGAAATCGAAGAGACCGATTTTAACGATCTTGAACGAAGACTAGACGAAGAATTTATCGAGTTGCAGCCGGTGCTGGATGCAATTGAAAACATCCCCTCACCTCAAGATTGTGATTTCGATTTGATGGTTCTCTCGACAGCGAAACCAAGTAGCAGAACAGCCGTACGTCCGGCCACAACCTTAAGCAAGCACACAACTATTCGCTTCCCAACGGATGTGATTGACGCTTATGAGAAAAGAGCTTCGGCAATCGGAATTCGCTACCAAACCTTGATGATTCAAATTTTGCGACACGCGGCAACAGCATGGTAAGGTCTCGAAAGAAATAGCGCATTAGAAGCGAGATATTTATTAATATCCGTCATTAATAACAGTGTAGGTGATCGAATCCGATGTTGCCTTAGTAATTTCTATCTTATATTTCTTAAAAGTAATAGTTTTCGCATCGGCCGGGTAGGATAGATTCTGATAAAATGCGACACGCGCCAAGCCGTCAGGGCTAAATTCTCGATATGTGAGGTTTAGGCCAGACGAATTAATTCCGGAATACATGATTTCAAAGTTGTTATATCCGTTGGTCGTCCTCACGTTTTGAGTAGACTCGCGAATCATTCGTACATTTGGATCAGAAATTGTTAGCGAGTAAACAACCATTATCAAGCCGCTTAATTGAGGACTAGCGGCTGCCACGCGGTTAAGAAGCGACCCGTCTTGCCTCACGAGGACAGCTTGGTAGGTCGAAGGATTGTTATCCAGGGCAACTACAGAATAACTTGTCCCTTCAAAGTCCATTGAACCTCTAACTGGATATTTTTGATCCGGTTGAAGTGAAATATCTACTAATCCGCCCTTCAACGTAACAAATGCCGATGGCGACGCATACGGAGACTCTGATACTTGCAGATAATAATCCTGCAACTTAATAATTGGCTCACCGACGTTTACAGTTATTTGCTGGCCGATTGTATAATTTTTTGCTAAATTATGTCTATCTTCTTGTTGGGCTAAGCGTTCAGGCTTCAAGGGCGTTCCGCACCCTGAAATACCCAGACCAACGGTAATCGCTGCTATTGATGACAGTAATTTCATACTATTGATAAATTTTGGGTCGGCGTGCAAAGAGATGAAGTTTTCGAAAAATTTCCGTACTTATATTGATCTTTATACACGCAACGCACTGGCCATCGTCTGCAGAGCTAACGGCCTATTCAACGATGTGCAAAAATGGGTTGCCTACGCTTTGATGGAAAAAATTGAGTGTGCGCGGTTCCGATGCAGAAGACCCGGTCATGGCGCTGCCTAGGCCGAATGCACAATTGCTAACACTTTTGTTTGCGAATTGATTCTGGCCTAGTTCGCGACTGTTGTGGGGCGTCGCGATGACACCATCAACCTCGTGGAAATTGATGGGTTCTTTGATGGGTAGAAATGAAAACGGGCCGCGAAGGCCCGTTTTCACTTGATTGTTGGCGGAGTGGACGTCAATCGAACTGGCGTTCCAATACGTTCCAAGACATCCCGACTTCGCGTGTAGGTCATTGATTTGTATTGATTTTCTAGACAACTTCGTCCACAGTGATTCCAGAGCGTTCCGCTGAAGCGCAACGCGCACTGTAGGTACGGATGTAGGTAGAGAAATGCGAAGTCCAATGCATCGGTTGTCCGCGCGCATGGTCCAGAACCAAGTTGAGCCAGGGTACTACCCCGACGGTGCCGGGCTGTACCTGCAAGTCAAAACTGCCGCAGAAAGCAGCCGGGTGAGCCGTTCATGGCTCTTCCGATACAACCACAACCAGCGCCCGACCTGGATGGGGTTGGGTTCGGTGCGCGACATCAACCTGGCCGATGCACGCCAACAGGCGGCGGAATGCCGACGCCTGCTGGCGTTGGGCAAGGACCCCATCGCCGAGCGCGACGGCGAACGCGCGCGCACCTTGGTCGAAAAGCAGCGTTCGATGAGCTTTGATCAGTGCTCGCAGGCCTACATCGCCGCGCACCGCGACGGCTGGCGCAATGCGAAACATGCAGCTCAATGGGAGAACACTCTGCGGCTGCATGCCAGCCCGGTGATCGGCAAGCTGCAGGTCGACGAAGTGGAGTTGCGGCACGTTCTGCTGATCCTCGAACCCATCTGGCGCGACCGCACGGAGACAGCCTCTCGCGTGAGGGGCCGCGTCGAGTCCATTCTCGACTGGGCTACCGTTCGACAGTTCCGGCGTGGCGACAACCCGGCGCGCTGGCGCGGCCACCTTGACCAGCTACTGCCGATGCCGGGGAAGGTCAAGAAGGTCGAACACCACGCTGCCCTTCCCTTCATCGGCATGCTCGACTTCATGCACAAGCTGGCCCGGCAGGAAGGTACGGGCGCGCGCGCTCTCTCGTTCTTGATCCTCACCGCAGCGCGCTCTGGCGAAGTTCGCGGTGCCACGCGCGGCGAGATCGACGTAGAAACCCGCGTATGGAGCATCCCCGGCGCGCGCATGAAAGCCGGCCGCGACCATCGGGTGCCGCTGTCCGACGCGGCCTGGAAACTACTGCCCGATCCGTTGCCGAAAGAAGCGAGCGCCTTGCTCTTTCCCGCACCTCGCGGTGGGCAACTTTCGGATATGACCTTGACCGCCGTCCTGCGCCGCATGGAAGTCAACGCGGTGCCGCACGGCTTTCGCTCAACGTTTCGTGACTGGTGCGCCGAGTCGACCGACTTCCCGCGCGAGGTGGCTGAAATGGCACTCGCTCACGCCATCGGAGACAAGGTCGAAGCGGCCTATCGGCGAGGCGATCTGTTTGAAAAGCGGCGTCAGCTCATGGGGCAGTGGGCGCACCATTGCGGCCTGACCAGATAGGGACGAGAGGAGTTTTGCGAGATGTCTTGATCAGGCCGCCATCCGATGCTCATAGAACGGCCGGACCCGATCATCGAGGATCGCGTGCTGGGCTGCAAGGTTCAAAGGGTGGGGATTCAGCCACCCGTCAATGTGCTCTGGCCGAATCGGAATGATGCAGCGGTCGTGCCCCGCTGCAGCGACCTCGGCCGCCGGCTCATCGGTGATGGCCGCGAACGACATCAGGTCCGGCTCTCCGGGCGCCGTCCATCTCGACCATAGGCAGGCGACGAGCATGTCCTGAGTCGGCCGCGGTTTGAACTCCAGCACTACGTTCTCGACCGCTTCGTCCACACCGAGTTCGCGTCCCTCGACGCGATGTCGGTCCACGTTCTCGTAGAACGCGTTGAGGACGACGATGCCATGCGTGTAGCCGAACACTCCCTTCCAGAAGCCTTCGAGGTTGTCCCGGCGCGCGTTGTACGTCCCGGGGTACTTGGTGTCGTAAAAAGCCGGTTTGCCGGCGGGGCGGCACTGGTAGCGCATAGGCTTGATGACACGTCGACCGCTCTCCATCACCATGACTGGCAGATAGTGACCGGGGAAGATTCTGGAATCGCGGTCTTTGAGTTCTGTACGCCTCAGATCGGAAAGATTCCCCATCGTCCAATCGATCTTGTCGGCAGCAATCCGATTGCTCTCCCCTGACGATTTGGTGGGCTTTGACTGCAAGACACGCTCGGCATCGGCCAGGCGCTTGCGCTGCTTGAACAAGCCTTGCTCCAGCTTGACCGTCTGCTCGGTTGCAAACGCGTCGATCGCCGATTTGATCTGCTGTTCCGCTTCTGTCTTGGGTTCGGTAAAGGCGGCCTCCATCGCCTTCGGGATTTTGATCTTGTTGTCGCTGCCGCGACGCCAGAACAACTCGTAGAAATCTTGAATGTCGAGTTCAGCGCCGTATTGTCTGACGTAGAGGCGATAGTCCGCCCAGACTTGAGCCGAGTAGCACATAGAAGGATTTCAGGTGGTGTGTGGGCGCAGTGTACGAAGTCAGGCATCGAAACCCTTTGGCCAAAAGCGGGTCACGCCGAGAGTGGGACTCAGGTAGGTCTCCACGCCATTGCCCAATGCCCGCCGCTGCGTGAAGAGGGAACCCACACCCTGGCACTCCGCAGCAGCGACAATCCCTTCAAAGTGCCGATTGTTGATGTGCAGCCATGGAACGTGAGCACCGGCTGCCATTTGCAGCGTTTCGGGTGGCGTCGTCTGCAACAGCTCCTCACTTTGGAAGCCGACGGTCGATTTTGTGGGTCGGCCGAATGTCCGCTTGACACGATCGCGGACCAACGCTCTCGGACCTTGAGCGGACGCACACTTCATCGACGGGGGCGCCCGAAAGCAATCACCTGCTGCCGAGGTCCAGCGGTTGCAGCTTGACCTTGGAGAAGCTCGGTAGCCCAGATCAGGTCAGCTGATCCTCAGGCCGGTGTCTTGCGAAACGCAATGGCGAATCGATTCCAGGCGTTGATGGTGTTCACAAGCAGCGTCAAGTCAACGAGCTCGGCGGGCGTGAAATGCGGCTGCACGCGCTCCCACACGTCGTCAGGCACACGCGTGTCCGCCACCCGCGTGACCGACTCGGCCCACTCCAAGGCGGCGCGCTCGCGGTCGTTGAAGAACGGGGTCTCGCGCCACACTGCGACCGTCGCCAGGCGCCGCTCGCCTTCTCCCGCTTTGCGGGCGTCGGCCGTGTGCACGTCGATGCAGTACGCACAGCCGTTCATTTGCGATGCGCGCAGGCGTACGAGTTCGACCAGTGACTTCTCCAAGCCTGATCGGGCGATCTGCTGATCGAGGCCGGCCATGGCCTTCATAGCCTCTGGGCCTGACTTGAAGAAGTTGAGACGAGGTTCCATGGTGTGCTCCTTGGGTGATGTGCAGGGGTTGAATGCTTCTGGCTGATCCCCTTTGAGGGGCGGAGAATCTTGGGAATGGCGCGAGTTCATCGGCTTCAGGTCTCCGGAACTGGCTTGAGCCGAAGGACGCTCACGAGCCCTGCAGCCAAGGCCAGGACTGCTCCGATCCCGAGACCGAATCTGGGTGCCGAGTCGACTGACGCGACGGTGAACAGCAGGCTCATGACAACCCCACCAGCGGTTTGGCCTGCCAGCCGGGCGGTGCCTTGCATGCCGCCCGCGGCTCCCGCTCTTTCGAGTGGCGCCGAGAGGAACATGTTGCGGTTGTTGGGAACTTGAAAGAGGCCGAAACCCAGACCACACAGCATGGTGATTGGCACCAGCGGCAACGCGCTGCCCTGCAGCGGCCAGAGTGATGCAGCGGCGAGCCCCAGCGCCAGACAGGTACCGCCCGCAGCGCAAAGCCATGCCGTCGGTACGCGATTCGATAGATGGCCAGCCAGCGGGGCGGCCGCAGCGACGGTCAGCGGCCAGGGCGTCAAGTAGAGCCCGGTCATCAGAGTGTCTTGCCCGAGACTGTGTTGTAGGTAAAAGGGCAACGCCAGCAGGCCCATGGTCATGCCCGCGAAGCAGCAGACCGAGGCCATCACCGAAATGCGGAATGACTCTGCGCGGAGAAGGTCCATCGGAATCAAGGGCACGGCCCTGGGCATCTCCCGCCGGATCAGCGCTGCCAAACTGATGGCCGCCGCGGCAAGCAGAGCGGCTGCGAACACCGGCTGCTCCACCAACACCTCCGCGCCAACCACCAGCGATGCAAAGACTGCGGCATTCAGCGCCACGCTGAACCGGTCAAGCGGCCGCGCCGTGCCGGCGAGATCGGGCAGTGCACGG
>JAYVJL010000034.1:0-15016 GCA_043769295.1 Polaromonas sp. | reverse complement strand
GCCCGCATCCCCCTGCGCACCACGCCGCATGTGGTGCATGGCAATGCTTTGACGATTGATTGGGAAACGGTGCTGCCGGCGGCGAATTGCAGTTTTGTATTGGGGAATCCACCGTTTATTGGTTACGCTTGGCAAAGTCCTGAGCAAAAAAAGGACGTTGAACCGCTGTTTGCGCCGCTCAAAGGCGGTGGCGTATTGGATTTTGTAGCTGCTTGGTACGTCAAAGCCGCGCTTTACATGAAGGGAAACGAGGGCGAAAACCAAATACGAGCTGCTTTTGTTTCGACCAATTCCATAACCCAAGGCGAGCAAGTGGGTGTTTTGTGGGGTTGGATGCTGTCGCAAGGTATTCGTCTTAGCTTTGCACATCGCACCTTCAGATGGAGCAATGAAGCTAAAGGTAACGCTGCTGTGCATTGCGTCATTGTCGGTTTTGGACTGGAAGACAGACCCGATAAGGTGATTTTTGAGTATGCAGACATCAACAGCGAACCTCATGCCGTAGCTGCGCAAAACATCAACCCGTACTTGGTAAACGCGCCTGACGTCATCATTGCCAAACGTAGCCGTCCAGTTTGCGCAGTTCCTGAAATTGGACGTGGAAGCGACGCTACCGATGACGGTAATTTGCTACTTTCCGATGAAGAAATGCACGATTTGGTCAAGGCAGAACCTGCAGCCAAAGAATGGGTGCGCCCCTTCGTGATGGGCAGTGAATTCATCAACAAAACCAAACGCTGGTGTCTCTGGCTTGAAGGTATTCCACCTGCTGCGCTTCGCGCTATGCCTCTGGTTACGGCTCGCATTGCAAACGTCAAAAAGTTTCGCGCTGCAAGTAAACGTGGAAAAACGCTGCAAATGGCTGATTTTCCTACGTCTTTTGGTGAACCACGACAGCCAAAAACTGACTATCTCGCCATTCCAAAGGTGTCGTCTGAGCGCCGCGACTACATTCCCATCGCGTTTTTGAGCCAAAAAGTCATTTGCGGCGACAAGTTGTTTGCCATGGAAGGCGCAACGCTTTGGCACTTCGGCATTCTTACATCTGCAATGCACATGGCTTGGGTGCGGCAAACCTGCGGTCGCATGAAAAGCGACTACAGTTACTCCAACACCATCGTCTACAACAACTTCCCATGGCCAGAATTGCCTAAAAACGAGTCAAAAACGGCTCTAGCCGGCGTATCTCTTGCCTATACAGCTATAGAAATCGCAGCAAAAGCCGTGCTGGACGAGCGGGCAAAGCACCAAACGGGAGCGAACCCAGCCAGCCTGGCCGACCTGTACGACCCGCTCACCATGCCGCCCGCGCTGCTCAAAGCGCACCAAAAACTGGACGCCGCCGTGGATAAAGCCTACGAGAGCCAAGGCGGCAAAAAAGCGTACAAGTCTGACGCCGAGCGCGTCGCCTTCCTGTTTGAGCTGTACCAGCGGATGACGAGTTTGCTGCCTGTGGATGCGGCGAAGGCAGTGAAGGCTAAGAGGCGGGTGAAATAAAGCCGTCATTCCCGCGTAGGCGGGAATCCAGGAACCCTAGTTTTCTGCAAACACCTTGCGAACGAAGCGCCCCGTGGATTCCCGCCTGCGCGGGAATGACAATTGAGGAGCCGGAACGACGGCAAGGGAAAGCGTGATTGAGGCGGATTTATCCCGAATTTACTATATTTTTAATAGCTACTCAGGCAATAAATACGCCGGCTAGAGGCATATTTGTTATAAAAATGCACCGCTTTGATTAAAAACCAATTCGGCTGGTACGCGTTGGTTTGCACACCTTCAAGAACACTTCTTTAAATCGAAATGGTAGACCAAGGCTCCACCCCGTGCGGCAGCGTCCGTGGTGTCCAAAGACGACATGGCCTGGCCGGCTTGCAGTGCGCCATCGAGGCTGAGGGTGATGGCAAGGTTGAGCACGGCAGCAGTGCCGCAGCCGACGCGTTTCATCTGCCCGGCACCGAGGGTTTCGGTAAACAAATAATCACCTTCATGGGGGCCTTTGACTTTGCGTTTGAAAACGCGGCCGCGATCATTGTTGTGGGGTCCTAAAAAATATTGAACCTCAAGGTCGGTCTCTTGTTTCTTGACGAGTTTTGCAAAACCCCGGTAATCAACCTTGTAAACACCGATGGATTGATTCGCCGGTAAATTGAGTGGCGCAGAGATGCGGCAAACTTTTTTTGGCTGGGTGCTGCCTGCGCTGCCGCTGCTGTCAAGGGTGAACTGGTCAAACAAGATGCTCAAGCTGGTGCCGTCGGGGGACATGACGACCTTGTAGCTTCCCTCTGGACAGCCATTGGTTTCTTGAGCCCATGATGGCAAGCTGGCAAGCAATGCGCACGCGAAAATACTTTTTATCATCAATTTCATAGCCTCTACCTCTCAAATCACCTGTAATTAACTCTCAAAACAGGGCGACGAGGCGTCCAAGTGCCGCCTGATAAGTCGCCCTATGCCCTATGGTCGCTTCTTTACACCTTAGCCGGTGCAAGGACGCCATTGCAGCTGGTAAATGATGCCCGCGCTGACGTCTTGGGTGTCGATCGAGGACATGGCTTCTCTGTTCGCAACTGTCTGCACGCGCATGCTCGAGTTGGTGCGCAGGTTGACGTCTGCGCCGCAAGCTGACCAGACGATCGCCTGAACGGTGAGCTCGTTGTTGATCAAATAATCTTCTTGCAACGGGCCGCTAAATTTTCTTTGGAATGCCGGGCCGCGCGTGCCGGCAAAGAAGTATTCGACATTGAACTGCGAGCTTGCAGACTGTGGCAGCTGATTAAAGCCACGGTAGTCGATTTTCAGGATCGATACGCTGAATCCTTGCGGTACACGCACAGGAATGGCGATGTTGCAGCTCTTGCGGTCAAAGCTTTTGCCGGTTGAACCGCCAACGGCCACTTGGTATTTGTCGAACAACAAGCTCAAAGAGGTTGCATCCGGACTCAATGTGGCGGATACCGAGCCGTCAGGACAGCCCGTTCCACCGTATCCGGGCACGCCCAGCGTAATACCGTCTACGGCGAAAACCGGTGCACTGAGCACCATGGCAGCTAATAATAGTATGTTTTTTTTCATGTTAAAACTCCAGTTGCTGGTTGATGGACTTGCTTAACGCTAAAACGCATGGCCTGGTTGACATTGCGCCAGAGCATGTCAGCTAGGCTTGTTTGAAGCTTATGGAGAATCAGTTTTGACGTCTGTTTGCTGGCGCACATAACGGACCATCGAGCGGCGTGCGAAAAGAAGTGCGGCGCGGAATCAGCGCTCATCAATGCCCGTGCGCAAAGCCGCTGGCTACCGTCACCATACCTATGCCCACGGCCAGCCAAAAGATCTGCGCTGCGGTTTGGCTGAAGCTGAGGCGTTTTTGGAGTTGCGGAATCAAGTCCGCCAGCGCCACGTAGATAAAGCTGCTGCTGACGATGACCAAAAAGTACGGCAAATAGTCTTGCAGCTGGTTGACCAGCCAGTAGCCTACCAAACCACCCAGCGCGGTGACAGAGCCGGCGAGGGAGACTTTGACCAGAGCCATGCGTTTGTTGCTGCTGCTTTGGTTGAGCACCACCAGATCGCCCATGTGATGCGGGATTTCATGCGCCAGCACGGCCAGCGCAGCGACCACGCCCAGGCGCAGGTCGGCCATGAAGGCGGAGGCGATGAGCACGCCGTCGCCAAAGCAGTGCACGCTGTCACCGGTGAGCAGGGCCCAGCTGCCGGGTTTAGGGATGTGGCTGTGGCCGTTACCGACGTGGTTGTGGTCAGCGTGTGCGGGGTGAACGGCGCAATCGACGGCGCTGTGTGAGATCAAGGGTGAAAAAGGCAAAATAGGCGGCGTTGCGACAGGGTCGTGGTGTTCATGGCCGTGGTGCCACAATTCCGCTTTGTCAAGCAAGAAGAAGAAGATCAGCCCCGCCAAGAGCGCGATGAAGAGGTCTTTGGCACCCGCCTGGCTCTCAAACGCCTCGGGCAGCAGGTGCATGAAAGCGGTGGCCAGGAGCGCGCCCGCCGCCAGGCTGAGCATGTGCTGGGTGTAGCGCGCAAAAGCGCCAAAACTGAGCGCAGCCGCCACCCAAACGCTACCGATACCGGCGGCCAGGGTGGCCAAAATGATGGCGAGGAGGGTCATAAATGGTGAAGTGGGGATAGATTAAGGGCGTTTTTAAAAATATACGTCCTCTGTCAAGCCCCTCATTATGCGGGGAAGATTAAATGCGTTGTGCCAAAGCGCTGGCCGTCAATCTCTGGTCTGCCGGCCAACTGTCTGCCGCTGCGCCGTGGCGGTACACGGCGATGCAGGCGGCTGAAAAGGCCGCATTGGATTCTGCTTTCTCACCCGCCAGCACCGCGCCCGCCAATAACGCCCCCAATACACCCGCCAACACGTCCCCCGTACCAGCCGTGGCGAGTTTGGCGTTGCCGCTGGTGTTGATGCAGGGGGTTTGATGGGGTGCGGCGATGATGCTGCCAGCGCCTTTGAGGACGACGGTGCAGGCAAAGCGGTCGGCCAGCTGTTGCGCGGCTTGCAGGCGGTCGGACTGGACGTGGGCGGCGCTGCAGGCCAGCAAGCGCGCGGCTTCCAGCGGGTGCGGGGTGAGAATCGTCGCAAAATCAGCACGAGCCGCACGGTTGATCAGCTGGGTTTGCAGGGCGGTGTCTGTGGCGATGGCGTTCAAGGCATCGGCATCCAGCACCAAGCGCGGGCTGAGGGACAAGATGCGGGGCAGCACGTGGCGCACAGCGTCGCCACCACCGCAGCCGCAGACGGTGGTGGAAGTGGGGGAAGAATGCAGATTTACGGCGTCGGGGTGGCGAAACATCAGCTCGGGTTGCAGCGGATCTACGAGGAGGTTTGCACCCAGGCTGCCGCCCTCCAGCAAGGCCACAAACACCCTGCCCGCCCCGGCGTGCAAGGCGGCGCGGGCGGCCAGCAGGGCGGCACCGGTCATGCCGGGCGCGCCACCGATGACGGCGACATCGCCAAAGCTGCCTTTGTGGCTGGCGTGGGGGCGCGGCGGCTGGCTGGCGCGATCGGCACCCAAGAGCCAAGCGGTGGGGGCGACGGTGTCGGCCATGGTGTCCAATACCTCCGAAGCACCCAGATCATCAAACCAGACCTGACCCGCTGCGTCTTTGCCGTGGGCCGTGAACAGGCCGGGCTTCAACGTCAGCAAAGAAAGGCAAAAAAGATGCTCATTCTGGCATCTATTTTGACGTTCAGCCGGCGTATTTATTGCCTTAACAGCTATGTTATTTGTAGCGTTTTCAGTTTCGTTCGGAAATGCCGCATAGCAACCTGTGTCTGCGTTCAAGCCGCTGGGCAGGTCCACACAAAGCACAGCGGCGGCACTGCGGTGCATGTGTACCAGCCAATCAGCCATCGCCCCGCTGAGCGGTTTGGTGACACCTATGCCCAAGAGCGCGTCTATCGCCAGATCGCAGTGTGCGGGTGGCTCTACCGCGAAGGTGACACCGGCGGCGCGGGCGCGGTGGAGCGAGGCGAGCGCGTCGGGCGGACAGTGGTACTCGTCACCCAGCCAAGTGACTATTGGGTTGCGGTCCCCGTTTTTCAGGTGCATGGCCGCTTCCAGCCCGTCGCCGCCGTTGTTGCCCGGCCCACAGGCGATCCAGATCGTCTGCGCATGGGGCGCAACGGCACACGCCAGCCGCGCCACGGCCAGACCGGCGCGCTGCATGAGGGTGTGCGGTGGAAGCGGCGCTGCAGCCAGCGGCTCGATCAGGCGCGAATTAGCGGCGCTGTGCAGCGGGTGGCTGGTGTGACTGTTCAAGCGGATGAGCGACATGGCACCCATCATAGTGACCTCGCCCGCTCACTGCGCAGATTTATGTCAAGGTGATGCCAGGGATCAGGCCGCTTGCTTGGTTTTAACCAGCTTCAACGGCGCGGATTTTTTCACCGCTTTCACGGGTGCCTTCTTGGCAACCGGCTTTTTGACTGCGGCTTTTCTCGTCGTTTTACCCGCTGTTTTTGCGACCGCTTTGGGCGCTTCGACCGCCTTTTCGGCCTTGACCACAGGCGTCACCTGCATCAGCTCGTCATACGATTTTTGCATGTATCGGGCCAGCTCGGGCAGGTCGGGCATGGCTTTGCGGCAGGCGATGAGGCCGAAGTCGAGCGAGCCGTTGTAGCTTTGCACGGTGACGTTGAGCGCCAGGCTGTGGGTGACGATGGAGACGGGGTAGTAGGTCAGCATCTTGGCACCGGCCAGGTAGAGCGCCATTTTCGGGCCGGCCACATTGGAAATGGCCACATTGGCTATTGGTGGCATGTTGTTGGCGAGCTTGGAACGACCAAACAGGGCGGCAACGCTGCTCAAAATCCACGGCACGCCCAGCGACGGGAAATCAGTCGGCATCACAGAATTCATGCTGGCGGACGCGGCTTTGGCGGCTTTGCTGGCGCGGTTGATGGCGTGCAGGCGCTCCAGCGGATCGGCGATGGTGCTGCACAGGCTGATGCGCATCATGGAGGCCTGGGTGTTCATGTCGGTGTTACCGGCTTCACGCAGGCTGACGGGCACGCCGGCCAAGAGCGGCTGGTCGGGCACGCAGTTCAAATCAGCCAGGTAGCGGCGCAGCGCGCCTGAGCAGATGGCCATGACCACGTCATTCAGCGTCACGCCATTGCCTTTAGCGATGTGTTTGATGCCGTCCAGCGGGAAGGACAGGCTGGAGAAGGCGCGCTGGTTGGTGATGCTGACGTTGATGGGGGTTTTGGGGGCGAACCAGCGGTTTTTTTCGGGGCTGCCGGCCAGTTCCAGGCCACCTGCGCCGGTTTCGGGTTCCTCGTTTTTGGCGGGGCGCAGCATTTGGTAGGCCGCGCGTGCCAAACCCGGCAGGTTTTTGGCGAGTTTGGCCGTTTGGACAGCGGTGTTTTTGATACCGGCGACCGCCAGCTCAGCGATGCCAAAATTGTCGGTCGGGATGGCGCGGCGCTGCGGCGCGGGGCGCACGTGGCGGGGGATGGCGGTGATGTCCATGATGGCGGTGGCCAGGGCGACGCCAGCGGCACCGTCCAGCGCGGCATGGTGGACCTTGGAGTAGAACGCGACGTGGCGGGTGCCCGGCGGTGCGTCTGGAGGCGACTGCAAGCCTTCAATCACGTAAAACTCCCACAGCGGGCGGCTGCGGTCCAGCAGGCTGGAGTGCAGGCGACCCACCAGTTTGTCCAGTTGGGCGCGGGTGCCGGGCTTGGGCAGCACGGTGTTGCGGATGTGGTATTCCATGTCCATGTCGTCGTCCAGCACCCAGATCGGGTTGGCCAGTTCAAACGGCATGTTGACCAGTTTGCGCCTGAAAACCGGGGCCAGATGCATGCGCTGGGTGATGTGGGCGCGCAGGTCGTCGACAAATTCACCGGTGTAGCCCGCAGGCAGCTCAAAAATATTCAACCCGCCCACGTGCATGGGCTGCTCGGGCGTTTCGAGGTACAAAAAGGTGGCATCCAAGCCGCTAAGGTGGTCCATGTGCGCTCCGCGAAGGGGTCAAAAAATCAAATGATGCACGTTTTTGTTTAAATTAACAGCACCCGCGTGACAAGCTAGAGGGCTAACTCTGTAATGAACGAGGGTATACGCTAAAGTAACACCCGAGCCGAACTTTTTACCCTCTTCTTTTTTTTCAAATTTCTTCAACTTACTCTTTAAGGATGCTTCCATGAAATTGCAAGACAAAATCGCCATCGTCACCGGCGCCGCCAGCGGCATTGGCAAAGAAATCGCCCTGATCTACGCCAAAGAAGGGGCGAAAGTGGCGATTGCAGACATGAACAAAGAGGCAGCAGAAGCAGCCGCTGCTGAAATACGCGCGTTGGGTCTGCAGGCCATGAGCGTGGCGATGGATGTGACGGACGAGGCACAGGTCAACGCCGGCGTCGCCGCTGTCGTGGCAGCTTGGGGAACGGTGGACATTTTGGTCAGCAACGCGGGCATTCAAATCGTGCACCCTGTCGAAGAGTTCAGCCTGGCTGAGTGGCGCAAGATGTTGGCGATCCACCTGGACGGCGCTTTTTTGACCACCAAAGCCTGCCTGCCACACATGTACGCCGGCAAGCGCGGCGGCAGCGTGATCTACATGGGTTCGGTGCATTCCCACGTGGCGTCGATGCTGAAAGCGCCCTACGTCACCGCCAAACACGGGCTGATGGGCTTATCCAAAGTCGTCGCCAAAGAAGGCGCGGCGCATGGCGTGCGCTCGAATGTGATCTGCCCCGGCTTTGTCCGCACGCCGCTGGTGGACAAACAAATCCCCGAGCAAGCCGCCAAATTTGGCATCACCGAGGCTGAAGTCATCAAAAACATCATGCTCAAAGACACGGTGGACGGCGAGTTCACCACCGTGCAGGACGTGGCCGAGGTGGCGCTGATGTTTGCGGCGTTCCCGAGTAATGCGCTGACGGGGCAGTCGCTGATTGTGAGTCATGGGTGGACGATGCAGTAAGCTTGAACTAGCAACCACGAAAGAGACAAGAAAGCTACACCACATGCCTTTGTAATGGAACGAAATCAAATCGCGTGCACTTTGTGCAGTCAAAATAACGCCAACAGGATAACAACATGACGAATATCACGATGTGGATGGTTCGCGCGGGTGAGGCAGGCTTCATGTTTGAGGAATTTAAGGAAGGCTCGCGGGTGAGCATTGGTTGGCAGGATTTAGGTGATTTGAGTGCATTGCAATCGCGTGAAGACTTTTATCGAGCTGTCGCAAATACCTACCCATCGTCCAAAAAAGGCCAAATGATTGCGTCTGCTGGCCAGGCGTTTAGGTTTGTACGCGAGATCAAGATTGGCGATGCCGTGGTCACCTATGACCGAAGTGAGCGTATTTATCTCGTTGGCACTGTACATAGTGATTATGAATTTGCGGTCAAGTTGTCGTCAGAGCAACCCAACATGCGGCGCGTGCAGTGGCATGGGCAGGTCTCGCGCGATTCCTTATCAGTCAGCGCTCGCAATAGTTTGGGATCCATTTCTACCCTGTTTGTGATACCGCCCGAAGTGGCTGATGAAATACAGCGCTTACTTGCAGGGCGTCAAACCGAGAGAAAAACAAATCAAAACAATGACTTGAAAAATGACTCAATTAACCGGACGGATGTTGCTGGCGAGGTATTGGTCGATGATTTGTACAAGGACATTCAGGCCAAAGGATTGGAGTTCACCAAAGACAAGGTCAACCAGCTTGATTGGCAGGAAATGCAGGAGCTGGTCGCTGGCCTATTGCGTGCAATGGGCTATAAAACACGTATTTCACCAAGTGGATCTGACCGAGGCAAAGACATTGTTGCATCGCCAGACGGCTTGGGCTTTGAAGACCCACGAATTGTCGTGGAGGTAAAGCACCGCACAGCTGCCATGAGTTCGCAGGATATTCGCAGTTTTTTGGGTGGTAGGCATGAGAACGACAAGGGTTTGTACGTTAGCACCGGTGGTTTTACCAAAGATGCGCGATACGAAGCTGAGCGCGCCCGCATCCCCGTGACGCTGATGGATTTAGATGATTTAGTGAAGGCACTGCTTGAACATTACGAAAAAATGGATCTAGATATGCAACGCTTAATTCCATTGCGCAAAGTGTATTGGCCAGCGTAGTTGGGCCTACTAAGCCGACGCCGATCGCGTCGCCATTCTTTTCGACCTATACCAACGGATGACAAGTTTGCTGCCGGCGGATGCGGTGAAGGCTAAGCGGCGGCATTTGACTTCATTCGCCCTCATTTTGAAGGGGTGCCCAACGGGTGGGGTAGCTCTTTGCCGCGCTGCAGCTACCCCGTTGCTCCTCGCCACCCCTTCAAAATGAAGGGGAATTTGGGGCGAATTTTACCCGAATTTACTACTATTTTTATAGCAGTATAATCAATAAATACGCCGTCTATAGGCATATTTAACTACTTTTTAAGCACATCTGCCGTAAACCCAATCGGACGATTCGCTGCCTTGGGTTGCTCGGTCAAGGCGCGGATGGAATCTATCAAGGCGACCAGTGAGTTGTCGTGGTGCGAAACGCGGCGTTCTAGGGCGTCTAGTTTGTCGGCCAGCACTTTGTGGTCAACCATCAGCTCGCGCAATTGCACAAAGACGCGCACGACGTAGACGCTCATTTGCACCGCACGCTCAGAATTCAGCACGCTAGCCGCCATGATGGCGCCGTGTTCGGTGAAGACCAAAGGCAACTTGCGGCGACCGCCCCAACTTGATGTCACAGATTGTGATCTCAAGTTTTCAAACTCAAACTCAGTCAGTTGAAACATGAAATCAGAGGGGAAACGCTTTAAATTTCGTTTGACCGCTTGATTGAAAACTCTGGTCTCCACTTCATACAGCTGCGCCAAGTCAGAGTCCAACACAACCCGCTGCCCTCGAATCACCAATATTCGCCCCGCTAAAGCTTTGGGTGACAACTCGGCGACTGGGGATGACGGGATTTTATTCATGGTGTACTCATTTTACATAAAACTGTATATAATGCCAGTTAATTGCACGCCAAACTGCAATAAGCCACCCATTCAGTGGGTATAGTGTTGATAAATATAACCGAGTAGTTATAATACCCACCATGGAAAGCAAAGCAATCATCAGGCTGCTTGAACAAGATGGTTGGACGCTCAGAGGGGTGAAATTTAAAGGCCATATCAGCGTTCCGCATCCTAAGAATGACATGGGCAAGGGGATTGTTCATAAACTGCTCAAGCAAGCAGGGCTGAAATAAGCACTGCCAAGCCAAGGAAGGATCAACATGAAATTCATCATCGCCATCGAACCCGCCGCCGAGGGCGCCAGCTACGGCGTCGTCGTGCCCGATCTGCCAGGCTGCTTCAGCGCTGGCGACACGCTGGACGAGGCCATCAGCAACGCGCATGAAGCGATTGACTTGGTTTGCGAGACCATGATTGAGGACGGGCTGGACATTCCACTTTCCAAAACGATTGCCGAGCACCAAAAAGACCCCGAATTTGCCGGTTGGGTGTGGGCGGTGGTGGATGTGCCGGTTGAGAAATACCTCGGCCCGGCTGAAAAAATCAACATCACCATCCCCCGACTGCTGCTCAGCCGCATTGACGAATACGCCCGCGCCCACGGTGCCACCCGCAGCGGCTTTCTAGCGCAAGCAGCGCGACAGGTGATGCATGGGTGAGCTACCGATCACCCCAACTTGAGGTCGCAAATTGCGACCTCAAACCGACCGCACTTCCGCCAGCAAATCAGGGTGCCTATCCAGCATTTTCAGCAGTTTGACCAAAGCCAGCGGCGGCTTGGTTTTGCCATTTTCGTAGCGTGAAAACGCATTCACCCCGCCGCCAAAGATTTCAGCGGCTTCGCGCTGGTCTAGATCTAGCTTTTTGCGGACGGTAGTGATGTAGCTGGGGTCGACACTGGCGGCGTTGACCTGTTTGTTGAACGCCAACATCAGCGCCATGGTACGGCGCGACTCTGCGGCGTCTAAAACGGATTCATCGCAAGCGGGGCAAAAACCGCCGGTGACTTGCGGCAAAACGGTGGCCTCGCCTTTGTAGATGTAGGGTTGGTCGCGGGTGTCGAAGATCAAATCAGCCGCTGCGCAGCTGGGGCACTTGATTGTTTTCATGGTTGTCATGTTCACAACTCCTTAAAAGAGACGATAAGCACGTCGTCAACAACGGTTAACTTCACATATACCGCGCCTGCCGGCGTGCTGGGACGGTAAACGTCTTGCCACACACGGTGGTCGGCATGGCTGGTCATGCTTTTGTAAAAATCGGCAGCCGACAACGCCATCACCACAGCCAGCATGCCGTCAAAGTCGAATCCCATCGCAGTTGCGCCTAATCGAGTCGACTGCGTGGTTCTCACCGCGCCAGCTCCAATGAGCGTTTTAACCAAATTTAGCTTGCAATGAGGCGTATTCTTTTCCATAGCAATATTAACCTAGTTGGTTTAATTTAGTAAGTAGGTTAATTTAAAAAACCAGTCTGAGCACATTTTTACTTGCATCGATGCTATATTTTACTGTACATAAAAACAGCTTTATTGCATGGAATTGGTATTTACTTGCATTTTGGCAAAAAAATAGAGGCAAGTTTGATCTGAATTTACTATATTTTTAATAGCATTTTAGATAATAAATACGCCGGCTAATGGCGTATTTTAGAGATTAAAACCGCAGATCAAGCCGACGTCTTTGGCAAGAAGCCATTAAAGCAACCCAGCGACCACGTTCACCGTGAGGGCGAGGATGATGACGTTGAAGAAAAACGCGATCACGCTGTGCAGCAGCACCAATCGGCGCATCGGGCGCGTGTTGATGGCGACATCCGAGGTTTGGCAGGTCATGTTGAGCACCAGCGAGAAATAGGTGACGTCCCAGTAGTCGGGTTCGGTCTCGCCCGGAAAATCCAGGCCTTGGCCCGCCATGTAGTAGCTGTGCGCGTACTCCTGCGCAAACACCAGCGCGATGAAAAGCCAGGCCAGCAAAATGGAGCTGCCTGCCAGCGCCACATCCCACATCGACTTGCTTTTGGCTCCGCGCAGCTCCAGCGACAAGGCCACCAGGACCACCATCGCCGTGACAATGCTGACGGCCAGCGCCGTCCATTTGCCTTCTTCCTGATGGATGGCGCGCTGTTTGATGGCGCTGGCATGGGTGGTGGACATCATGTGAAAAGCGAGCGCCACGTAAAACAGCGCGCCGGTGTTGAAGCCCAAAAGCAGCGCGCGCGGTACGTTGGTGTGCTGCGCGAAAGCCGCAAACACGCCGATCGCCAGCAAAGCCGCTGTCCAATAAACGGGGCGGCGGATGGTGCGCTGAAGCATCTGTTTAATGCGCCTTCTCCCAGTTTTCCCCCACACCCACTTCGGCCAACAGCGGCACTTTGAGCTGCGCCACACCGGCCATCAGGCGCGGAATTTCGTGTTTGAGCCAGTCCACTTCGTCCAAAGGCACCTCAAACACCAACTCGTCATGCACCTGCATGATCATTTTGGTACCGCGCTTTTCAGCATCCAACACTTCTTGCACCTTGACCATGCTGAGCTTGATCAGATCCGCCGCTGTGCCCTGCATGGGCGCGTTGATGGCGGCGCGCTCGGCGCCAGCGCGGCGCGGGCCGTTGGGGGAGTTGATTTCGGGCAGGTAGAGGCGGCGGCCGAAGACGGTTTCGACATAACCCTTGGCCTTTGCGTCGATTTTGGTGTGGTCCATGTAGTGCTTCACGCCGGGGTAGCGGGTGAAATAGCGCTCGATGTAGTTTTTGGCGGCGGTGTTGTCGATGCCCAGATTACGCGCCAAACCATAGGCGCTCATGCCATAGATCAGGCCGAAGTTGATGACTTTGGCGTAGCGGCGCTGTTCTGACGACACCTCGTGCGTTTGCACCCCAAACACCTCGGCAGCGGTGGCGCGGTGGACGTCCATGCCATCGTGAAAAGCCAGCAGCAGCGAGGCATCACCACTGATGTGCGCCATGATGCGCAGCTCGATTTGCGAGTAGTCGGCACTGGCGATCATGCAGCCGGGCGCTGCGACGAAGGCTTCGCGCACACGCCGGCCTTCGGGCGTTTTGACGGGGATGTTCTGCAGATTGGGGTCGTTGCTGCTCAGCCGCCCCGTCACCGCCACCGCTTGCGCGTAATGGGTGTGGACCCGGCCTGTGCGTGGCAAGGCCAGTTGCGCCAGCTTGTCGGTGTACGTGCCTTTGAGCTTGGCGATGCCACGGTGCTCCAAAATTTTGGCGGGCAGGGGAAAGTCTTCCGCCAGCTTTTCCAGCACTTCCTCGTCGGTGCTGCGGGCGCCGGTCGCGGTTTTTTTGACGACGGGCATGCCCAGTTTGTCAAAAAAGATTTCGCCCAGCTGCTTGGGGCTGCTGAGGTTGAAGGGCTGGCCGGCGATGGCGTAGGCCTCGTTTTCCAGCTCAATGATGCGCTGCCCCAGCTCGTGGCTTTGGGTGGCCAGCATGGGCGCGTCGATCAGCACACCGTTGCGTTCGATGCGGTACAGCGCTTCGCTGCTGGCGATTTCTAGCTCGTAGATAAAGCGCAGTTTGGCATCAATCTCCAGCCGAGGCCACAACGCCAGATGCACGTCCAGCGTCTGGTCGGCGTCTTCGCATGCGTATTCGGCGGCTTTGTCGATATCGACCTGGTCAAAGCAAATCTGGCTCGCGCCTTTGCCGCACAAGTCTTCAAAGCTGATGCCGCTGCGCCCCAAGTGACGCTCGGCCAGGCTGGACAATCCATGCGGTTTGTGCACTTCCAGCACATAGCTTTGCAGCATGGTGTCGTGCGCGTAGCCCTGCACCTCGATGCCGTGGTTGGCAAAGACGTGGCGGTCGTACTTGACGTGCTGGCCGAGTTTTTTGTGCGCCGGGTTCACCAGCCAGGGTTTCAGCTTGGCCAGTACCTCGTCACGCGGCAACTGCTCTGCCGCGCCGGGGTAGATGTGTGCCACGGGAATGTACGCCGCCTCGCCGGGTGCGACGCTCAGGCTGATGCCGACAATCTCGGCGCGCATCTCGTCCAATGAGGTGGTTTCGGTGTCCACCGCCACCAGATCGGCCGCCTGCACCTTGGCCAACCACGTGTCAAAAGTCTCCCAAGTCAGCACGGTTTCGTAGACCAGCGTCGAGATGTTTGAAGAAGCAGGCAGCTGCTGGTCTGACAGCTCGATGCCGCCCTCAATGACAATATCTGCAGCGGGTTCGTCAAACAAATCTGGCTCTGATGCTTGGGTTTTCTTGGCTTTAGGAGCGGCTTTGGCACCATTTTTGGCGTCATCTTCATCCGATTTGGCCTGCAAGGTACGCACCAGCCCTTTGAAGCCAAATTTAGTGTAAAAATCGATGATAGCCGGCGTATCTATTGCCTGATACGCTATATTATCCATAGCGGGCAAGCCATCTATATAAGAACTTAAATCACAGTCCTTCTTGATCGTGACGAGGCGGCGGCCCTGCGGCAGCCAATCGACCGCCGCGCGCAGATTGTCACCGGCCACGCCTTTGATCTCGTGCGATTTGGCCATCAAG
>JAYVJL010000033.1:0-11935 GCA_043769295.1 Polaromonas sp. | reverse complement strand
CATGGAATTAGAGCGCGGTTAATCACGGATAAGTAAAAGGACTCAACACATGAAATCATTACTCGATCTGTTCAAACAGTTCACGCCAGATGAGCATTTTCACGCCATCAAAATTGGCATGGCATCGCCTGAGAAAATTCGTTCATGGTCTTTCGGGGAAGTCAAAAAACCTGAAACCATCAACTACCGCACCTTCAAGCCCGAGCGCGACGGTCTGTTTTGCGCCAAAATTTTTGGCCCCATCAAAGACTATGAATGCCTGTGTGGCAAATATAAGCGGTTGAAACACCGTGGCGTCATCTGCGAAAAGTGCGGTGTAGAAGTCACACAAACCAAAGTGCGTCGCGAACGCATGGGGCATATCGACTTGTCAGCGCCTTGTGCGCATATCTGGTTCTTAAAGTCATTGCCATCACGCTTGGGCATGGTGCTGGATATGACCTTGCGGGATATCGAACGCGTACTCTATTTTGAAGCTTATGTGGTCACTGACCCGGGCATGACACCGTTGAAAAAATACAGCATCATGTCTGAAGATGACCATGACACAAAGCGCAAAGAATATGGTGATGAGTTCATCGCCAAAATGGGTGCCGAAGGTATCAAAGATCTTTTAAGTGATCTTGACATCGATATGATCATTGAAAAACTGCGGGGCGACTTGACTGGCTCTGAAGTCAAGATCAAGAAAAACGCCAAACGCCTTAAATTGATGGAGGCTTTCAAGAAGTCTGGCATCAAGCCTGAGTGGATGGTGATGGATGTGTTGCCTGTGCTTCCGCCCGATTTGCGTCCATTGGTGCCTTTGGATGGCGGCCGTTTCGCCACGTCCGATTTGAATGATTTGTACCGTCGCGTCATCAATCGTAACAGCCGTTTGCGTCGCTTGCTGGAGCTCAAAGCACCGGAGATCATTGCGCGCAATGAAAAGCGTATGCTTCAAGAAGCCGTGGATTCATTGTTGGATAACGGCCGTCGTGGCAAAGCCATGACGGGTGCAAACAAGCGTGCGCTCAAGTCACTCGCTGACATGATCAAAGGTAAGTCAGGTCGTTTCCGTCAAAACTTGTTGGGTAAACGCGTCGATTATTCTGGCCGTTCTGTGATTACCGTGGGGCCAACGCTCAAGCTGCATCAGTGCGGTTTGCCCAAGTTGATGGCGCTTGAACTGTTCAAGCCTTTCATCTTCGCGCAGTTGGAAGCACGCGGTATCGCTACAACGATCAAGGCTGCGAAAAAAGAAGTTGAATCTGGTACACCAGTTGTTTGGGACATCTTGGAAGAGGTCATCAAAGAGCATCCCGTGATGCTGAACCGTGCGCCCACATTGCACCGTTTGGGTATTCAAGCCTTTGAGCCTATTTTGATTGAAGGCAAAGCTATTCAGTTACACCCACTGGTCTGTTCTGCATTCAATGCCGACTTTGACGGTGACCAAATGGCTGTACACGTACCACTGTCTGTCGAGGCGCAAATGGAGGCCCGCACGTTGATGTTGGCATCGAACAATATTTTGTTCCCTGCCAACGGTGAGCCGTCAATTGTTCCGTCTCAAGACGTTGTGTTGGGTCTGTACTACACCACACGTGACCGTACTAACGGCAAAGGTGAAGGTTTGGTGTTTGCGAACACCACGGAAGTTCAGCGTGCATTCGATGCGGGCGTGGTTGAGTTGACCGCCAGAATCAATGTGCGTCTGACTGAATACACCAAAGACAAAGCTACAGACGAATTTGTACCATCGACCAAGCTGTGGGAAACCACGGCTGGTCGTGCCTTGCTCAGCGAAATTTTGCCAAAAGGTCTGCCTTTCTCTAATATCAACAAAGCGTTGAAGAAGAAAGAAATTTCAAAACTGATCAACGTGTCTTTCCGTAAGTGCGGTTTGAAAGAAACGGTGATTTTTGCTGACAAATTGCTGCAAAACGGTTTCCGTCTGGCAACGAAAGCTGGTATTTCTATCTGCGTCGATGACATGCTTGTGCCAAAAGAAAAATACGGCATCATTGAACGTTGCGAAACAGAAGTGAAAGAAATCGGGAATCAATATTCTTCCGGTCTGGTAACGGCTGGAGAGCGTTATAACAAGGTTGTCGACATTTGGGGCAAGGCGGGTGATGAGATCTCTAAGGTCATGATGGCGCAACTCGCCGTTGAAAAGACCATTGATCGCCACGGCAAAGAAGTCAACCAAGAGTCGTTTAACTCCATCTATATGATGGCTGACTCCGGCGCGCGTGGTTCTGCAGCCCAGATTCGTCAGCTCGCTGGTATGCGGGGCTTGATGGCCAAGCCAGATGGCTCGATCATCGAAACGCCTATTACCGCGAACTTCCGCGAAGGTCTGAACGTGTTGCAGTACTTCATTTCCACCCATGGTGCCCGTAAAGGTCTCGCGGATACGGCTTTGAAAACGGCTAACTCAGGCTACTTGACGCGTCGTTTGGTCGATGTGACGCAAGACTTGGTAGTGACAGAACAAGACTGTGGTACGCACGATGGTTCTTTGATGCGCGCTATTGTTGAGGGCGGTGAGGTCATCGAGTCATTGCGTGACCGTATTTTGGGACGCACTGCTGCAGACGATGTGCTCCATCCGGAAAATCGCGCGATCTTGGCTAAGGCGGGAGACATGCTTGACGAGGATCTGATCGACGAACTCGAAGTCGCCGGTGTTGACGAGGTCAAAGTGCGTACAGCGCTGACATGCGAAACCCGCTTTGGTATTTGCGCCAAGTGCTACGGCCGCGATTTGGGCCGTGGTGGTTTGATCAATGGCGGTGAGGCGGTTGGTGTGATTGCTGCGCAATCGATTGGTGAGCCTGGCACGCAGTTGACCATGCGTACCTTCCACATTGGTGGCGCTGCATCACGTGCTGCCATTGCATCTAGCGTGGAGGCCAAATCAAATGGAGCGATTGGCTTCAATTCTACGATGCGCTATGTGACCAACAGCAAGAAAGAACTGGTTGTTATTTCACGTTCTGGTGAGATCGTCATCCATGATGAGCACGGTCGTGAGCGTGAACGTCATAAAGTGCCGTATGGTGCGACGCTGACAGTGAAGGCGGACGACAAGATCAAGGCAGGCACTATCTTGGCCAACTGGGATCCGTTGACCCGTCCTATCATTACCGAGTTTGCGGGACAGTCCAAGTTTGAAAATGTCGAAGAAGGTCTGACAGTTGCCAAGCAGCTCGACGAAGTGACTGGTTTGTCCACCATGGTGGTCATCGATCCAAAACGCCGTGGCGCAGCCAAGGTGATTCGTCCGCAAGTCAAACTGATTGATTCAACGGGCAACGAGGTCAAGATCCCTGGAACAGACCATTCAGTGACGATCGGTTTCCCAGTCGGTGCCTTGATTCAGGTGCGTGATGGTCAGGATGTTGGGCCAGGTGAAGTGCTGGCACGGATTCCAATCGAAGGTCAAAAAACCCGCGATATTACCGGTGGTCTGCCGCGTGTGGCCGAGCTGTTTGAGGCACGTACGCCGAAAGACAAAGGTACGCTGGCAGAAATGACCGGGACAGTATCGTTTGGTAAAGAGACCAAAGGCAAGATACGCTTGCAAATCACCGATCCAGAAGGCAAAGTTTGGGAAGATCTCGTGCCAAAAGAGAAAAACATCTTGGTGCATGAAGGCCAAGTGGTCAACAAGGGCGAAAGCGTTGTTGATGGCCCGGCCGATCCGCAAGACATTTTGCGTTTGCTTGGCAGCGAAGAGCTGGCACGCTACATCGTGGATGAAGTCCAGGACGTTTACCGCTTGCAAGGCGTGAAAATCAACGACAAACACATTGAAGTGATTGTGCGCCAGATGCTGCGTCGCGTGGTTGTGGAAAATGCGGGCGATTCCAGCTACATCAATGGTGAGCAAGTTGAACGTGCTGCCATGCTCGACACCAATGATGCATTGCGTGCAGACGGAAAAATACCCGCTACTTTCTCCAACTTGCTGCTGGGTATTACCAAAGCATCGTTGTCGACCGACAGCTTTATCAGCGCGGCCTCCTTCCAAGAGACTACGCGGGTATTGACTGAAGCTGCGATCATGGGCAAGCGCGATCCATTGCGCGGTCTGAAAGAAAACGTGATTGTGGGCCGTTTGATTCCAGCGGGCACCGGTTTGGCTTATCACCAAGCACGTAAGGCCAAGGAGCAGATGGACGACGTTGAGCGCCAGGCTATTGCGGAAGCAGAGGCGCAAGAAATTGCAGTTACAGCTGATGCCCGCAGTGAGGATGCAGCGATCGAATAAGATTTGATCGTGACCATCTGATTCTGATGTTCATGCAAGCGCCTCACTTCCGGGTTACGGTTGTGGGGCGTTTGTTTTTGCACGATGCGAACAATGAGTTGATACCTTATGCTTAAATCAATGTTGATGAGTATTTTTGTTGTAGCTTTGGTGTGTTGGGCGATGGGGGCTTATAACCGCATGGTCCGACTCCGGGCCGCGACCATGCATGCATGGGCTGTTCTGCAATCGTTGAGTCTGCAGCTCGATACAGAGCGTGCAGAATCCTTACACTCTGAGCAAACAACAGAAAACGGACTCAAAATCGAGGCAGAGTTTCAAGTGCAGAACAGTGTGTATGACCTTGCCGTGACGCAATACAACGAGGCCATTGTGCAGATGCCCGCATCATGGCTGGCCACGCTGTTTGGTTTCAATCCAATTAAAAAAGAAGCAGACGAGCATTGAATACCAAAACACAACGCAGTGATGTTGCTCCTACCCATCCTGCTCGGGAAGCCATACCTCTGTGGCGGCAACTTCAGGGCACTGCAGCGGTTTTGATGGCGGTGCGTGCTGGCGAGTCTGGCACATCAGCCTTGAATGGGGTGGAGTCCAGCTTGCGCCCTGGGGTTCAGTCGCTGAGCTTTCACGTCTGGCGCTGGCTGGGTACGGCGCAAATCATCCGCGCTCTGTTGGCTAAACGCCCACCTCCACCGCAAGTTGATGCTTTACTTTGCGTCGCCTTGACACTTTTGTGTTTTGATGACCCTGCTTTTACCGACATTGAAAACCAGTCAAGCCATGAAAAAACGGGCTTGTTTTATGATGCTTTCACGTTGGTTGATCAAACGGTTGAAGCGGCTAAACGCAATCCAAGTACCAAAGCCAACAGCAGTTTCATCAACGCATGTTTGCGGCGGTTTTTGAGGGAAAAACCAGAGATGACACGTGCGGCGGCTGATAACCCCGTTGGACGATGGAATCATCCGCAATGGTGGATTGCGCGTATTCAAGCCGACCATCCACAGAATTGGCAAAGCATTTTGCAATCAAACAATGCCAGAGCGCCATTGACCTTGCGTGTCAACGCCAGACAATCAAGTGTGGCAAGCTATTTGCAGGCGTTGAACGCATTAAACATAAAAGCAAAAAAAAATGGTGAGTACGGTGTGACGCTGGAAAAGCCAACGCCTGTCGCTGCCATGCCCGGTTTCTCCGAGGGACATGTGTCTGTGCAAGATGCTGCCGCGCAGCTTGCCGCACCTTTGCTCATGCAGGGCAACGAAAAGCGCTCAGACCTTCGTGTGCTTGATGCCTGCGCTGCACCGGGCGGAAAAACGGCACATTTGCTGGAGCTTGCAGATTGTCGCGTCACCGCACTTGATATTGACGCCAGTCGATGCGACAAAATCCATGAAACTTTGAATCGCCTAGGTCTGCGGGCACGCATACTTGCGGCGGATGCGGCAAGACCAGAGACATGGATCAATCTCTGCGAAACAGACATGTTTGACGCCATCTTGCTGGATGCGCCGTGCAGTGCATCGGGAATCGTGCGCCGGCATCCGGATATCCGTTGGTTGCGCCGGGCAAGCGATATTGAGCAATTGGCGAGTATTCAAAGAAAGCTCTTGGGTACGCTATGGGCATTGTTAAAGCCCGGTGGTCGTTTGCTTTATTGCACCTGCTCTGTTTTCAAGGCAGAGGGGCAACATCAAATAGATAAGTTTCTTACAAACAACAAAAACGCGGTTCTTCTGCCATCACCAGGGCATTTAATCGCAAATAGTCACTTGAATCTGGCTGTCGTAGCAGACAATGCACTGAACAATCATGATGGATTTTTCTATGCCCTTCTTGAGAAATCAACGCCGTAACCTGCTCACCACACTGATGATGTGGTGCATGGCGATTGGGATGATGCATGTCGCAGCAAGCGTACATGCTGAAGGCGCCAACACGGTTATCAACACCATGTGGCTGGAGCGAACGGAGGACGGCTTACATCTCAGTGCACAAATCAAGTTTGATCTTCCAACGATTGTTGAAGACGCACTTATCAAAGGCATTCCCATGTTTTTTGTGGCGGAGGCAGAGGTGTTCAAAGATCGCTGGTATTGGTACGACAAGAAGGTGGCGACTGCAACACGGCAGATGCGGCTCAGCTTCCAGCCCTTAACGCGCCGCTGGCGTTTAAATGTAACTAACGGTGTCATTGGTAACACGGGATTGGGTGTCAGTCTGCCACAGTACTTTGACGCTTTGCCGGATGCCTTGGCTAAAATCCAGCGTATCAGCAATTTGAAAATTGCTGAGTTGGCAGAGGTTGAGTCTGATGCGCCGTATACCGTTGATTTGCGCTTCAAACTTGATGTGTCCCAGCTGCCCCGTCCCTTCCAAATAGGACTTATCGGCAATGGAGATTGGACCATATCCGCCAGCAAGAGCATGCGTCTTGCGTCTGAGGGTGGCAAGTGAATAGCCTCATTCCCAAGACTGGGATAGGCCCAATCGTGCCAAAGTCGAAAACAATACGCTGGATTCTTGGCCTGGGCGCGGTGGCCATGGTGCTCATTGGCTTGGCACTTCTGTTTTTGCTGACGGTATCAACCAATAACCGTGCGCAATATGAAGAGACATATGGACGCTTGTTGATCCTGAATGTGGTCGTAGCGGCCTTGCTGTTGTTGCTTATTGTCTGGATATCCATTGGTCTCCTCATTCGTCTTCGAAAAGGCAAATTCGGCAGTCAACTGCTGGTCAAATTGGCACTCATTTTTACATTGGTTGGATTTGCGCCCGGACTTTTGATTTATGTCGTCTCGTATCAATTTGTATCTCGCTCGATTGAGAGCTGGTTTGATGTCAAGGTGGAATCGGCTTTAGAGGCTGGTCTGAATCTAGGCCGTGTCACGCTGGATGTTTTGTCCGCTGATTTGGGGAACAACACGCGGGTCGCCGCCGGACGTTTGTCCGATATGCCAGACGGCGCCGCCAGTTTGGAGCTGGAGAGGATACGCGAGCAACTATCCGTGCAAGACGCCTTGCTCTGGAGTTCATCGGGGCAGCTTATCGGCAGTGCAGGTACATCACGCTATCAAATCAACCCTGATCGGCCCACCGCCGCACAATTGCGCACCGCCAGAACGCAGCGACTGACAACGACGATTGAAGGCCTGGATGAAGCGACCTCGACGACGCCCGGCAGCACCAATGCCGAGCAAGTCTCCGCCAAAATCAAGGTCCTCGCCATTGTCCAGGCCAACGGTTTGGGCATGCTGGCGGAGCCTCGATTTTTACAAACCACCCAGTTGCTACCGCCAACCTTGGCCACCAACGCCTTGGCGGTAACAGAGGCCAACCGCGAGTATCAAAACAGGGCATTGGCGCGTGGGGGCTTGCGTCGCATGTATATCGGGACGCTCACACTGAGTTTGTTCCTGGCCGTTTTCAGCGCTGTTCTGCTGGCGGTATTTTTAGGCGCGCAACTGGCGGCACCGCTGCTGCTGCTTGCCGATGGCGTGCGACAAGTCGCCGCGGGTGATTTAACCCCCAAAGCCGTCTTGCAAAGCAAAGACGAGCTGGGCGGGTTGACCCGCTCATTTGCCGACATGACGCAACAACTGGCCGATGCCCGCGGAGCGGTAGAAACCAGCATGGTCCAAGTCAATGCAGCGCGCGAAAACTTGCAAATCATCTTGGACAACCTGACCTCGGGCGTGATTGTGATGGATGCACAAGGGATCATCAAATCGTCCAATCCCGGCGCCACCCGGATATTGCATACGCCTGTCGCCAAACTTGAAGGCGCAACATTGGCCCATATTGCGGGTTTAGAGGCGTTTGCACAGGGCGTCCAATCGCAGTTTGATGCGTACCTGAGTGAGCGCAGCCTGCACCAGCTTGACCATTGGCAACATTCTTTTGTGCTCAACCCCATCGCTGTGAATTCGACCGCCACACCGGACGGACTGTTGTCCCATGCTTCCCCGTTTGCAACACACCATGTCATCAACTTGATCGCCAGGGGGGCAGAGTTGCCCAGTGACAGCCATGAATCCTTGCGGTTGCTGGTGTTTGACGACATCTCTGATATTGTCTCCTCCCAGCGCGCGCAGGCCTGGGGTGAGGTGGCCCGGCGTTTGGCGCATGAAATCAAAAATCCCCTCACCCCAATTCAACTGTCCGCGCAGCGTTTAGAGAAAAAATTGACAGGTAAGGTCGACGCGGCGGATCAGTTGATCGTGACCAAATCTGTCAAGACAATCGTTGAACAAGTTGAGGCGATGAAGCGCCTGGTCAATGAATTCCGCGACTATGCACGTCTGCCGTCGGCAGATCTCAAACCGATAGACCTCAACACCCTAGCGCTGGATATTTTGCAATTGTATGGTGCAGAGGAGAGCAGCCCTAGCCAGGCCATGCACGGGAAAGTGGCTATTTCGGCGGAACTGGACCCGCAATGCCCCCGCATCATGGGCGATGCGCAGCAACTGCGTCAAGTCATTCATAATCTGCTGCAAAATGCGGTGGATGCAACCGAGGCAAGCGCGTTGAAAACCGTGGTGATCTCAACCCGGTGGAACGCTGATGCCCAACGTGTCAGACTTGTGGTGACCGACAGCGGTGCTGGATTCCCCGAGCATATTTTGAAGCGGGCATTTGAACCCTATGTCACCACCAAAAACCATGGGACGGGCTTGGGGTTGGCGGTGGTCAAGAAGATTGCGGAAGAGCACAACGCACGGATTGATATTTCCAATCGCGTTACAAATGAGACAGTTCTGGGTGCTCAAGTATCGTTATCATTCGCAGTGGACTCGCTGCTTACGGGCGTTGGTGCTGGCTAACCTTTTAAAAGTTCAATTCTAAAAAAGTTTAAATTCACAATGGCAAATATACTGGTGGTTGACGATGAGCTGGGTATTCGTGATTTACTTTGGGAAATCTTGAATGACGAGGGCCATACGGTTGAACTCGCCGAAAACGCAAGCCAGGCAAGACTAGCGCGCAACAGAAGCCGTCCCGACCTCGTGCTCTTGGACATCTGGATGCCAGACACCGATGGCGTCACCCTGCTCAAAGAATGGGTGGGCACCGGCCAACTGACCATGCCCGTGATCATGATGAGCGGCCACGCCACGGTTGACACAGCCGTGGAGGCCACCAAAATCGGCGCGCAGGCTTTTCTGGAAAAACCCATCACTCTGCAAAAACTCCTCAAAGCCGTTGAGCAGGGACTCGCGCGCGAAGGCCGTAAACAGCAAGACGTCAGCACACGCATCTCCATGTCTGAAATGACGCTGGAAGCCGCCATGACCGGCGGTCAAACTTTGCCCCGTGTGATGGATATGGGCCCGGTTGCCAGCCAGAACTTCAACCTCGATAAACCCCTGCGTGACGCACGCGACGAGTTTGAAAAAGCTTATTTTGAATTCCACCTGGCCAAAGAAGGCGGCTCGATGACCCGCATCGCCGAAAAAACCGGCCTGGAGCGCACCCATCTTTACCGCAAACTTAAACAACTCGGTGTGGACCTCTCCCGCAGCAAGCGCGGCGTCAATTAATCCATTTTCAAGCGGGAAACAGGCCTCGAAGACTGTTATAATTTAAGGCTCAGGCCCGGTAGCTCAGTTGGTAGAGCAGCGGATTGAAAATCCGCGTGTCACTGGTTCGATTCCAGTCCAGGCCACCAAACAAGAAACCAACCAATATCCTCACAGATATGGTTGGTTTTGTTGTATCTGGTCAAACCCTGCAACCTACCGTAGACGGGGAGCGGGCTAAGAATCTTTCTACATTTACCTATCTCGGAATTATGGAGAGCACCGGTTTAAGCAGGTATTTCCCTGAGCCGCCCGCCGCAACGATGGATTTGCAGGCGTCAAAATCAAGTACAAAATCGGCTGTCGTGTTAGCTGCTACGGTAATGTCAATATTCGTTTTTATGCCTGATTGTTGACCGCTCGGTGTTTGTAATGCGACCTCGCTCTCACCGGTAGGCTTGGCAGAGTTGGCAAACGGAACACCATTGTTGTCAGCCAAAACAAGTCTCAGTTGTGTATATTTTCCGGCAGGCAGCACGGTTTGACCGAGGTCTTCAAGTTTGCCATTGGTCAAACTCAACAAGTCCACCTTTTTAGCAGGATTCAGTACGATTTCAGACCAGCCACTGTCGGTGTCGTTGGCGTCGCTGCTTTTGTGCACGCGAACTTTTTGGATAGTCACGAAAACGGTGTCAAAGCCGCAGGCGGGAGCGTCGGTCAGCGCCAGGCGCAAGGTGCCTGTGCCGCTATCGCCATTAACAGTGCTGCCACTGCCACTGCCACTGCTGCTGTCTATGCCGCCGCCACTACCACCACCGCAAGCCGTGAGGCTAGCCAACGCAAGTATGCACAAGGCTGGTTTTAGATTTTGAAGTAAATTCATGGGGTACCTTTTTAAAGTAATTTGTTGATATGAACAACCGGGTTAAATGTCAACCTAACCTTCTTTTAAAGAATAGCGACAGTCTCGTCGGACAATGTAGGTCGAGACCTTGAATGTATGTCCGAATACTCGGTCCACTGACAGACGTGATGGGTGTATTAACACTAAATGCCACCGTGCCTTCGACACTCAAAGACAGTCGTTATGATCGACCACCAGTGTCCATACTAGGCTAACTTGCCGAATTTCTTAAGTTGTTCGACCCAGTAATTTGTAGCAGTTTGTAGCAGTTCAAACTTAATCTGACGAATACTGGGTGCAACGAATGCGCTGGTTGGGACGAGTTTTATCTGAAACCGCGCGCGCATAGTGGCAATAAAAAAACCTCGCAAACGGTAAAGTCTGCGAGGTTTTAAATCTTGCATCGAGTGCTATAAAGCCACTCGGTGAAGCATCAGCACATTACATGCCCATACCACCCATGCCGCCCATACCACCCATGTCGCCGCCGCCCATGCCGCCGGCTGAGTCGTCTTTCGGCGCTTCAGCGATCATGCATTCTGTCGTCAACATCAAAGAAGCCACAGACGCTGCGTTTTGCAAGGCAGTACGTGTCACTTTGGTTGGATCCAAAATACCCATGTCGATCATGTCGCCGTAGGTGCCGTTGGCAGCGTTGTAACCGTAGTTACCTGTGCCGGCCAACACCGCAGCCACCACCACAGACGCTTCTTCGCCTGCGTTGTAGACGATTTCGCGCAATGGGGCTTCGATAGCGCGCAAGATCAGCTTGATACCGGCTTCTTGGTCAGCGTTGTCACCTTTGATGGTGCCAGCAGCTTGCTTGGCGCGCAACAGAGCGACGCCGCCGCCAGCCACAATGCCTTCTTCGACAGCAGCGCGGGTTGCGTGCAGGGCGTCTTCAACGCGGGCTTTTTTCTCTTTCATTTCGACTTCGGTGGCTGCACCAACCTTGATCACGGCCACGCCGCCGGCGAGTTTGGCAACGCGCTCTTGGAGTTTTTCGCGGTCGTAGTCAGAGGTAGCCTCTTCGATTTGCACGCGCACTTGTTTGACGCGGGCTTGGATGTCATCCGCAGCGCCAGCGCCGTCGATGATGATGGTGTTTTCTTTGCCCACTTCAACGCGCTTAGCAGTGCCGAGGTCAGCCAAAGTCACTTTTTCCAGTGACAGGCCGATTTCTTCTGCAATCACCTTGCCGCCGGTCAAAATAGCGATGTCTTCCAACATGGCTTTGCGACG
>JAYVJL010000032.1:0-7598 GCA_043769295.1 Polaromonas sp. | reverse complement strand
CGCGCCAGCAGACGCGAGCCGGGCACGGGGGTGAAGGGTGGGGCGATGAGGGCTTTGGGGTAGTAGGGCAGGCCGTGCTGCTGGTAGGCGTTGGCCCAGGCGTGGTCGAAGACGAATTCGCCGTAGGAATGGTCTTTCAGGTACAGGGCGCAAGCGCCTTGCAGCACCTCTTTGCCATTTTTTTCGAGCCACAGGGTGATGAAACGTGGCGTCCAGCCGGTATCAACGCTGGCGCAGCCGGTGCAGTGCATCGCCGCCAGATATTCGTGCCGCATAAAGGGGCTGGGGTGGCTTTGCAGGGAGAGCAGGGCGTTCCACGCGGCGGCATCAAGTTCCAGCGGCGAGGTGTGCTCGTGAATGACATAATCAAGTTTTTGCATTAATTCTTAGTTTCTACCTAGTTTCATTCCCAGTTTTATCCCGTCAAGCTTAGACCCATGTCACTCAAAATCTGCATTGCACAACTCAATTTGCATGTGGGCGACTTGCCCGGCAATGCCCAAAAAATCATTGCCGCTGCGCATGAAGCCTACGCGCAGGGCGCCCGGTTACTGCTCACGCCTGAATTATCCATCTGCGGCTATGCGGCCGAAGACCTGTTTTTACGCCCCGCCTTCATCACCGGCTGCCATGATGCCGTGAAAATGGTCGTCGACGCTTGCGCAGGGTTAAAAGGCATGGCGGTGGTCGTCGGTCACCCCACGGGCGGGGACGAGCGCAGCAAATCGGTGGCGATTCAGCGGCGGTTCAACGCGGCCAGCGTCATCAGCGAAGGGCGGATTCTGGAAACTTACGCCAAGCGCGAACTGCCCAATTATCAGGTGTTTGACGAGCGCCGCTACTTCACCCCGGGGCATGGTGTCTGTGTGTTTCAGGTGGGCGAGCCGGACCGACGGGTGAGGGTGGGTCTGTTGATTTGCGAAGACGCGTGGTTTGAAGAGCCAGCCCGTCTGGCTAAAGAAGCGGGCGCGCAGGTGCTGGCCGTCATCAACGCCTCGCCGTTTCATGTGGGCAAAGGTGGCGAGCGGGTGCTGCGCATGGCGGATCGTGTCAAGGCGACGGGATTGCCGCTCTTGTACGCGCACCTCGTGGGCGGGCAGGACGAGGTGGTGTTTGACGGCGGCTCGTTTGCACTGAACCAGCAGGGTGAACTGGTCGCCCGGGCGGAAAATTTCAAGGAAAAGCTGTTGTATATTGACAGTGTAGCCGGCGTATCTATTGCCTCATCAGCTATTGATTTAATAGCGATTAAAGATGCTTTTATCGCCCCACAACGCAGCGCTGAGGCCGATTTGTGGGATGCACTGGTGTTGGGAATTCGAGATTATCTAGGTAAAAACGGTTTTCCCGGGGCACTTTTGGGGCTGTCAGGCGGTATCGACTCGGCGCTGGTGTTGGCACTCGCGGTGGACGCTTTGGGCAAAGACAAGGTCCGCGCGGTGATGATGCCGTCACCCTACACCGCAAACATCAGCTGGATAGACGCCCGTGACATGGCGCACCGCATGGGCGTGCGCTACGACGAAATCTCTATCGTGCCCGAATTTGAGGCATTCAAAGCCAGCTTGGCGGGTGAATTCAAGGGACTGGCAGAGGACACGACCGAAGAAAACATCCAGGCGCGAATTCGCGGCACGCTCTTGATGGCGCTGTCCAACAAATTTGGCAGCATGGTGTTGACCACCGGCAACAAGTCTGAAATGGCGACCGGCTACTGCACGCTGTACGGCGACATGGCCGGCGGCTTTGCGGCGATCAAGGATCTGGCCAAAACCACGGTCTTCAAACTGTGCCTGTGGCGCAATCAGAACGATCCGAACGGCACGGGCAGCAACCCCATCCCCGAGCGCATCATCACCCGCCCACCCAGCGCCGAGCTGCGTGCCGACCAGAAAGACCAGGACAGCCTGCCCCCCTATGAGGTTTTGGATGCAATTTTGGAACGGTACATGGAAAACGATGAGAGCATCGCCGACATCATCGCCGATGGTTTTGACCCCAAAGACGTGCAGCGTGTGACGCACCTGATTAAAATCAGCGAACACAAACGCCGCCAGGCACCGATCGGAATTCGCGTGACGCACCGCAGTTTTGGCAAGGATTGGCGTTATCCTATTACCAGCAGGTTCAGGGCTTAAATTTTTCTGCAGATATAAGTTATAAAGCTAACACTGCCCTTTATCGCCGTTCATCGCCCTTCGCCCATACAAGAAAGAGACAGATTTCATGAAACTCATCACCGCCATCCTCAAACCTTTCAAACTCGAAGAAGTCCGTGAGGCCTTGGCTGAATGCGGCGTGACCGGTTTGACCGTCACCGAAGTCAAAGGTTTTGGCCGTCAAAAAGGCCATACCGAGCTGTACCGTGGTGCGGAATACGTGGTGGACTTTTTGCCCAAGGTCAAAGTTGAAGTGGTGGTGAAGTCGTCCGACCTGGACCTGTGCGTAGACGCCATCGTCAAAGCCGCCCGCACCGGCAAGATCGGCGACGGCAAGATTTTTGTGACCAGTGTGGAGCGTGTGGTGCGTATCCGTACGGGTGAGCAGGATGAAGTAGCGGTTTGATAAACCGACCCAGGTCTTAAAACTGAAAAAACTGGTGCCAAAGCGCAGCAGCCCAAATCCCGCCACACAGCAGCAAGCTCAACAGCACGGCGGCGCTGCCCATGTCTTTGGCGCGTTTGGACAGTGCATGCCACTCAGGGCCAATGCGGTCGATGGCTGTTTCAATGCACGTGTTGAGCAGTTCGACAATCATCACGATCAAAACGGAGCCTGCCAGTAAAGCGGTTTCTACCCAGCTGCGGCCTAACCAAAACGACAAGGGAACCAGGACAATCGCTGCAATGGCTTCTTGCCTGAAAGCGGTTTCCCCCCAACCCGCTTGCAAGCCTTGCAGCGAATAGCCTCCAGCATGAAAAATACGGCTCAAACCGGAACGGGTTTTTTGGGGATTGACTTCGGGATCGTGGGCGTGTTGCATGGCGGTATTGTGGCCTAGCTTGGTGACGATTCAGGCTGCCTATGGTGAATTTGGACGCAAGGCATGTCCAAATCTGAATATTTAGCGACTCAGCGGTTGCGAGTTGACCAAACGCGTGCCTGCCCAGACATCGTGCCAAAATTGCTGCTGCGGATGAAAGCGACTCAGCAAAGCCCAGACAGCCACCCAGCCGATGATCAATAAAGAGGTTTCAGCAGTTGACAAGGCAAATGGTGCAATCAAGGCCAAAGGTGGCAAGAACCATATCCAGCCGAGAAGGTAGCGTAACAGCGCGCGACCTTGGGAAACAGGTTGTCCTGCCGCACTTAATAAACGGATATTCCATGTTTTCATGGCCAGAGTTTGTCCTTTGGCCCAAAACCAGGTGAAGTAGATGCCAAAAATCAAGAATAAAAAGGCCTGGAGGGCGTGGCGGTTGTTCAGCGCATGGCGGGTTTGTGTGAGCGTTCCAAACAAATAACCTGCCAGAAAGACCACACCAAACATCAGCAAACCTTCATAGAGCCAGCAAGCCATGCGGCGTTTCAGACTAGGCGCGGTGAGTGAGGGGGGCGTGCTCTGGATCACGTTTGTATTAAGTGGCATGTGCAGATAGACTTACAGAGGGGCCGCAGAAACCGCAAAATAAATACAAGAACGCCGATGAACCAGAGGGCTATTTGGCGACTGCCGTCGGTGCTGTTGCTGCCGCTGACGCAGCAGGGTTGACAATAACGGCACGATTAGGCATTTTATTTGTGTCAGATTTAAGCGATAAGTTATTTATTTGGGGGGTGGTTATCAGCTTGTCCTTAGCGACAGGTTTGAGCGCGGGGGCCGCACCTGTAGGCGGTGAGGCTCTGCTCATACTGGCGAGTTTTTGCTTTTCTTCAGCACTTAAAGCTTGATAGGCCTGCCATTTTGTTTGCTTGTCATCAAGCGTGAGCTTTTTGGTCTGTGCAAAATTAAGACGTGCTTGCTCACGTTGCTTGGTGCTTAAAGCCGCCCATTCGGTCATCCGAAAGTGCAAAGTGGCTTGGCCCTCGGCAGACAGCAAGTGGTAGCCCACGGCAATATCCAGCCATTTTTGTTTTTTGACTGGCGTGATCCTCACCCAGACGTGCTTGAGCGGTGCCAAGGCCACTTTTTGGGATTCAGTCAACGTGTTCCAGTTGTTGGCAGTTGATGTCGCTGCTGGTGAAGCGTTTGCGACTTTGTGGGCATTGGGTTGATTAGTTTGATTCGGTTGTGCGGACGCAATTCCGACAAGCACCATAAAAACGATACCCAAAGCCGCCCATTTTGAAAATGCCAAGCGCATCATGATTGCCTAGATTTCAGTGTACGCATCACCTTCATTTAAACCTTTGTCCGATGGTCCGCTCTGTGCTCCACTCTCATATGTACCTCGTGTTTTGATTTTCAAAAATTGTACAAAACCGGGATCGGCATAGGCACTTGGGGGTAATGAGTCGGTTAGCATGGCAGCATCAACCTCAGCAGTGTCAACGGCACGCTGTTCTGTTTGAACAACAGAAATGGCGACCAAGCCAGCAACCAAAGCGACCAAGGGCAAGATGGATGCAAAGCGACTCCAGAGGCTGAAGCCTTCGTCGCCAAAATTCATGGTTGCAGTGTCGCCAGAACTGTGCACAGCAACAGCAGTGACAATAGCGACGCGCTTGCGTTGTTGTACGGCTTGCTGACGGGCTACCCGCAGACGCTCAGAGACATCATGCGATAAATGTGCATTTCCAGCAGAAAGGCGGGCGGCTACCTTGAGTCCAAAACGGTCTTGAAGCTGGCTTTGCAACCTGTTGTGTGACAAGTGTGTGGTTGTATTTTGTAAGGTAGTCATCATAGTTGTATTCCCCGAGCTTTCAATGCCTTGGCCAGAGCTGCTACGGCTCTGGAACAATGCGTTTTCACGCTTCCTTCAGAACATCCCATGGCAGCAGCTGTCTCGGCTACATCAAACTCCTCCCAATAACGCATGAGGAAGGCTTCTCGTTGACGCGCTGGTAATTCTTGTATTTCCGCCTCTATTTCTCTGAATATTTGAGCGCGGCTGGTCACAGACTCAGCACTTTCCGTGCCTTCTGAGTCGTTTTCGAGCTCTAAAGTTTCCAAAATGTCAAAATTTCCACCATCTCCAGCACTTTCGAAGTCGCTAAAATTGGAAAATACGCCTCTTTGGGTCTTTTGACGCCGAAACCAGTCCAAAGTGCAGTTGGACAAAATACGCTGAAACAGCATCGGTAGTTCGTTTGTGGGCTTGTCACCGTAATGCTCAGCCAGCTTCATCATGCTGTCTTGCACAATGTCTAAAGCAGATTCTTCGTTGCGAACGTGATACATAGAGCGCTTGAAGGCTCGTTTTTCAACGCTTTTCAGAAAGTCAGAAAGTTCTTGTTCAGTGGCCAAGTTCATTGGGTCACAGGGACCCCCGCTAAATCGTAATTTGGAATTTGTCTCGTTTTATAGGCTATTTTTTGCCGATTCAAACTGGATTTTGACTGCATTTCATTGCAATTGCGGGGCAATTATGGCACTGCTTGATGGTAAATCAGTCTCTTTTTTAAATTTCAACCCTATCCAATGCGATAATGCTGTTTGCAAGTCAAAAAGCAAACGGGTCACAGCAGAGCAAACAGTCGTTATTCGCGGCTAGCTCATGGCCGTGGCCTCAAGTCCCAACGCGGCTTCATAAGAGCTCAGCGAAGGGGCACCCAAGGTATTTCGTCAGAGAAATTCACAAAGGTTTACGCAAGGGATCATCATGAAAATCACCAAAGCCGAAATATCGGCAACCACTGCTGCGGCAGATAAATCCGCTGATGCTGTCACCAGCACCCAAACACCAACTTCTATCAATGTGCCGGAACTTCGCGGTGCTGAAATTCTGGTCAAAGCGCTTCAAGCTGAAAACGTGAAGTACATCTGGGGTTATCCAGGTGGTGCAGTGTTGCACATTTACGACGCACTCTACAAACAAGAAACCATGCAGCACGTGCTGGTGCGCCATGAACAGGCTGCTGTTCACGCTGCCGACGGCTATGCCCGTGCGACAGGTGATGTCGGCGTTGCCTTGGTCACCTCCGGTCCTGGTGCCACCAACGCCGTGACCGGTATCGCCACCGCCTATATGGACAGCATCCCGATGGTGATCATCACCGGCCAAGTGCCTACGCATGCGATTGGTTTGGACGCTTTTCAAGAGTGCGACACCATAGGCATCACCCGCCCCATCGTCAAGCACAACTTTTTGGTCAAAGATGCACGCGATTTGGCTGAGACCATGAAAAAAGCCTTCCACATTGCGCGCAGTGGCCGTCCAGGCCCCGTGGTGGTGGACATTCCGAAAGACGTGTCCTTCAAAAAGGTGCCTTATCACGGCTATCCTGAAAGCGTCGAGATGCGTGCTTATAACCCTGTGCGTAAAGGTCACAGCGGACAAATCCGCAAAGCCCTGCAGTTGCTGCTGACGGCCAAACGCCCCTACATTTACACCGGCGGCGGTGTCTTGTTGAGTAATGCCACGGCTGAGCTGCGGACTTTGGCTGACATGCTTGGTTTTCCGTGTACCAATACCTTGATGGGTCTGGGCGCGATTGCTGCCAGCGATCCTAAATTTTTGGGTATGCTGGGCATGCACGGCACGTATGAAGCCAATAACACCATGCAAAATGCAGATGTGGTGTTGGCTGTGGGCGCGCGTTTTGATGACCGTGTGATTGGCAACCCCAAGCATTTTGCGCAAGTGGAGCGCAAGATCATCCACATTGATATCGACCCGTCCAGCATTTCCAAGCGCGTTAAAGTGGATATCCCTATCGTGGGCGATGTCAAAGAAGTGCTGCTTGAGATGATCGCGATGATCAAAGAAGGCTCTTTGAAGCCTGATACCACGGCTTTAGGCGAGTGGTGGAACACCATTGAAGGCTGGCGCAAACGTGACTGCATGAAATATGACCACGGCAAAGGCGATGTCATCAAGCCGCAATACGTGGTTGAAACTTTGTGCAATCTGACCAAAGGCGAAGAGACTTACATCACCTCTGACGTGGGGCAGCACCAGATGTGGGCCGCGCAGTATTACAAATTTGAAGAGCCGCGTCGCTGGATCAATTCTGGCGGTCTGGGCACCATGGGCGTGGGCATTCCGTACGCCATGGGCATCAAGCTGGCCAAACCGGACAAAGAGGTGTTCTGCATCACGGGTGAGGGCTCGGTGCAGATGTGTATTCAAGAGTTGTCCACCTGCCTGCAATACAACACGCCGATCAAAATCGTGTCGCTGAACAACCGCTTCTTGGGCATGGTTCGTCAATGGCAGGAAATTGATTACGAAGGCCGTTACAGTCACAGCTATATGGATGCACTGCCCAACTTCGTCAAGCTGGCAGAAGCCTACGGACACGTCGGTATGTTGATTGAATCCCCCAAAGATGTCGAGCCAGCTTTGCGTGAAGCACGCAAGCTGAAAGATCGCACCGTGTTCATGGACTTCCGCACCGACCCCACCGAGAACGTGTTTCCGATGGTGAAAGCCGGCATGGGCATCAATGAGATGCTTTTGGGTTCTGAAGATCTGTAAATTCAGACATCACCAGAA
>JAYVJL010000031.1:0-11427 GCA_043769295.1 Polaromonas sp. | reverse complement strand
AGGACAAGGTGGGTTACATCTCGACCGGAGGCGGCGCTTTCCTGGAGGTTCTGGAAGGCAAGACCCTGCCAGCGTTTGAGATTTTGCACCAGCGGGCGGTGGGTTAAGTCACATTCGCCACCCAAAGAGTACTACAAATATGATAGCTAATTAGGCAATGAATACGCCGGCTACAGCTTAATTTGACCACTTTTTTAGCATTTTTAACCCTTTCAACTTAAATTTAACATTCATTAGGAGCATTTCATGGCCTTGATCACCTTGCGACAACTGTTGGACCACGCTGCCGAAAACAGCTACGGCCTGCCCGCCTTCAACGTCAACAACATGGAGCAGGTACAGGCCATCATGCAGGCGGCCGATGCGACCAACTCCCCCGTGATTTTGCAGGGCTCGGCCGGTGCGCGCCAGTACGCCGGCGAGCCGTTTTTGCGTCATTTGATCTTGGCCGCGCTGGAAGCCTACCCGCACATCCCCGTCTGTATGCACCAGGACCACGGCGCGTCGCCCGGCATCTGCTTTCGCTCGATCCAGTCGGGTTTCAGCTCGGTGATGATGGACGGCTCGCTCGGTGAAGACGGCAAAACGCCGACCAGCTACGACTACAACGTCAGCACCACCGCCAGCGTGGTGGCGATGGCGCACGCCACCGGCGTGTCGGTCGAAGGTGAACTGGGCTGCTTGGGTTCTTTGGAGTCCGGCATGGCCGGTGAAGAAGACGGCCACGGCGCGGAAGGCAAGCTGGACCACAGCCAGTTGTTGACCGACCCGGACGAAGCCGCCGATTTTGTGAGCAAAACCAAGGTCGACGCGCTGGCCATCGCCATCGGCACCAGCCACGGTGCGTATAAATTCAGCAAAAAACCCACCGGCGCGGTGCTGCGCATCGACCGCATCCGCGACATCCACGCCCGCATCCCGAACGTGCATCTGGTCATGCACGGCTCCAGCAGCGTGCCGGAAGACTGGCTGGCCATCATCAACGAGTTTGGCGGCGACATGGGACAGACCTACGGCGTGCCGGTGTCGGAGATCGTCGAAGGCATCAAAAACGGTGTCCGCAAGATCAACATCGACACCGACCTGCGCATGGCGTCCACCGGCTCGATTCGCCGTCATTTAGCACAAAACCCTTCCAACTTTGACCCGCGCAAGTACCTCAAAGTTGCCACCGAAAGCATGGCCGGCATCTGCCGCGACCGCTACGAAGCCTTCGGTGCTGCCGGCATGGCTAGCAAAATGGGCAAAATCCACACGCTAGAAGACATGCAGAAGCGCTATGCGACGGGGAGTTTGGATCCGCAGGTGAAGTAACACAATCCAGCGGATTTGTAAACTAGAGAAGGCTAAGGAGACGACACAAATGGTGCAGTCTTACGAACATCATTCAAATAAGAGGTGAGAACTTGGCAAGCATCAGTTTGATTGCGTTGTTGTCCAAAGCTAATCTTGAGAACGGTGTCTGAGTTCAGTCCGTGAATGGCTTTAGTATTGACAGTCGCGAAACCAAATTGATCGATTAACCCCAACATGATTGACTCTAAGCAGTCAACTTGCGTCGTCTTCAATCTTTTAAACAAAGCTACATCAGTGCTGGCCATCTCACCGATTAATTTCAAAGCCCGTTTGTCCCCTGTAACCATATGGGTAACAGTTGAATCATCGACTAAAACCGCAAGCATTTGACTTTCACCCACATCCAACCGAGAAAACCTATCCAACGACTCAAGCTGAGCTTGTGGAATAGGTTTTACTTGCAACAGAAAGCTTTCCAAGCAAACCAATGCACTGGCATTGGTTTTTAGTTTTCTTCGCAAAACAAAAGGCATCTGTGGCAAAACCCATATCTCTGCCGGTGGTGCTTTTAGCCAGGCCATTAGTTCTGGCAATAAGTCGCAGCACGCTAACTTACCAACAATGTCGTTATCAGCTAATACAATCATTCGCAGGTAATTTAAACCAAACTTGCCTACAAATGCTTAGGCGAAAGCGGTGAAATTTGTTGCAGTTTGAAGTAAATTCAACTGATCTTCGGACAATAAACTACTGTCAAGTGTCTTGAAGAATGCTTGATTTATAACTTTAGCTCCATCAGATTCGCCAGGTATATAACGAAGTGCCATCGCAGCTATAGGCATTGCATTTTGTGCAAATCCATAATTTAAAATTATGTGCCCAACGTCAATTTTTTCTTGTTCGGCTTTGACTAGAGCGGCTGAATACAGTGCCTTGCCACTTTTAATGCTGAAACTAGCTCGATACTCTACAGATCGACCATTTAACAATCGAATAGCATAGGCATCTGCCTCTTTTTCATCTGCATCACCGTTATCAGGGCCGCCAATGTTTTGGTCGGCGACAAATCCATCGCCTGATAAATGACCCCGCGCTATATGTCCTAACTCGTGTGCAAGATGAAAGACGTGATGGCTAGGTGTGGCTTTTTTGCTCAGAACGATTGCAAATTTATTTCCTTCTCGCACTACTAAACCAGTCATTTTTTTACCTGGTAACTTATCAATGTGCAAAACAGGAATACTTGCTTTGTTACACCATGCTAAGAGTGCTTCCAGGCTAACGCATTTATGATTTTGAAGAATTGAGCTACGTAATTCAACAGGATCGTTTGGAACAGCCATCTGAGTTGCGCGACAAGCCTTTAATGCGATTTTCGCTATAGCCGTTGCATAGTGCGCACTAATCGACACATCTTGCTCTTCAACATTTTTGTTTAGTTTGAACTTACGTTGCGCACCTAAGAACTTCAACGGTTCTGCAGGCGAAACCAGACTGGTCAAATCCAGATTTAACCCTCGAGCCAAATACATATGCGTCTGCTGTAACCCGGATGGCGTAGATGCCACCGCAATATCCCACCACTCAGGCAAGACCTTACGTGCAAAAGTCGTGGTGATACCTGCCACATTTAATTTGGCAAATAAATTTCCATTAATACTTATTGAAGTTGCGACAGAAGTCTCCGAAAATTTCGATAAATCGCTTAAATGCCTGATTTAGAAAGGCATGTGAATTTTAACAGGGTGTAGTCATCCCCGTTTTTTAATCTTTTTTACTGAAATACTTTCCCATGGACTCACCACTGCACCATCACCCGCCCACCCACGATTTTGGCAGGATATTGCTGCAGGGAGCTGCCACCGGGTTTGAGGCAGGTGCCGGTTTTGACGTCGAAGGTCCATTGGTGTTTGGGGCAAGTGAGGGTGCAGTCGTCCAACGCGGACAACGGGATGTCGGTGCGTTGGTGGCTGCAGTGGCTGTCGAAAACGGCGAAGGTGTCGCCTTCGCGGGAGATGAACAGGCCGCGGCCGTGGCTGTCAACGCGGGTGGTTTGACCTTCGGCCAGGGCGGCAGTAGTCATGACGTCGTGCCAGGTGCCTTCTGCGGTGGTGGATTCTGCTTTTACAGGCTCGCCAGCAAGTTGTGCGCGCATCGTTTCAGGGTCGAAACCGGGCAGGTCCATGCTCAAGATGATGTTGGTTGCCCAGACGAGTTTGGTCAGCCCCAGCGTGGGGAAAGCCATCAAGAGCGCGTCGATCACCTCGACCGGGGTGCAGCCATCGCGCAAAGCGCGTTTCAAATACTGTTTGAAGCCGGGCTCGGTTTGCGCATCGACCTTGGTGATGACGGAGATCAGGTTGCGGGTTTTCGGGTCCAGGTGTTTGCCGGCGTCTTTCAGGAAGGCAAAGTAGTGGGTCATGGCCTCGGGACGGGCGGCCAGGAGGTAGTTGAGGGCGTCGCTCATGGTGGATACTTGTTGTCAGGTGATATTTTGTTGATGAGGCATGTACATATATGCTATATATTATATAGCACTATAGGCAATAAATACGCCGTCTATCGGCTATATTGATACTATTTTCTGGCATTCAGGCCGTCAAAGCAGGTGCCCAGCACCAGGTCAATGATGGCGTCGTCACTGTGACCACCGCTCATTTTCAGGAACTCCAGCACGGGGTCGCAGGCACGGGCGTACAGGGTGTAGAGGATGGCGATGGCGGGCAGTTCGGGGTTCAAACTGCCGTTGGCTTGCGCCGCTTCAATCCAGGCGCCCAAGCGGTCGCTGGCGTCCATCAAGCCATCCATGTAGGCTTTGTTGCCCATCAAGGTGGCACGCAAGCTGGAATTTTGGCTGGGCAGTGAGGGCATTTCGCCGGCGAGTTTGAGCGCCATCATCCAGCGGGCGGCGGCGCGCAGGTTGTTGACCGGGGTGTCATCGGCGGGCAGGCGGCTTAAAAACGACTGCGCCCGCTGCATGACGTGCACCATGGCGGCGGCGGCGAGGTCTTCTTTGCTGGGAAAATGCTTGTACAGGCTGGCTTTGGCGATGCCAACATTGGCGGCGACTTCGTCCACCGTCATCGCGTCAAAACCTTTTTCAGCCAGCAGACGGTTGACGGTTTGCACGATGGCATCCTCCCGGGCCTGCAGCATTTGTGCCTTGAAGGAGATTTTGGGCGCGGGCTTGGACTCGACTATTGATAGGGTTTTGGACATGGTGCCCAAATTGTAGCCGTATCGGTCGCAAAATGGTTGGCCCGACTAGTTTATGACGCTGGCGTTAGGTTCGAGTCCAGGTCCAGGTTCAGTTCTGAGTTTGGTTTCACATGGCGTCGGGTGAAAACCAGGCCAGTTCAGCATGCAGTTTGACCACTTCGCCCACAATGATGAGGCACGGCGAGGTCAATCCCGCCGTTTTGGCGCGTTCGGGCAGGTCTGCCAGGCTGCCAACCAGCACTTTTTGGCTGGCCAGGGTGCCGTCCTGCACGATGGCGATGGGCCAGTCGGCCGCCAGACCGTGCGCCATGAGCTGGCGGCAAATATCGGCCAGACCCGACAAACCCATGTAGATCACCACGGTTTGACGCGGCCGCGTCAGGGCGGGCCAGTCGAGGTCGGCCCTGATGTCTCCACTGATGTCGGCACTGTTGCTGTCATTGCCGACATGGGGGTCGTGGCGCAGATGACCGGTCACAAACAGGCAGGTTTGGGCGTAGTCGCGATGGGTGAGTGGGATGCCCGCGTAGTTGGACACGCCGCTGGCGGCGGTGATGCCGGGCACGATTTCAAACGCCACGCCAGATTTGGCCAGGGTTTGCAGTTCTTCGCCGCCACGGCCAAAAATGAAGGGATCGCCGCCCTTGAGACGCACCACCTGTTTGCCTTCTTGCGCCAGGCGGACCAACAGCGCGTTGATCTGCTCTTGGCGCAGGGTGTGTTCATTGCGGCGTTTGCCGGCGTAGATGCGTTCGGCCGTGGGGGAGACAAAGTTCAGCACGGCGGGTGAGACCAAGTGGTCGTACACCACCACTTCGGCCTTGCCCAGCAGGCGCACGGCACGCAGGGTGAGCAGTTCAGGATCGCCCGGACCCGCGCCGACCAGATAAACACGGCCTGCAGCGGGTGGCTGTACGGGGGTTGAGGAAGACATCAAAGCGGCAGCATTCAAAAGTATTGTTAATAATCAAAACCTGGCGCAAATTGTCACAAAAGTGCACCACATGGGTTCGCATGGGTGTATCGTACAGCGTAGTGTTGTCACTTTTTGCAATATACAAACACCCATCAACCCCCTATTTTGCGACGAGGCCCACTTTATGCTGTTCAAATTCAAATCCAAAGCGACGGGCGACCTGATCATGCTGGAGCCCAATGGCCGGCGCGTGCTGCAGATCATCGGCAAAGACCCCAGCACGACGGGGATTATTTTGCCGGACCAGATGCCTGCAGCGATAGACGCCCTGCAAGTGGCGATTGCCCGAGAAGAGGCCGCCATTGAAGCCGCCAAACTGGCCACCAAAGAAGCCGGGAAAACAGCGGGCAAAGTGGAAACGAACGCCCCCAGCGCCGATGCAGTTCCCCTGCGTCAACGCGCCCTGCCCTTTATCGAACTGCTGAAAAAATGCCAAAGCGCGAAGGCGGAGATTGTCTGGGGGGTTTGAATGCAGCGGGTCAACTCCCTTGATTTAGTCGACTTTGGCACCCGAGGCTTTGACCACCTGAGCCCATTTTTTGATCTCAGAAGCGATCATCTTGGCAAAGTCCTGCGGGCTGTTGCCGCCTGGAATCGCGCCTTGCGCCAGGAGTTTCTCTTTCACCGCCGGTGAGTTGAGCGATTTGGCCACTTCCTGCTGGATGCGGTTGACGATGTCTGGCGATGTGCCGGCGGGTGCCAGAAGACCAAACCAGCTGCTGGCATCAAAGCCTTTCAGCTTGCCCGCTTCTTCAATGGTGGGCACGTCGGGCAGCACGGTGGAGCGCTGGGCACTGGTCACCGCCAGCGCTTTGAGCTTGCCAGCTTTGATCTGCGGCAAGGCGCTGGGCAGGTTGTCAAACATCACGTCCATCGTCCCGCCGACCAGGTCCAAGAGCGCAGGGCCGGAGCCACGATAGGGGAAATGGACCAAATACGTGCCGCTCATGCTTTTGAACAGCTCGCCCGCCAGATGAATGGAGGTGCCGTTGCCGCTGGACGCCATGTTCAGCTTGCCGGGGTTGGCTTTGGCGTACTTGACGAAATCAGCCACGGTGTTGATACCCAGCGCTTTGGCTTTCTCGGTGTTCATCACCATGACATTGGGCACACCAGCGACCAGGGTGATGGGTGCGAAGTCTTTGACCGGATCAAACGGCATTTTGTCGTACAGTGCGACGTTGATGCCATGCGTGCCCACCGTGCCCATAAGCAGGGTGTAGCCGTCGGCAGGTGCTTTGGCGACCGCATCGGCCCCCACATTGCCGCCTGCGCCGGTTTTGTTTTCGACAATGAAAGACTGACCAAACGCTCTGGACAACTCGGAGGCCATCGCGCGCGCCAGCAGGTCGGTGGTGCCGCCGGGTGCAAAGGGGACGATAATTTTGACTGGTTTTGTCGGCCAAGTCGGCTGAGAATATGCCTGATTTGCTATTAAACCAGTAGCAAGCAGCAAGCTCGCTGCAATGGACTTCAGCGCCTGGCGCTTGTGCATGCTTGTTTTCAAAGCCATTCGTGCTTCTCCTTGGTATTGTTGGAATTGTTGGAATTGTTCAGAATCATCTTGCCATAAAAAAAGCCGCATGGTTGCGGCTTTTCAGGTTTTACACAACGCGACACAGGGCCGCGTTGTGTTGGTTGTATCGCTCAGCACTTAGTCGGCATAAACGCCAGCAGCCTTGATGATCGGGCTCCACTTGACGATTTCAGCCGCCACAAACTTTTTGTGCTCAGCTGGCTCCATGCGCTTGTCGGTCACCACAACGGCACCCAGGCCTTCTTGCTTTTTGATGAATTCTGGGTCTTTCAAGGCAACCTTCAAAGCGGCATTGAGCTTGACTGCTACATCGGCTGGAATGCCTTTAGGGGCATACAAACCGTGCCAGATAGTGACTTCAAAGCCTTTGAGACCGGATTCTTGCAATGTTGGCAGGTCTTTCAGCGCTGGTGTGGTCAGGCGTTTGGCCGTTGTCACCGCAAACGCTTTGACTTTTTTTGCTTCAATTTGCGCCGTGGTGTTGGTGCTTTGGTCGCACATCAGGTCGATCTGGCCACCCATCAGGTCGGTCATCGCAGGCGCAGTGCCTTTGTAGGGAACCGTGGTCATGTCAATCTGCAGGGCATTCTGAAACAGCAAACCGCACAGGTGTGAGGCTGAACCCACGCCGGCGTTACCGAGGTTGATTTTGCCTTTGTTCGCAGCGAGCCAGGCGGTCAATTCTTTATAGTTGTTCGCTGGCAGGGAAGGACGACCGATGACCGTCATCGGCACGTCGTTGACCATGCCCAGGTACTCAAAATCGCTTTCGACTTTGAAAGGCAGGTTACGTACCAAGCCGGGCATGGTGCCCATGCCGATGTGGTGCAAGAGCAAAGTGTGGCCATCGGGTGTGGCTTTGGCCGCTTTGTTGGCGCCAATAGAACCACCCGCGCCAGCGGCGTTGTCCACCACGATGCTGATGCCGCCCAGCGGTTTGCGCATGGCTTCGGCCAGGTCGCGTGCCACGCGGTCGGTCGGGCCGCCTGCGGTGAATGGCACCACGATGGTGATGATCTTGTCTTTGATCGGGAAATCAGCAGCGATCGCGCTGACTGAAGCGCCCAACATGGCGGCGCAAGCCAAGCTCACAGCGAGTAGTTTTTTCATCGTTTGTCCTAGTAGTAAAAGAGAAATTTCTTCCTGATGCATCACGGCCTTCGCGCTTTTGATCATAGAAGCACTGAACCTGTAAAGATAACGGCGCACAACCAAAGCTGCGCTCCGTGGAAACCCTCGATTCTAGGCAACTGCCGCTAGGTTGCACATACCCCTACAGCTTGGCTACGTACTATTACTGATAGTAATGCGGACTTACCCTTAGCCACACAAGGTGAATGCATAGCAAGCACAGGTGTCTGACCTGCTTTTTGAGTTTTATGCGGTTTGTAGGGTTTATGCTTTATTTGTAACTGCGTGCGTCTTCAATCACCCGGCCATCGTTGGGCAGACTGCCCGGTGCCAGCAACTCCACACTGCCGCGCAGTTTGGTGATGTCACGGATGGCTTCACTGATTTTGGCGGCTAAACCATCGGGGCCGCTGCAGGCGGTTTCGACCTTGAGGGTCATGGCGTCATTGGCCATTTCACCCGTCACCACCAACCGCGCCTTGATCACCTCAGGAAAGCGTTTGGCGATGGTATTGATCTGGCCCGGATGCACAAACATGCCCCGGATTTTGGTGGTTTGGTCGGCACGGCCCATCCAGCCCTTGATGCGGGTGTTGGTCCGCCCCGTGGGGCAGCTGCCCGGTAGCACGGCTGACAGGTCACCCGTACCAAAACGGATCAAGGGGTAGTCCGGGTTCAGCGTCGTCACCACCAGCTCACCCACCTCGCCTTCGGGGACCGGGTCACCCGTGCCGGGACGGACGATTTCGACAATCACGCCTTCGTCCAGCACCAGCCCTTCGCGGGCACTGGTTTCATAGGCGATCAAGCCCAGATCGGCGGTGGCGTAGCATTGGTAGGCAGCCACACCGCGTTCGGCAAACCAGTCACGCAAGCTGGGCGGGCAGGCTTCGCCGGACACCAGGGCTTTGGTGACGCTGGGCAGCACCACACCCATTTCGGCGGCTTTTTCAAGGATGATTTTGAGAAAACTCGGGGTGCCAACATAGCCTGCCGGCTGGAGTTCGGACATCGCCTGCACCTGCTGTTCGGTTTGACCGGTTCCCGCCGGGAAAACGGTACAGCCCAGCGCATGGGCACCTGATTCCATCATCGCACCCGCCGGGGTGAAGTGGTAGCTGAAGCAGTTGTGGATCAAGTCACCGGCCTTGAATCCGGCGGCCGACAAAGCCCGCGCAGCACGCCAGTAGTCGGTGCGGGCGCCTTCAGGTTCATAGATCGTGCCGGGGCTGGCAAACACACGTAACATCTGTGCGCCAAAAGTGCGGCTGCTGAAGCCACCAAAAATATCGGCTGAGGTGGTGACAGATGCAGTGGCCGCTCTTGTTGCCTTTTGCCGTTCCAGCAACTCGGTCTTGCGGGTCACCGGCAGCTGTGCCAGCGTCGCCCGGTTGGTGACGGCAGCGGCATCCACACCTTGCAAAATCTCGGCAAACGCAGCAGTCGCTTGCTGTGCATGCTTGATCTGCTGCGGCAGGGCTTGAAAATGCGCCTGTTCACGCTCGGTCGGGCTACGGTTTTCTGATGCGCACAGCGCGGTGTAAAAATCGGTCATGGTGTTTGGTAGCTAAGCTGTTCAGCGACGTGGATTTACTCGGTCAGTGCGTTATACAAATTACGCAAGTTATTCAAGTTACGCAAGCCAGCGCTTTCTGCGCTTGTAGCTCTTGCCGTCTTTGAACGATTTACGCTCACCGCCACCCACGCCCAGGTAAAACTCTTTCACGTCTTCGTTGTTGGCCAGGTCATGGGCAGCGCCATCCATCACAACGCGACCGCTTTCCATGATGTAGCCGTAGTCGGCGTATTTCAGGGCCATGTTGGTGTTTTGCTCGGCGATCAAAAAGGTGACTTTTTCACGGGTGTTGAGGTCTTTGACGATCTCGAACACTTCTTCCACGATCTGCGGTGCCAGGCCCATGGACGGTTCGTCCAGCAGCACCATGCTGGGGTTGGCCATCAGGGCACGGCCAATCGCGCACATCTGCTGCTCGCCGCCCGAGGTGTAGGCGGCCTGGCTGGTGCGGCGGGTTTTCAGGCGCGGGAAGTAGTTGTAGACCTTCTCCAGATTGGCCTCGATCTCGCCTTTGTCCTTGCGGGTGTAGCCGCCGGTCAGCAGGTTTTCTTCAATCGTCAAATGGGCGAAGCAATGGCGGCCCTCCATCACCTGCACCACACCGCGCTGCACCAGGTCGGCCGGGCTCAGGTTTTCAATGCGTTCACCACGCAGCTCGATCGACCCCTTGGTCACCGCGCCGCGCTCGCCTTTGAGCAGGTTGGAAATCGCCCGCAGCGTGGTGGTTTTACCCGCCCCATTGCCGCCCAGGATGGCGACAATCTTGCCTTCCGGCACATTGAGCGACACGCCTTTGAGGACCAAAATGACGTGGTTGTAGATCACCTCGATGCCATTGACGTTGAGAACGATGTCAGAGGCTGGTGATGGTGTTGTGGTGGTAGCAGTAGTAGTCATAGGCTCAAAGTGTGATTTGTTAAAAACCAAACGCTAGCGTTTCAAAACAAGTTTTAACCAAGCTTGAAACGCTGGCGTTTGGTGACTGCCCCCGTCAAATCGGGTGCGCAGTCAACGGGTCAAGCCATCAAGATTGGCAGTCCGCTGGCGTGCGCGGTGTCAATTTTTTCTCGGCGGCGTACTTGGCGGCTGTGCTCTTCACCAGGGGTTTGATGATTTGCTCATCTGCCTGCAGCCAGTCGGACGTGAATTGCCAGCCTTTGCCGTCCCAAGTGTGGATACGTGCCCATGACGAACCCATGTGGTCCGCACATGAGGTGCTGATGGGACGCATCACCCCGGCAAAACCCAGCCCGTCGAGCTTGGCCTGCGTCAAGTTGAGGTTCTCCAAACCCCAGCGTACTTGCTCACCCGTCATCACTTTGCCTTTGCCGTAGCGCTCTTGCGCTGCGCGCACGCCCTCCACACCCAACATCGCACTCATGACGCCGCGCAGGTACAGCACCTGTCCAACTTCCTCTTTCGGGCCCGTACCTTGTCCCTTGCCATGCACCATGCTCAATACATCGGTGACCACTTTAGCCTTGAAATCGGCACCATGCTGCAAAGTCACCGCGTTGTAGCCCTTGGCACCATCAGCCACGTCTTTGACGTCAGGCTCGGCACCGGCCCACCACACGCCATACATTTTTTCACGCGGATAGCCCGTGGCCTGTGCTTCCTTGATGGCGGTGCTGTTCATGATGCCCCAGCCCCACAACATGACATAGTCAGGCTTGGCTTGACGCACCTGCA
>JAYVJL010000030.1:0-2654 GCA_043769295.1 Polaromonas sp. | reverse complement strand
GGCGGTTGGTGTGCTGGCATTAGCAGCGTCGGGCCGCCAAACAGTGCCGATGGACACCGACTTGAGCTTTTTTTGCCTTCCGTACCAGAGGTTCACCATACCGCGTGAGAAAAACACCGCCGAGAACATGCTGGTCAAAATACCGATGCAATGCACCACCGCAAAACCACGTACTGCGCCAGAGCCAAAAGCCAGCAGCGCAAAGCCTGCGATCAATGTCGTGATGTTGGAGTCCAAAATCGTCGCCCAGGCCTTTTCATAACCAGTATGAATGGCCGCTTGTGGTGATGCGCCGTTTCTGAGCTCTTCGCGTATACGTTCATTGATAAGCACATTCGAGTCAATCGCCATACCCAAAGCCAGCGCCATGGCAGCCATGCCCGGCAGGGTAAGCGTCGCCTGAAGCATGGATAAAATTGCGATCAGCAAGAGCAGATTGACTGCCAGTGCTATGCCTGAAAACACGCCAATCAGCATGTAGTAAGCGGCCATGAAAATCACAATGACTGCAAAGCCATAGGTTACGCTTTGAAAGCCTTTGGCAATGTTTTGCGCGCCCAGCGTTGGACCAATCGTGCGTTCCTCAATGATTTCCATCGGTGCAGCCAATGAACCTGCCCTGAGCAGCAAAGCCAGATCACTGGCTTCGGCAACGCTCATGGAGCCCGAAATCTGAAAACGGTTGCCCAATTCGCCCTGAATCACTGGCGCGGTCAGCACTTCACCCTTGCCTTTTTCAAACAACAAAATCGCCATGCGTTTTTTCAGGTTTTCGCGGCTGGTGTCGCGCATGATGCGGCCACCTTTGGCATCAACTGTCAAATCGACTTTGGGTTGCTGGCTTTGCGAGTCAAAACCGGGTTGCGCATCAGTCAGGTTTTCACCCGTGATGATGACCTGCTTTTTAACAATGACCACCCGGCCATCACGCTCCAGAAAGCGCTCGGAGCCAAACGGCACTGCGCCCGTGTTGGTTTCTGCTGAACGGCCTTCTGCACTTTCGTCAACCAGGCGCATCTCGAGCGTGGCAGTACGACCCAATATGTCTTTGGCTTTGGCGGTGTCCTGCACGCCAGGCAGTTGGACCACGATGCGGTCTGTACCCTGCTGTGCAATGACAGGCTCGGCCACACCGAGTTCATTGATACGGTTGTGCAGAGTCACAATGTTTTGCTTGAGCGCCTGGTCTTGTATGCGGCGTGCGGCTTCGGGCTTGATGGATGCGGTCAGTTTGTACTCAATGCCTTCGGGCACATCGCGGGTCTGCAAATCTGCAAACTGGTCTTGAATCAAGGCTTTTGCTGCGGCCAGTGTCTGGGTATCGCGAAAGCGGATTTCAATCGTTTGCGCATTGCGGCTGATGCCCGAATGGCGAATGTTTTTTTCACGCATCACCGAGCGCAAGTCACCTGCCAGTGATTCGGCCTTTTTTGTCAGGGCGGCCTGCATGTCGACTTGCAACATGAAGTGAACGCCGCCGCGTAAATCAAGCCCCAAATACATCGGCGAGGCGTGCAAGGCCGTCAACCAGGCGGGCGAGCGTGATAACAGATTGAGCGCAACGATGTAAACACCCTCGCTGCCCTCTGGATTCAGTGCTTTTTGAATCGCGTCCTTGGCTTTGATCTGGGTGTCGGTGCTGCTAAAACGCGCCTTGATGGAAACGCCTTCCAGCGCAACAGCATCAGGTGTGATGTTGGCAGTTTTCAGTGCTTCTTGAACCCGCGCCACTGTCGTCAGGTCTACTTTGGTGGCAGATTTACTGCTGGAGACCTGCACCGCAGGTGCTTCGCCGAAGACATTGGGCAGCGCATAAACAATCGCCACCAACACTGCCACCACCAGGATGACATATTTCCAGACCGGATAACGATTCATAAAGACCGCGCTGTTTAAATATTACTTGGAGGTATTGATGGCGCCTTTGGGCAGCACTTGAACAATTGCGCTGCGCTGCAATTGCACTTCAACATCCGCCGCTATTTCCAGAGTCAGATAGGAATCGCCGAGCTTGGTAACTTTTCCCAGCAAACCGCCAGCAGTGGCAACCTCGTCTCCTTTGGCCAACGCCTCAATCATGGCGCGATGCTCTTTTTGTTTTTTCATCTGCGGGCGAATCATGACGAAATACAGCACGACAAACATCAACACAAGCGGCAGCATGCCCGTCAGGGAGGACATCATGTCGCTGCCCCCAGCGGCTGCGGGGGCGGTTTGGGCAATGGCAGAAGAAATAAACACAGGCAAACTCCAAAAATGACGTTAACAGATTGACAAAAATGACAAAAAAATGCGCACCGCCTAAAGGCAGGCAATGTAACTAAGCATTGTATGTCGCTGGGGTGTTGGTAAAAGGCGAATGGGGCAGAAATGAATACGTTTCAAAATGTAATTGCGACAGCAGGTTTGCTTTGGTGCTGCAGCCGAAAATGTCCCAGCACACCTTGCCCAGCAACGTACCCGGTGGAAAAACACGCCGTCAGTAGATAGCCCCCAGTCGGGGCTTCCCAGTTAAGCATTTCACCAGCGCAAAACATCGGGCCGTTGCGATTTTTTTCCGCCCGCAGTTGCAATTGCGCATCGAGTCCTTCAAAACGCACACCGCCTGCGCTGCTGATGGCCTCATCAATTGGCCGGGTCGTGACCAGCGTGAC
>JAYVJL010000029.1:0-78650 GCA_043769295.1 Polaromonas sp. | reverse complement strand
AGTACATTTGACCCCGACGCCCTTGAATGCCTGGCCGCCATTGTGGAAGAAGGCGGTTTTGAACGCGCGGCGCAGCGCCTGTCTATCACCCAATCGGCCGTGTCGCAACGCCTGCGCGCGCTGGAGGCGCAGGTCGGCACGGTGCTGATTGTGCGCAGCCGACCGCTCAAACCCACGGCTGCGGGCCAATTGCTGCTGAAGCACACCAAGATGATGCGCCTGCTGCGGGCGGATCTGGAACGTGATTTAAAGGAGCTGGCACCCAGCTCGCTGGGCGGTTCGCGGGAGGATGAGCGCATCTCCATCGCCATCAACGCCGACAGCATCGCCACCTGGGCGATGGGCGCGTTGAAAGATCTGGTCTGCCTCGGCCTGCCGCTGGAGATCATCACCGACGATCAGGACTTCACCCAGGAATGGTTGCGTGAAGGCCAGGTGCTGGGCTGCGTCACCACCTTGAAACTGGCGCTTCGCGGTTGCAAAGTGGTGACGCTCGGTGCGATGAACTACATCGCCGTGGCCGAAACCAGCTACGCGCAGCAGCATTACCCCGACGGGATGACGGCGTACAACTTTCGCAACACGCCGTTTGTGGCCTTCAACCGCAAAGACGACATGCAGTGCGAGTTTGTCAGCAAGGCGTTTGGCCTGAAACGTGTGGCCTTGAACCAAATTTTTGTACCCAGCTCCGAAGGCCAGGTCCGCGCTGCGCTGGCGGGCTGGGGGGTAAGTGTGGTGCCAGAGCAACTGGCGCGCGAGCTCATAGCCGCTGGACGTCTGGTCAATCTCGCTCCCAAACATGTGCTGCAGATCGGGCTGTATTGGCATTGCTGGAATCTGGAGTCAGATGTGCTGGATGCTTTGACAAGTGCTTTGCTGGGTGCTGCGGCTTTGTCCTTGACAAGGGAATAGAGTCGGTTGGTGGTCTTTGACCCCAAAACGGGTAGAACGATACAGGCCGTGTCAGCCAACTGCTTGTCTTGAGCTGGGAAAATTACCCGAGCTGTTGAAACGGTATGGCGCTTCTTTTAACATTGCCCGATGAACTACTTTGCTCGACTCGCCCAATTAGGTTTCCGCGCCGCCACGGCCTATATTGGCTTGGTTGTGTCGGTTTTAGCCACACTGGCGGCATGCGACACGGCTGACCGCGTCGCAGAATCCAACTTGCCCGCCCTGCCCACAGTCGCCCAGGTTGATGTGCCGCGCTATCTGGGCACCTGGTACCAGCAGGCGCTCATACCCAACAAATTCCAGGCTATGTGCGTCAGCGACACGCGCGCTACGTATCTGCGCGGTGGTGATGGCTTGGTCGTGGTCAACCAATGCCGCAGGGCCGATGGTCAGGTTGAGAAAGCCCAGGGAGTCGCCAAGATCGTGGAAGGCAGCAACAACGCCAAACTAAGGGTCAGCTTCTTCCGCCCGTTTTATGGCGATTATTGGGTGCTGGCACTGGACCCTGGTTACAACTGGGTGCTGGTGGGCGAACCCAAACGCGAGCTTGGCTGGATTTTGTCACGCAACAACAAGCTGGATGAAGCAACCTTGAATCAAATTTTGGACCGCGCAGTGAACTTGGGCTATGACCGCAATGCGTTTAAACGCAGTTTGCACGGTGCTGGAGGCTAAGCGCAAACACAGCGCACAAGCAAAAAGCCCTGAAACTCGGTGAGTTTCAGGGCTTTTTTGCGTATCGGCCTTATACCTGGCACCGGTCGTCAATCACCTTTACCGTTTTTCTCTTTTTTCCCTTTGTTCTCTTTGTTCTTTTTGTTCTTTTTGTAGTCTTTGTCATTGCCACGTTCCTTATACTGCCCATAGTGGTTTCCGTTATCCGCATATTTTGGTGCTTTGATTTTTTTAGCTTTGACAATCTTCTTATTCCCATCGCTTACCCAGTGCCCATGGTTGCGGTAGTAGGTTTCACCACGGCGTTCCCAGTTATCCGGCGCCCAGCGGTAGCCAACACGTTGCGCCACAGTGCGACCATTCACCCAGATATAGCGATCCGTGTGCCACGCCCAATAACCCGGCACCCACACGTAACCAGGTGAGACGCGTGGCACCACTTCGACGTTCTGTGCTGGCGGGGCAATGGTAATCATCAGGTTGACTTGCGCAGCGGCTGGCATCAGTGCTGTGCATGCGGTGACCAACACGATGAGCGACAGATTTCGTGCGGCTATTGATAACTTCATGTTTAACTCCAATTTTTAGTTTTATACAACTTGATAATAAGAACGTATGTCCTGTTTTACCGTGCGCTAACACACATAGTCACAAATCAAACCAACTGTAGTTAAAAACGCACTATGCGCGCCAACGCACCGAACAAACCGAGCAATCTGAATAACCTAAACATCTACTCACAAATTGGTAAGTAGTTATCGGCAATTTAACAGGGAGAATTTTCATGACATACTCAAAACTATTGGTCGTAGCGATGACCACATTGGCATTGGGCGGCTGTATCTCATTGGGCGGTCAGACTGGTCCACAAGGAGCCACTGGTGCAACAGGCGATACTGGCGCTACAGGTTACACTGGTGCTACGGGCAGTACAGGTGCGACCGGAAGCACGGGTGCGACAGGCTACACAGGCGCAACTGGCAGCAGAGGTGCTACTGGAACGACCAGCACAGGCGGTGCTATCGTGATTGTGCCGGCTCAATAAGGGTTTAAATAAACCTCGGGTGATATTGTCCGGGGTAAACCTCAATAAAAAGCCCAAGTGCATCACGCACTTGGGCTTTTTGGTTTGATCGCCAATTTGATTTTTTTTAAATATTGGCGGAGAAGGCGGGATTCGAACCCGCGGAAAGTTTTACCCTTCGCACGCTTTCCAGGCGTGTGACTTAAACCGCTCATCCACCTCTCCGTCCGTGTTATTTTAACCGATGAGAACCAGAAATTAGAGCAATCTGTCCATTAACCCGCAATAAGCCATAAAAAAAGCCACCCGAAGGTGGCTTTTTAATGCTTGCCAGTGAAGATTAATTCAAAGCTACTTTCTTGTCGCCTTTGTAGGTGTACAAAGTCATCGCCGGGTTTTTCAACTCACCGTTGGCTTCAAACTGTACATTGGTGGTGATGCCTTTGTAATTGGTAGCAGCCAGTTTGGGCAGATAGACTTTAGGATCTGATGAACCTGCAGCAACCATGGCAGCAACCAACACGTTCACAGCGTCATAGGTGTATGGGCTGTAAACCTGGAATTGACCTGGGTATTTTGCATCGTAACGCTTTTTCCAGGCTTCGCCGCCTGGCATTTTGGCCAAGGAAGCACCGCCTTCAGCACAAACCACGTTGTCCAAAGTTTTTGCGCCACCAGATTGCTTGATCAAATCCATAGTGCAGATGCCGTCGCCACCGAAGTACTTGACGTTAGACAAACCGAGTTGTTCCATTTGGCGCAACATGGGGCCAGCTTGTGGGTCCATGCCGCCGTAGAACACGCCGTCCGGATTTTTAGATTTAATCTGAGTCAAGATCGCCATGAAGTCGACAGACTTGTCAGTCGTGAACTGCTCATCAACAATCGTGATGCCTTTTTCAGCAGCTGTCTTTTTAAACACAGCAGCCACGCCTTGGCCGTAAGCGGTGCGGTCATCAATGATGGCGATGCGCTTCAGTTTCAAAGCGTCAGCTGCGTAAAACGCCAGTCCAGCACCCAAAGCATTGTCGTTGGCCAACAGACGGAAGGTTGTTTTGTAGCCAGGCTTGGTCAAGTTGGGGTTGGTAGCCGATGGGGTCACCATAGGGATACCGCAGTCGTTGTAGATTTTTGAAGCAGGGATGGTTGTACCTGAGTTCAAGTGACCGGCTACGCCAGCAACTTTAGCATCACATAATTTTTGAGCGACAGCAGCACCTTGTTTTGGATCTGCAGCATCGTCTTCAGCAACCAGTTCAAGTTTTACTTTTTTGCCACCGATAACCACGCCTTTGGCATTCAGGTCTTCAATAGCCATGCGTGCGCCGTTTTCGTTGTCTTTACCGTAAGACGCTTGTGAGCCCGAAATAGGTGCGACGTGACCGATTTTGACCACCATGTCTTGCGCGGAAGCCATGCCAGCAATGGTTGCCAGTGCCGCAACTGCGACTAATTTCATCTTGATTTGCATAAATTACTCCAAGTTAAAAAACCAACTCTATCAGTTGAGAAGCAGTGTTTGCCTCAACGGATTGAACAATACAGCAAAAATTAGGCCAAACCACTAGGGAACACACTTAGACAAAAAAATCATTAGCCAAATTAATACAGCATGAATCTTAAGCACCAAACTACTTCCCGAAACGACTGCTTACTACGCTTCTGCTAGCACAAGCTTAACGCTTTCAGCGCCTGATATGAGTATAGGGTTATCCCTTACCATGCGTTTAAGTTCAGGTACGCATGAGCCACAATTGGTGCCGCATTTGAGCGTAGCCTGAAGCTCGGCCAAGCGCCGCTCGTCAGAACCAAAGCTGGTCGCCAGTTGCGCAGTGATCGCTGCATCGGTGATGTTGAAACAAGTACACACCGCTTTGCCGCGCGACTGCACCGCAATAGGCGCTTTGCTGCCTGGCACCAGCAGCATGCGACCATAACTTTGCGCGGGCAAGCTGTCCTGCAGCAGCGTTTTGACCCAGGCTTCAGAGCGCGTATCACCCGCCAGTAAAAAAGCTTCCAACTTCGCATGCGCGCGGTCACCCGACAACTTGATGGCGCGATGCTGACCTTTTTTCTTGTCTGCATAGCGCAATACCTGGCTGTTGGATGAAGACATCCCTAAACCAAGGATGGTTTCAATCCGCTTCAAAACCTCATCTAACGGCGCTTCGTGGTCGGCGGCGCGAAACAGCAAACCGGTGCGCGCAGTGCTTTGAGCCTGCGCATTCATGTCGGCACCATCACCAAACGGCACACAGCTGGCAAAAGGAAACAGACGCATCAAGGCTTTCAAGGTTTCTCGCGCAGCCAAAGCTTGGTCGCTCGGCAGCCAAGCCACGCCCAACAGCGTCCAGGGCAACTCGGCTTTCAGGATTTTGACCGCAGCGTGCTTTAACTCGGGCTGCTTGGATGTGAGGCAAAACGCCGAGGTGGTGATCGCATTGACGCCCGCTAAACGCTCGCCGTTGCTGCCAAGGCCGCTCAAAAACTCCTCCCCCCAGTGCATGGCGATAAAGGCCTGACTCATGCCCACTTCTTTAGACGCTTGTACGGGCAGCAAAATCGAGCCGCGCTTGCTGGTCACATGAACCAGATCGCCCTCTTTGATCAAACGGCGGGTCATGTCCTGGATGTTCATTTGAATAGTTGGCTCGGCCACATGGCCAAACAATTTACCCAAGGTGCCCGTGCGGCTCATGCCATGCCACTGGTCACGCAAGCGGCCTGTAGTTAGCGAAAACGGGAAGCGCGATTCACGCGGTTCAGCCACCGGCTTGTAGACCGTGTTGACGAACTTTGCTTTGCCGTCGGCTGTCGGGAACACATTGTTTTCATACAAACGTTCTTTACCTACAGTTTCGCCCTCCCGCATCGGCCACTGCAAAGGCGTCGCCTCTAACAGCGCATAGCTCATACCGGTGATGTCCAGGTCGCGGCCACGGGTGGATTCGCGGTGCTCCAGCCAGACGGATTCTGGCGTGGGGTAATCGAACAAAGTTTGCGGTGATTTTGACGGCAACAGCTTTTCCAAGCGGCGCGAAAATTCTGCACCGATCGACCAGTCATGGCGCGGTGCATTCTCACCCGACCCGGGCGGCTCGACCGCCGCCCGTACTCTACTTATTCGGCGCTCGGTGTTCGTCACCGTGCCCTCTTTTTCACCCCACGTTGTCGCGGGTAACAAAATATCGGCGTAGGCGCAAGTGGCTGTCGTCGCAAAAGCCTCTTGCACAATGACCAACTCGGCACGCTCCAAGGCTTTGCGTACGACCGCCTGGTCTGGCATGCTTTGCGCGGGGTTGGTACACACAATCCACAGCACTTTGATCTGCCCATCCGCAGCAGCTTGGAACATTTCAACGGCCGTTTTGCCCGGCGCTGACGGCACAGAAGGGACATTCCACAATTTTTCAATTTCCGCACGATGCTCAGCATTCGCCAAATCGCGGTGGCCACTCATCAAATTGGCCATGCCGCCCACTTCACGCCCGCCCATGGCGTTGGGCTGACCGGTGAGCGACAAGGGGCCAGCGCCCGGTTTACCGATCTGTTTGGTCGCCAAGTGCATGTTGATGAGCGCGGCGTTTTTGGCTGTGCCGCTGCTGGACTGGTTCAGCCCTTGGCAATACAAACTCAGGGTCGCTTTACGATGCTGCGGGTCGCTTGAAGCGCCTGTGGCAAACAACTTGGCAGCGGCAAACAAGTCTTCTTTTTTGATGCCGCAAATGTCCGCCGTCAGCTCAGGCGTGCAATCCCGCAGCGTGGCTTTGAGCGCATCAAAACCATCGGTGTGCGTGTTGATGAAATCGTTGTTGATCCAGCCTTCCCACAGCATGATGTGCAGCATGCCGTTGAAGAGCATCACGTCGGTGCCGGGCTGGATGGGTAAAAACAAGTCGGCCAGCTCCACCGTGTCGGTACGGCGCGGGTCGGCGACGATGATTTTCATCGCGGGGTTGGCTTTTTTGGCGTCTTCAATCCGGCGGAACAAAATCGGGTGCGCAAACGCGGTGTTGCTGCCCACAATGAAAATGCAGCCCGCGTGGTTCACGTCGTCATAGCACGCCGGTGGTGCATCCGCGCCCAGCGTCTGCTTGTAGCCCGCCACCGCGCTGCTCATGCACAGGCGGGAGTTGCTGTCGATGTTGTTGGTGCCTATCAAGCCCTTGGCGAGTTTGTTGAAGACGTAATAATCCTCAGTCAGCAACTGCCCCGAAATGTAAAACCCAACCGCATCTGGGCCGTGGTCGGCGATGACTTGGGCAAACTTTTGTGCCATGCTGTCTAATGCCGCATCCCACGAGATGCGTTGAGGCGCAGCTCCCCTAATTGCGCGCTGCATCGGATGCAACAAACGAGTTTGCAACGTCACGGCAGCCGTGGCCGTCAAATGCAGATTAGCACCTTTGGAGCAGAGCCTTCCGAAATTGGCAGGATGCAGCGGGTCGCCCCGCACACCGGTGATTTGATCGCCTTCAGACTCAATAATCACCCCGCAGCCTACGCCGCAATAGGGGCACGTCGATTTGGTTTCGATTTTCAAATCCCGTTCGCCCTGAGCTTGTCGAAGGGTTGCGATTAAAGAGGCTTCGACAGTGCCTGTCCTGAGCCCGTCGAAGGGCTCAGCCCGAACGGTGTGGGAACTCATGCGTTAACGCTTACCTTACCACCTGGCCCCGCGACTGGCGCGGTTTGGTCTAGAGCCAAAGTGTCAAGCTCGGATTGGTTCAAATGCACCACCCCATCGGTCACCTGCACGCGGAAGGCTTGTGTGCAGCCTTCATCCGGCTCTTTGGCACAGCCTGTTGCCAAGCCAATCGTCCAGTTGTGCAGCGGGCAAGCCACGCTGGTGCCGAAAACAATACCTTGGCTCAAAGGGCCGCCTTTGTGCGGGCAGCGGTCTAACAAGGCAAACACCTGGTCTTGGTCGTTGCGAAACACGGCCACATCCATGCCCCTAGCACGTTGCACGCGGCGTGAACCCAAGACGGGGATGTCTTGCATCAGACAGATTTTTTTCCATTCACTCATGCTGGCAACCTTTCAAACTGGCGTGTATCCACTTCGGCTTCTTTGAAGTCAAACCAGGGATCTGGCTCACCGTCCAAGGCAAACTGCAGGCGTTCCCACAGGGCTTTGCGGCCTTCGTGGTCTTCCAGGATTTTTTTCTTCACATAATCCAAACCGACGCGGTTGACGTAATGCACGGTGCGCTCTAGGTACCAGCCTTCCTGGCGGTAAAGTTCGCAAAAAGCGCCTGTGTACTCCAGCACTTCAGCAGCGGTTTTCACCTTCACAAAGAAGTGCGCCACTTCGGTTTTGATGCCACCGTTGCCGGCGATGTACATTTCCCAGCCGCTGTCCACACCAATCACGCCCACGTCTTTGATGCCCGCTTCCGCGCAATTGCGTGGACAGCCAGACACCGCAAACTTGACCTTGTGCGGTGCATACATGCGCCACATCGCGCGCTCCAGGTCTTTGCCCATTTGGGTGGAATCTTGCGTGCCCATGCGGCACCACTCAGAGCCGACGCAGGTTTTGACAGTGCGCAAGGCTTTCGCGTAGGCATGGCCAGAAGGCATGCCGATGTCTTTCCAGACGTTGACCAAATCTTCTTTTTTTACGCCCAGCAAGTCAATCCGCTGGCCGCCCGTAACTTTGACCGTTGGAATCTTGTACTTGTCCACCGCATCCGCAATGCGGCGCAACTCAGACGATGTCGTCTCCCCGCCCCACATGCGCGGAATGACCGAGTAGGTGCCATCTTTTTGGATGTTGGCGTGGCTGCGCTCGTTGATGAAACGGCTTTGCGGGTCGTCCTTGGCTTCCTTCGGCCATGAACTGATCAAGTAGTAATTAACCGCTGGTCGGCATGACGAGCAACCGTTGGGCGTTTTCCAGTCCATGAACTTGTAGACACCGTCAATCGTCAAAATCTTGTTTTTAACAATCGCCTCGCGCACCGCTTGGTGGCCGTGGTCGGTACAGGCGCACATGGCTTTGGTTTTCGGTGTGGCCGAATAGTCGCCACCGGCGGTGAACATCAAAATCTGCTCGACCAAGCCCGTGCAAGAGCCACACCCGCCACTCGCCTTGGTGTGCTTGCGGACTTCGTCAACGGTGAACAAGCCTTTTTCACGAATCGCTTTCACTATCGTGCCTTTAGAAACGCCGTTGCAACCGCACACCTCTGCATCAGCCGGCATGGTCGCGGCTTTGCTGTGGCCTTCGTGACCCACATCGCCAATGTTGGATTCGCCAAACATCAGTTTGTCGCGAATGTCGGCCACGTTGCGGCCATCGCGCAGGAGTTTGAAGTAGTAGCTGCCATCAACCGTGTCGCCGTACAGGCAAGCGCCGATCAGTTTGTCGTCTTTGATGACCAGCTTTTTGTACACACCGCCAAATGGGTCGCTCATGATAAGTTCTTCTGTGCCCTCCCCACCTTGGAATTCACCAGCGCTGAACAAATCGATGCCCGTAACCTTGAGTTTGGTAGAAGTCAATGAACCGGTGTAGCGACCAATACCGTGCTCGGCCAGATGGTTCGCAGCCACTTTGGCTTGCTCAAAAAGAGGAGCAACCAAGCCATACGCAATGCCACGGTGCGCCGCACATTCACCCACAGAGTAAATGCGGGCATCGGTCACGGTTTGCAGCGTGTCGGTCACGACGATACCGCGGTTGCAATGGATGCCGATTTTCTCGGCCAACTCGGTGTTGGGGCGGATACCCACGGCCATCACGACCAAGTCGGTTGGGATTTCTGTACCGTCTTTGAACTGCAGCGCCATGACACGACCACCGTTGCCGCCGTCCGCGTCGCCAATCAAAGCCTGTGTTTGACCGCCCATGACAAACTTCAAACCGCGCTCTTCCAGTGATTTTTGCAGCAAGCCACCGGCAACCGCGTCCAACTGGCGCTCCATCAGTGTCGGCATCACGTGGATGACGGTGACCTGCATGCCGCGCAGCATCAAGCCATTCGCCGCTTCCAGCCCCAGCAAACCGCCACCAATGACCACGGCTTTTTTGTACTTGGTGGACGCTTCAATCATCAAATTGGTGTCCGCAATGTCGCGGTAGGCGATCACGCCTTCTAAATCTTTGCCAGGAATCGGCAGCATGAAAGCGTTGGAGCCGGTGCACATCAGCAAGCGGTCGTATTCGACCTGAAGGCCATCCTCAGAAATCACAATGCGGCGGGCGCGGTCGACGTTGACGACTTTTTTACCGGCGTGCAGGGTGATCTTGTTCTCGGTGTACCACGCCCAACTGTTCAGGACGATTTCGTCCAGAGTTTGCTCACCGGCGAGCACGGGGCTGAGCAAGATGCGGTTGTAATTAGGTTGCGGTTCAGCACCAAAAATGGTGATGTCGTACAAATCTGGTGCAATTTTCAGCAGCTCTTCGACGGTACGAACCCCTGCCATGCCATTGCCAACCATCACCAATTTCAATTTTTTCATCATATTGCTTCTTTCCTTGATGCAACATCGCAGTCAAATCTGCTGCGCCGCACCATAACCAAGCAAGCCTCGTGCCAATATGTCTTAATGTGAAGGATTAAGTGGCTTTAATTTGGCGTATTTCTTGCATTAACAAATACATGAACGACATTGACATTGGCTACACCTCCTTAGCCGGCACCAAACCTATCAACGAAGACTTCGCCGGCGCGATGCTGCCCGGCAAAGGCGAGCAAGACATGGGCGTCATCATGGCGCTGGCCGATGGCGTGAGCATGGGCGGCATGGGCAAAGAGGCGGCGCAAACCACCGTCACCAGTTTAGTGCGCGATTACTTTTGCACCCCGCCCACGTGGGACACCAGCGTGGCGCTAGACCGCATCATCGCCGCGCAAAACGCTTGGCTGGTCGCCCTCAACAAACGCCGTCCCGAGCTGGGCTTCACCACCTTGACCGCCCTCGTGCTGCGTGGCCAAACGTATACCCTCGCCCACGTGGGCGACACCCGCTGCTACTTGTTGCGCGATGGGCAACTCACCCAGCTGACGCACGACCACATCGTCAACCACACCGATTTCAAGCACCAACTCTTGCGCAGCGTCGGTTCAGAAGATCGCTTGGCGGTGGACTATTCGCAGGGTGAGGTGATGCTGGGCGACTGTTTCATTTTGCTGTCCGATGGCGTGTATGGCTCCCTGTCAGACGCCAGAATCAAAATGTGCTTCAAGGCGATTATTGAAGGATCGGAGCAACAATCTGGCACCTCGTGGCAGAGTCTGGCCGAAAACTTGGCAGATCAACTGGTGCAAGCCGCGTTGAAATCAGGCAGCAACGACAACGCCAGCGCTCTCGTCGCCCATGTCAAAGGCCTCTCTGCCGCCACGCTGGAAGACGCCACTCTTACCGCCCTGAGCTTGCCCATTCCACCGCTGTTGAAAATTGGCGACAAACTGGACGGTTTTGAGGTGCTGGCACCCGTAGCCGACAGCGGTATCAACGTCATTTACCAAGTGAAAGAACTTGCGACATCCAAGCGCTTCGCCCTTAAAACGCTGCACCCCAGCCGCACCAAAGACAAAGAAGAACGCACCATGTTGGTGCATGAAGCGTGGCTTACACGTCAGTTATGCCAGCAATTGCAGGCCACCTCTGCGGCTGATTCTTTGGTGCATTTGAAGCCACTAGACAATAACCCCTCGGCTTATTACATCGTCTACGACTGGCACAACGGCGAAACGCTACTACAGCAGCTGGACCGTGGCGCACCTTTTGACGTCGCCCACGCCCTCAACGCCACCACCCAAATCGCCAAAGCGCTCAGCCATTTGCACCGCCAAAACGTGATTCACCGCGACATCAAACCCGCCAACCTGCACCAAGGCGCAGACGGCGTGCTGCGTTTGCTGGATTTAGGCGTCGCGCTCAGCGGCAAAGAGCCAGCAGCCATGCGCGACCTGCACGCTGGCACGCCCAGCTACATCAACCCCGAGCAATGGGGTGTGCATTACAAAGCCAACGCAAAAGCAGCCGGTTCAGGTGACGACACCAAAGAAGGGCCCGATGCCCAAAGCGACCTTTTCGCCCTGGGCGTCACCCTGTACCAGCTCTTGACCGGCAAACTCCCGTACGGCGAAGTCCTGCCCGGCCAGTCCGGCCGCTACTACCGCGACCCCCAAGCCCCCAGCCGCCACCGCCCAGAAATCCCGAAATGGCTGGACAACATCGTCCTCAAAGCCATTGCCCGAGACAAAAACCAGCGCTTCGAAACCGCAGAAGAGCTCCTCCTAGCCCTAGACCGAGGTGCCTCCCGCCCCTTAAGCGCCCCACTCGCCACCCCGCTGATCCAACGCGACCCCACGGCGGTTTGGAAGATCGGGCTGGGTATTTCTGTGCTGTTTAACTTGCTGTTGGAGTATTGGTTGTTGTTTTTGCCGAAATAGAGGATATTTTGGCTGTAGACGGCGTTTTTATTTCCTAAGGTGCTATTTTATTTGTAGCAAATTCCCCTTCGTGGCGAAGGGGTGCCCAACGGGCGGGGCAGCCCCTGCCGCATGCGCTACCCCGTCGCTTCGCGCCATCCCTTCAAATTGAAGGGTAATTTTGACTTCATGAGCGGTCGAGTGAAGACAAATAAATTAGGGTCAGATTCCAATTCAGGACAATTCACCCTTCGGCGGACAACCAAATACCATCGAAATTGGACTCTGACCATAATTTGTGGTGTAACGAGGCAAAATTAAACTGCTTCGATAATAAATCTCACTATAAACTAATGTGCACAATAGCATAAGACCTGAAGTCAATACTTCTTGAATATTTATTTGATCGCAAAATCATATGAGAATTTATATTTTTTAAGTAAGTATTTATGCAAATTTATTCATTATTAACCGTTAACTTTGACGAATATTTAATTAAATATAATACATTAATTTATCATTACACAAAATGAGTTGTTTATAAGTGAAATTTAATTCCCTAAAATTCATATAGCCCAAAAACAAAATCATCGACTTTAACTTGCAAATCAATCATTTTTTTATTCCTTTCTAGGATATTAATTTTTTCAGCAAAAAACTGTCTTTGAATTAGCACAGCTTCTTCAAATAATTGATTGCAAGTGGTTAATTGTTGACTATTTGGAACAGGCATAGGAAAGACCTTGATATCATTTATTTGAACGTTCACAGTATTATTGATAAAATTTCTATATATTAGACCAAGCATTTTGCTATTTATTAATGTTACCATATAATATTCTGGAATATTATGACTCAATGTAAACATAGACATAGACGCCACATCATGTACTCCATTACTTTTCAATCTACATTTAATGGATAAATAGTTTTCATTTAAATTATTGTTCCAACAAAATCCTTCTCGAAAATAAAACGTATAGCCTTGAAATCTTGCTCTTGTGTCATTTTTAAGAGCTGTAACATTTTCCGCACTCCAATCTATAAAATAAGGCGTAGGTAAATACCATCTATTACCATCCTTATCACCTTTATCATATGGCACAAAAGATGCGCTACTGTTAATTATTCCTCCCTCTTTTTCTTGGACACTTAATATATTTGCAATTAATGAGTTCGGAACAATTCGGAATAAATACCCTTGTCCAAAAGCATCTCTCCCATGCTTTTCTTTAATGTCATCGAAAAGTTGCCAAATTTCGATTTCATTTTTTGGCATTACATAGTTAGTTTTATATTTACTATTTATATCATTTAGTTTGATGACTCTAGTATGACTAATTCTTAACGCTTCTTTTGTGCCTTCACGCACACCTACGTATTTGCCATTATTTGCAGTAGCAAGCCCTTGACCACCTTCTGTAATCAACCCGATTAAAGTCCAATCGCCATATTTTAAATTATTTCTATAATTACTTAGTGATATTGCATTTTTTTCAATTGCTCTACTGGTAGATATTTTTTTCCAATAATTATCAACTAAATTCTTATGAATTAATGATAGTTTATTATGAATTTTTAGATTGGTTAAGTTTGGTGTAAAAATTGAACCATTTATTGAATTAGAATAAACCTCTTGAGATATTTCATACAACACACCATTTTTAATTTCTTTTTTCCCTTTTAAATCAATAAAATGTATTTTTTTATTTTTTAATTCACTATTTTTTTGAAGCAAAATTATTGCGGTTGAAACCATTGCAGAATCAAATATATCGTGACCTAAATGAATTATTGATATAATTTTATTAGCAAGTAAAAATTCCCGAAGATTTCTTTTTGTTAGTGTTGTGAAGTAAGTATCAGGTGTAATCATGGTATTTACACCTTGATTTTTTAATAATTTAATACCTTTAATTATAAAATGATTATAAAGATCATCCGAGTATCCAAATGCGCTTTGCAGTTCACTCTTCATTATCTCCGTTGTACCTTTCGTGGATACATAGGGCGGATTCCCAATCACAATATCAAAACCCACAATCCCATTTTCCGCCACATCCTTATTCATCACCTCAGCAAAATTAAGCTGCCAATCAAAAAATGCCAAAGCCTTATCGGGCTGGGCTTTAAGTGCTTGCAAAGCGGCGGCTTGTTGCTTCCAGCCTTCAGTCTGTAAATAAAGCTCTGTTTGCGCTACCAAAGCACGCCCTGTGCCTATAGGCTTGGTGGCCAATCCTCTGCTGGCTATCATTAAATGCAGTTGCTGTATGAGCAGATCAATTTTCAGGTTGCGAATTTTCGGTGCAAGCTCTTTTTTCGGCGCGTTTGGGTTGAAAAAATTACTTTGCAAATTCGTAATTTGCTTAAGTATGGTTTGTATGCTTTTCGCCTCTTCCACACCAAATAAGCCGTGATTATTGGGTTTGATATCCCAATCAATATCAATCACATCATCACCCAGCTTACTGATTAAGCTATTACCGACTACAATTTTGTAATCTAAATTAGGCAGTGCTTGCGGGGCGGGTTCATCGACCACTAAACTTAGCCAAAAACGCAGCCTCGCTATATCCACGGCACCGCGTTCAATATCCACGCCATAAATACTGTTTTGAATAATATTAAGTTTTACAGCAGCCGGTGCAAAGCTTGCCAAATCACCATGCACAAAAGTGTGCAAGGTTTGTTTGGCCGTAAAAATTTCTTGCAGCAAACCCATAGGGAAAGCGCCCGAGCCAATGGCGGGGTCGCATATTTTCACTTTATCCAAGGCTTCATTAAAGGCCGCTGCGTGTTGTATCACAGCTTGTTTGTCGTCTTCGTTTAACTGTTTTTTGAGCAGCTTTTCGATAATGGCGCGGTCAATGTGTTTAGCCGGCTGTTGTGATGTTTGTGCAATTTCTAATAGACCTTGCCCGGTACGGCCATCATTCGCAGAAATAAAACTAGTTTGTGCGTGGTTATCAAAACTAACAAAACTATCTTGCTGCACGGTATAGCCATGACCTTCAAACCAAGTGGTAAGGTACTCAATCAGGCTTTCCTGGCACATATAGTGCACAATTTCTTTAGGGGTGTAAAACGCGCCTTTGTCCTTGTTGTCTTCTAGCAAATTTTCAAAAATATGCCCAAGCATTTCGGGATCAACCGCTACGGTATGGTCATTCGGGTCATCCTCATAAATAGTGAAGTTGTATTGGTCAAAAAAGTCAAACAGATTTTTAAATAAATCAGTTTTAAACACTAAATGACGGTGTTTAGGGTCATCTTCTTCAAACAAGCCACCGTTCAAGTATGGGATTTTTGTGGGTTCACCTTCAACGATTTCGGCTAAATCATCAGCACGTAGCTGATTTAGCGTTTCAAAAAATAATTTGCTGAGATATTCGCTGTAAAAAATTGCAGGGTTAGCGCAGTTGGCTAATAAGCGACTCATAAAGTCCGGCTTGCCATTGCCCCAGCTATCATGCAGAGGTACGCCTAGCCAGCCCTTTTTTTGAATGAAATATAAAAAAACAATTCGTCCAAGCAATTTTTTACAAAAATCGCGCACATCTTTTTCATTATTATTAAAAACACTGATGAGCTGTGCGTTTGGTGCATGTTTAGTAATGTCTTCCCACTTGCCGGCTACTTTTTCTTGACGTTTGCCTGTGAGATATTGAACAAAGTCTTGGTAATGGTCTTTGTACTGGGTAAAGAATGTTTTTGAAAGCTTTTCAACCGAGAATGCTTCTTTAATATCATCTAACGTGGTTTTGTGGGCTTTTTGTTGGAGTGCGTAAAACCGCTCTGCGGCTGTTCGGCACGATTCGCCCTCACCCAGCACGTAGGTATAACGTTTAGGCTCGGTATTGTTGGCTACATACTCGCCCGCCTCGTTAAATTTCTTGAGTTCTGACACATAGCTGAACCGCCATTTTTTAGCATCGCTATGCTGCTGACGATCCGATTGGTAATAAACAACAAACGCGGCATCCTGCTCTTTCCAATGCATTTTCAGCAGGTTGCGCAAGCCCACGCGATTGCGCTCAAGCACAACATTAGGTGCAAGAACAACTTCATACACGGCAATGTGGCGAGATATGCCATTTTCAGAAAGCGTTATATTTCCTATGTGGAAAGCATCACTTGCGATGCTAGCATTGATGCTGGTAAGGCGTGTCGGATTACTATAAAAGTGACTGGTTGCAAACAGCTCACTTAAAAAAGCTTTCCAATGGGTACTACTGTATTGATGCTGTAATAAATATTGAATTTGTTCTTTTGTTTGCATATTTATTTAAATGATTCTGAAAGAATTAGCTGCGGTTTACCCAATTTAGCTGCATGTGTTCGTTGTGTTTGCACGTCTTTTACGTTGTATTCAGCCGCAATTGCATCAATGCGCTGCAACGCATGCGCTGGCAATGGTTTAGTTTTCATCAGTTTATCAATGGCATTGGGCAAGTTGGTATAGCGCCCAATTTCAATCAAGGCGACTAATTTTTGAATGTGGTTGATCTGTTTTTCTTGCGCAATCGGCAATTTAGCTAGCTCAGCTAAAAATTTCTTGACGCGCATAGCTTTCCCACCTAAAGCTGTAGGATCTTCACGCTCTAACGTGTAATCTTGCTCGCTTTGCTCAAAATGATTCAAACCAGATTGCACCTGTTGATGATGTTGCTCAATGAGATCTGTTGGAACCTCTTCTTCCGCTGCCTTAAATAACTTAAATGCTTCTAGAGGGGTAATTTCCATGGGCTTGGTATCGTCTATCCAATAAAACTCAAGCTTATGCACTGTTTTAAAAAATGCGGCCGTGCCATTGGCAAGCTCAGGTCGTTGGCTTGTGGTAGCCACACGTCCTGTACGGCTTTTCATGGGTATTTTTTTAATTTTTTCGAACCATGCGCGGTTGTCTTTTTTGAACTGCCGTAATTCATGCAAGTACTTCAGACGCTCATCTTCTACTTCTTTATATTCGCTACTAAACAGTTTGCTTTCATCCATAATTTCTTCTGTAGAAAAAATCTGGTTATCTTCTCCAAATGCAGCGTGAAAAGCTTGAATTTTCATCAATGCGGTCTTAGCGAGTTTGATTTGGGAATCGCCCTGAGCAGATGGATAAAACACGTAGTTATAGATTTGTTTGGCATTTGTACCAATTCGATTAACCCGTCCAATACGCTGCATGAGTTTTGTTGAATTCCATGGCGTATCGTAATGCACGACCACATTGGCACGGTGCAAATTAACACCTTCAGCCAATACTTCAGTGGTAATAATAATGTTGTAATCATTTTTTTTCGCCATCCCCCTTTGCGCATCTAAAATTGAGGGGTAGTTAGCATCAAAATTTTCAACAATAGTGTCATATTTTTCGCTTCGGTTATCGCTTGAAATAACCAACACATCCTCTCGCCCAGTGGATTTAAGTGCTTTAGATAAGTAATTTACAGTGTCTTTTGATTCTGAAAAAATCACTAACTTACCGTTATTATTACGTCGAAGGTCAAAAAAATCACCATTTAACTTCTGCATGAATTCAGTAAGTTTTGGATCATCACTAATCGCAGCCCAATCTGCTACTAATTCATCTAATAGCAGCGCATCATTTTCTAAAGCTGGCAAAAAGTCTAGATCAAAATCTTCTGCTTTAAATTGCTTGTTTTTCGGATTCTCTAGATTTAATTTTTCAATCTCGGCAGCAATTTCATCATCCGTTAAACCTTTGTCTATGAGTTTGTTAATATCTAGATCCGGAGCGATAAAAATCTGATCCTTTCCAAACATTTCAATCATGCGTCTATTCGCTTTTTGAAATGTATCTAATGAAGTTTTGAACGCATAAAAGCTACTTTCGATTCGTTTTACTAACTGCGTTTTTATAATAAAAGCTAATGATTTTGAAACTCGTTCTGCATTTTCATAAAGCTCTTGATGCTCCGATTTAATCAAATTGGCAATCGCTTGATATCGAGCATAATTTAGCTTTCTAGGATCTGTTAAATAATCTACTGTTTTACTAAAAAGTGCTGCCAACTCTGCATTCATATAGTATTCCACTTTTTCAGGTGGATTTACTTTAGGAAAAGTAATACCTTGCTCAGCTAAATCTTGTTTGTATGCCGGTATATTTTCAAGATCTGTGCGTGAGCGACGTATAGTAATTGGTTGAATGATATTTTTACGAATATCTGCGTACATTTCTCTTAATTTTTCAACATCTAATGCATCGTCTCTTTTAAGTTCTTTATATTTTTTAATGTGTTTGTTAAAAAATGCCGTTAAATTAGGTACGGGTAATGTAGATTGCCTTGGTTCTTGGAATAAAGTAATTTGATGCAGTATGTCATCAGGACGGTTGTTTAGCGGTGTAGCTGATACCAAAATAACTTTCTTTTTCTCACCTTCAATCAAACCTTTACTAGCACGGGGTGCTTTGCAAATTTTTTGTAGTTGATCAAATGCACCGGAGGTATGATTTCTAAATTTATGCGCTTCATCCACAATAATTAAATCATAATCTTCAACCAACCAGTAATCTTGATGACTATCCAGAATTTTTTGTAAACTCCCATTACTAATAAATTTGGTGTGTCTATCCAACTGAAAATCTCTGAATGTGTTTTTCCAGTTTTTCTCAACAGCAGGTGGGTATACCACTAAAATTTTAGTGTAGTCACGGCCATTTTGCATAAGGAATTTTTTTGCAACCAATGTGGCAACAATGGTTTTACCTAAACCCACAACATCTGCCAGAATAAAGCCATCATGCTTGAGCAGCATATTAAAACCTTCATTCACAGCATCTATTTGGTAGCTTAATTTTTTAAAATTGTCTGGTAAATCACCCAAAGCATCAGGGTCATAGTCAATATTTTTACCAAAATATTCTGTCAACACCTTAATGTATAGCTCAAAGGGTGAGACTGTATTGTTTAAGTGCGTTTGTTTTTTAATATCTTGTACGTCTACCGGCAGCAACTCAATGGATTCATCCCAAAGCTTTTCAAACTCATCTGTCGCAAATTTTACATCTTGATAATCATTCAACTGCACGTTAAATTCATAATTGTGTAAGACACCAGACCCAAGTCCTGCATCTGTAAAATTGGATGACCCGGTAATAACAGTTGCATGCGTATGTTCGTTAAATGGATCAGGCCTAAAAATATAAACTTTAGCGTGAATTTTTTTATCTGGATGAGCCCGTACTTCAATTTTTTTTGTGATTAAATCTTCAATGAATTGCAGTATGCCTTCTTCTGTTGCTTTATCATAATTGGCTTCTGAAATATCTAATTTAATGTCGCTAATAAATTCATCTTTAGTTTTTTCGCTATTTTTAAAAAAATCTGTACCTTTGGCACTAGCTTGTGCCAATAATTTATCAACATTTATGCCGACTAATATTCTAGTTTTTGGAACATTAGCTAAAAATGGCCGGACTTTAAAATATCCTGAGGAGCGAAAATAACCAACTAAACTATCAAAAAATTCAATGTGTTGATTAAATTTTAATACACCCTCAAATTTATTGAAGAGAGTATTTTCGTTTTCATTGGTGAAAAATTTTGTTGTCATATTTTTAGTATAGCGGATGAAGCAAAATTGGCATACATTTCTGATAATTCAAAAAATCATTGTCCACACTGATAATCGGCACTGCATGGTTGATGGACACAGCGCAGATCAAAAAATCAGTATTTGAGCCTTGCACGCCATTGGTACGTCAGGCTTTGCTGCTTGCCCCACGCCTTGAGCAAGTCTTTGAACGCCTCTCGCACAATGGTTTCGCGCTTGCTGCCGCTGACTTTTTTGATGATGTCAAGCTGCTTGAGGTAGTCGTTGATTAAGATTTGGCTCATTTAGCTAGTTTACTATGAATTTTGCTTAAAAAATTAGTTGAATTTGCATCTAGCCGGTGTATTTATTACCTAAGCAGCTATTATATTTATAGCATTAATTTGCCGGCCAACGATCTTGCGGCAAAGGTTCTGCATGGGGCACACCAGCTAATGCAGCTTCAAACTTGGCTTTGCTGCCTTTTTGAGCGCGTTCGCTCAAATAACTCAGCGTTTCCAGTGCGGCCAGTTTTTCAGCCACTGCAGTGCTGATGAACTGGTTGATGGACAGCTTGTCTTTTTGCGCCAAGTCTTTCAGGCGGTTATGGGTGGAATCGGGGATGCGCAGGCTCAATGTACTCAGAATGTTGCACCTAGTTGCATTTAAAAATGATACCTAATATTTTGCAATACGCATTGAAATAAAAATAAGCACAGACTTACCTTTTTTACCCTAATTTCACCTCTAGCCGGCGCATTTATTGCCTAATAAGCTATTTTATTTATAGCAAAAAAACTGAAAATCTATACAAACGAAGCGTGCAAAATTTCCACACAAGCCTCGTTTTCTTGAATCAGCACTTGCTCAACAAGTTCTTGATTCAACAGCAATAGACTCAACGTAGCAGCACGGCTTAGATTGGGTGTGCGCAGGCGAATGAGCTTGGGTGGTGCGCCTTTGAGCAATGAGAGGTCAGCAAAGTCTGCATCGCGGCTGACCACGACATAGCCTTGCGTTTTGGCAAATTCCCAAATCTCAGCATCTGTAGCCGCTTGCAAGCCAAGCAAAACCACTTGCGAGCTGTCGGGATAGTTTTGCTGCAAAAACGGAACGATGCGCCTAGACAGATTTTCGTCAAGAAGGAGCTTCATGCCGCAATCAAAGCGGAGAAATGGCGCTCTCTGTCAGCTGCAAAAGCCAACGAAGCCAAGATATCGGCCGCTTCTAGCTCAGGAAAATCTTCCAAAATCTCAGCTTGTGGCATGCCCGTTGAGAGCATCGCCAAAATGTCATAAACCGTGATGCGCAAGCCCCGAATACAAGGTTTGCCGCCACGCTTTCCAGGCTCTAAGGTAATCCTATTCATATTGCGCACTCCTTGTGTGACCTGCTGGTTCAGGTGTAAATTTTACGCGATATCACGCTGTTTTAGTGCAAGATGCGCGACCCAACGGTAGTTTGAAAGATAGGGCTGGATCACGACATACCTCGACACCACTCACCCTGTGGCAAAACATGCATTTCCTGCGTCAGAAAACGCCTACATAAAGTGATGCTAGAACGGAACGCCAAACGTGTGGCGCAATGCCACACTCTAACTTTGATATACGCAGACCCATTCTAAAAGGCAACGCGATCACGCAAACAGAAAAATGCCAGGTCTCTTCAAACACAGCCACCCCTTTTTGCTGACTGCAGCAGCGGTAGTCATCACCCTTGCCGGTGTGTTACTGGTCGTCAATTTCATGGGGGGCGAGAAGAAAATCCAGCAGCGAGTTGAGCGTCTCTATTCGCTGGAAGACCCTCGCTTCATGCATGAGCTGGGCGTGCTGCTGGGGCCGCCTTTCATTGGTGGCAACCGGCACCAAGTGCTGCTCAATGGCGACCAGATATTCCCGCCCATGCTGGCCGCCATCCGCGGTGCGCAGAAATCCATCACGTTTGAGACCTACATCTACTGGTCGGGCGATATCGGGCGCGAATTTGCGGCTGCGCTCGCCGAGCGGGCGCGCCAGGGCGTCAAGGTGCATGTGCTGCTGGACTGGGTGGGCAGCGCCAAGGTGGATGAAAACTTTGTCGATGAATTGAAGGCATCCGGTGTGCAGATACGCAAGTTTCACCCACCGCACTGGTCCAACCTGGGCCGCCTGAACAACCGCACGCACCGCAAGCTGCTGGTGGTGGATGGGCGCGTAGCCTTCACCGGCGGCGTGGGCATTGCGCCGCAGTGGACGGGCCGTGCGCAGGACCCAGGCCATTGGCGGGACACCCATTTCAAGGTGGAAGGGCCGGTCGTGGCGCAGATGCAGGCGGTATTTCTGGACAACTGGATCAAGGTAACGGGTGACGTGCCGCACGGCACCGACTATTTTCCTGTGCTCGCACCTGCAGGCAATGCGGTCGCGCAGATGTTCAGCAGCTCCCCCAGCGGTGGCAGCGAGGGCATGCAGCTGCTGTACCTGATGGCCATCACGGCAGCATCGCGCTCCATCGATTTATCGGCGGCTTATTTTGTGCCAGATGAACTGTCGGTGCGCGCGCTGGTGGAGGCGATGGCACGCGGCGTCAAGCTGCGCATTGTGGTGCCCGGCGAACACATTGACAGCGAGACGGTGCGCAGCGCATCGCGCGCCACTTGGGGGCCACTGCTGGCTGCTGGAGCCGTCATCGCCGAATACCGGCCGACCATGTACCACAGCAAGGTGATGATTGTGGACGACCTGCTGGTGTCAGTGGGTTCCACCAATTTTGACAACCGCTCGTTCCGCCTGAATGACGAAGCCACCCTCAACATCATGGATGGCGACTTTGCGAAACAGCAGCGGGTGATATTTGAGGCTGACTTGGCGCTGGCGCGACCCATCAGTTATGCACAGTGGCAAGACCGGCCTCTCACTGAAAAAATCAGCGAGAGGTTTTCGGCATTGCTGCGCTCGCAGCTTTGAATGTGCTTTAATCACCCCCGTGCTCTCCCACCCTTCTCCGCCCAGGTCCGCGTCCAGCGCAGTTGCATCATGCGCAGCATACCCAGCATGGCGATGGCTAGAGCTGCGAAAAGGATGAAGCCCCACATGTACGTGCCGGTATATTGTTTGGACAAACCCATGGCGCTGGGCACCAAACCACCACCGAGTGCACCGATTTCGCCAATCATGGAACCTGCCACCGCGGTGGACAAAGGCCAGCGAAGCGGCACCAGCTGAAACAAAGCGCCATTGCCTGCGCCCAAAGCCGCAAAACACAAAATAATCAGCAAGGTGGTCATGGCCAGCGAACCACCTGACATACCTGCCAACACCAGCGTGGCCGCGATGGTGATGAGCACATAGGTGAGCGTATTGACGCCGCCCACGCGGTCAGAAATCCAGCCACCCACGACCCGCAAGGCAGCCCCCATGAAGGCGGCCAGCATGGTGAGCTGGCCCGCTTGCACCTTGCTCACCGCGAATTGGTCGTAGTAATAGGTGGGCAAAAAGGTCGCCAAGCCGATGAATCCGCCAAATGTCACGGCGTAAATCAGGCTAAAGGCCCAGCCATCTTTCTCAAACAAACAGGCGATGTGGTCTTTGAAGGAGGCGTGCTTGTCTATATCGGAGGGTTCTTGGGCAAATATGATCATCACGATCATGGGTATCAAAATAGCCACGGCGGCGATGCCGTAAACCGTGGTCCAGCCAAAAGCCTGCGCCAAAGGCGGCGCAATCAGCACAGACACCGCAGTGCCGACGTTACCCGCACCGACCAAACCCATCGCCAAACCTTTGTGTTTAGGCGGGAAAGAACCTGAACCCAAGCTCAGGGCCACACCAAAACTAGCCCCGGCGATACCTAAAAGCACCCCCATAGCGAGCAAGTCGTTGAAGCTTTTGACAAAGAAGAAGCCAAAAAGCATGGCGACAGCAATCAAGGCCATCTCAACCAGCGTGGCGTTTTTGCGGCCAATGTACTGCGACAAAATGCCCAGTGGGAAGCGCATCAAGGCACCCGCGATGATGGGCACGGACAGCATCAAGCCTTTTTGCGCAGGACTAAGGTTGAAAGTTTCAGAGATAAACGGTGCCATCGCCCCGTTGAGCACCCAAATGCAGCATGAAAAAGCAAAATAAAAGAAGGCCGCAAACAAAGTGGGTGAATGGCCGCTTTTTAAAAAAGCGCCAAAACCGCTGTTGGATGGAGTGACACTTCTGCTGTTGGAACTGGAAGGGGATCTCGACATGGTGCATCTCTTTTGCTGTGGTGAATGACAGCATCAATGCAGCAATTAACATGCCAATTTATGTTGCGTTGCAACATATTTGATGCACCGTAACTCATCACAGAGAACAACAGCGCCCAAATGCCTCTGCCATGCCCTGATTAGACCCAAATTAAGCTTAATGTGCGCTTGTTTCCTTGCTCACGGTGTCATATCGCGTCATGGCGTAGCCCCGTTTTTTGTAATGCGTCCAGCGCTGCCGTGCGGGCAGCACGTCCGTATCGGCTCGGCTGACCACCTCAATCAAACGCGCAAAACGCTCAAAACCGACTGGCAAACCCGCACCAAGATGGAGTAAAACATCATGCTCCAGGCGCGTATCCGAAAGGTCAGAAACCAGCACCACCGGTGACAGGGCTAACACAGTCGGTTCCGCATCCGCAAAACAATGCGGCAAAAACTCGGCTGATGCCAGCGCCCACAGCTGGCTGCTGAGCTGTTTGAGCACGTCTGGCGAGCCGCAAACCAAGACCTTGGCCGCCTTTTTCTGCGTGGCGCGCAGCAAACGGCAGGCGTAGTCCAGCTTGTCGGCGGCGTTGACGTAAAAGGTGATTTCAGTCATTCAATGCCTGGATTCCACAAAAACACATGCATACAAATACATCAAGCTGTCTTTTTTGCTATTTTTTTAGTAGCAGTCTTGGCAACATTTACGCCGGCTACAGCCGAAGTTTGCACTGAATTAAGCAAATAATTCAACAACAGGGTCACCGGGCGGCCGGTAGAGCCTTTTACCGCCCCGCTCTTCCAGGCTGTGCCTGCAATGTCCAAATGCGCCCACGGGTATTTCGCGGTAAAGCGCTGCAAAAATTTGGCTGCGGTGACCGAGCCAGCCGCACGACCTGCCACGTTGGCCATGTCGGCAAAGTTGGACTTCAAGCCTTCGCCATATTCGTCGTCCAAGGGCATGCGCCAGCAGGGGTCGCCACTGGATTCGCCGGCTTTGAGCAGGGCATTGGCCAAATCGTCGTTCGCACTGAACAAACCGCTGCGAACCGCGCCTAAAGCAATGACGCAAGCACCCGTCAAGGTGGCGATGTCGATGACGGCGGCGGGTTTGAAGCGCTCTGCGTAGGTCAGCGCGTCGCACAGCACGAGGCGACCTTCGGCGTCGGTGTTCAGGTTTTCAATGGTTTGGCCACTCATGCTGGTCACCACGTCGCCCGGTTTCACGGCTTTACCGCTGGGCATGTTTTCGCAGGCAGGAATCAAACCGACCACGTTGATGGCTGGCTGCAAACCCGCCAAAGCACGAAACGTGCCCAACACGCTGGCAGCGCCGCACATGTCAAACTTCATTTCGTCCATCTCAGGCGCGGGTTTGAGCGAAATGCCGCCTGTGTCAAAGGTGATGCCTTTGCCGACTAGTACGGTAGGCGCAACCGTTTTGGCTGCGCCGTTGTATTTCAAAACGATGAAGCGCAGCGGCTGGTCTGAGCCTTGCGCCACCGACATGAACGAACCCATGCCCAGCTTGGCCACTTCTTTGAGTCCCAGCACATCCACGCTGATGTTTTTGTACTTAGACAAGCTCTTGGCCGCTTTACCCAAAAGGTCAGGTGTGGCATGGTTGGCGGGGCGGTTGCCCCACTCTTTTGCGAACTCAATTCCGGCAATAGCCGGCGTAATATATGCCTGAGCTGCTATTAATTCTGCAGCTGATAAAGCCTCTTTGGCGACCGCCACGGTGATCTCGGTCAGCTTGCGGGGCTCGATTTTGGTTTTGGTACTGGTATAGACATAGCTGGCATCGGCTGCGCAAAGCAAGCTCGCTTTGACGCCCTCGGCGCTGACCGCCACCAATTCGCTCAGACAAATGACCAGCTTCTTCGCAGGGCTGGGTTTGAGTGCCGCTACCGCCGCCGTCACCGCTGTTTTGATGCTTTTGACCGAACCATCACCTGCGCCCACCAGCACGGTGCGCGTGGCAAGAGCATGACCTGAGCGGTAAATATGCAGTAATTTACCGGTTTTTGCCTCAAAATCACCTTCTTTCAGCGCTTGGGAGATCACACTAGACAAATTTGCTACTTTTTTTACCCTATCTGCACCGAAAGATTCAGGAATCAGCACAATCAAGGCGTCACAAGCCGTTTTGCTGGTTTGTGTTAAATCTTGAGAAATCAGTTTCAGTTCCATCATTGGGGTCCGTTCAGGGGTGGTTGCTGGTATTTTGACCCACTTTGGGGTGGCCGTCTGTCTGTGTGTATATCCGTACAATAACGCTAATGTTATTTCATTCTTCGATTAAAAAAGAATTAAGCCGAACTTTTGGTGCAACCCTGGTGGTTTTGATCACCGTGGTGATGACCATGATGCTGATCCGCGTGCTGTTTCTGGCGAATCGGGGCCGCGTGAACCCCGCCGACGTGCTGCTGATCATGGGCTACTTCGTTTTAGGGCATCTGCCCACGATTTTGACGTTATGCCTGTTCATCGCCATCGTAGCCACACTGTCGCGCATGTACCGCGACAGTGAAATGGTCATCTGGTTTGCGAGCGGTCGTGGCTTGTCTGGACTGTTAAGCCCGCTCTTCAGCTTTGCCTGGCCGGTTTGCCTGGTGATCGCCCTGCTGGCACTGTTTGTCTGGCCGTGGTCGAACGAGCAAACACAAAACATGCGCACCCAGTTTGAACAGCGCGGCGATTTAGACCGCATTGCACCGGGTACTTTTCAAGAATCTGCCAACGGCAACCGGGTGTTTTTCATCGACAAAGAAGCGGTGGACGCCAAAGGCAAAGGGCTGGGGCGCAACAATATTTTCATCTCTGCGGTGTCTGGCGGCAAAGAATCGGTCACCACAGCACACTCTGGCCGTGTTGAAAGCCGCGACGGCAAACAGTTTTTGCTGCTCAATTCAGGCCAGCGCGTTGAGACGGACATCCAAAGCGGGCAGACCAAGATCAGCGAGTTTGAAGAATATGGCAACTTGATCCAGTCGTCCAAAATTAACCCGTTTGAAGGTGGCCCCTCCAAAGGCAAAACCAGCCTGGATTTGTTGACCACACCGACCTCCAACAACCTGGGTGAACTGGCTTGGCGTCTGGGCTTGGCGTTTGCGGCTTTCAACTTTGTTATTTTGGGCATTGCCATCTCCAGCGGCAATGCCCGTTCGAGCCGTAACGGCAGCTTTGTCTTTGCCTTGCTGGCGTTTGCGTTCTACTACAACATGATCAACCTCAGCCAAAGCTGGATTGCCTCTGGCAATTACTCCTTCATCGGTTTGTTGCTGGTATTGCACGGCGGGGCCTTTCTGTTGGGTGTACTGTGGCTGGCCAAACGGCACAACAATTGGTCTTTTGTGGCCTGGTTTCGCTCACGACGGCAACACCGTACTGCGATCACAAGGGCGTCGGCATGAAGACGATACGCCAGCTCATCTACAAAGAAATCATTCAGGCAGTGGCCTTTGTCGCCCTTGGTTTTTTGACTTTGTTTTTCTTTTTCGACTTTATTGACGAGTTGGCACAGGTCGGCAAGTCCTTTGGCGGTTCCAGCCTGGGCACTTACCAGGTGCAGCACGCCCTGTTGTATGTCCTTCTGCTGACGCCCAACCATTTGTATGAGCTGCTGCCGATTACAGTTTTAATTGGCAGCGTGTTTGTGATGGCCCGGTTTGCCCAAAGCTCGGAGTTCACGATTTTGCGCACCAGCGGGCTGGGCCCCGGCCTGGCACTGAAAATGCTGCTTGGACTGGGCACGATCTTTGTCGCCTTCACGTTTGTCATCGGCGATTACGTGTCGCCACTGGCGGACCGCACGGCTCAATTGCTCAAGGCACGTTATCTTGGGCAGATTTCGATCGGTCAAACGGGTGCCTGGTTGAAAGAAAAACAAGGCAACCGTTCGTATGCGGTGAATATTTCGGCCATGTCATCGGATGCGCAAATGGTGGGCGTGCGGCTTTTTGAATTTGACACAACGGGTGCCATCGTCTCCATGACGACGGCCAAGCAAGGCTTTTTCCAGAAAGATGCCAGCTGGAATCTGGTCGATGTGCAACGACGCGACTACGCGACTCACGGCGAAGCGGTGGGAAAATCAGCCGATGCGGGCACACGTCAGCCTAAAATCAAGCATACAACGTTTGAAACCTTACTGTGGCCGACGGAAATCAACGCCGAAATGGTGTCTGTCGCGCTGCTCAAACCTGACCGCATGGGCACGATCGACCTGTTTCAATACATCCGCCATCTGAACGCAAATGCACAAATTACGCAGCTGTATGAAATTCAATTTTGGAAAAAAGTGTTTTATCCCCTGAGCTGCCTGGTGATGTTGGTGCTGGCACTGCCGTTTGCTTACCTGCACTTTCGCGCAGGTGGCATTACCGCCTATGTTTTTGGTGGCGTGCTGATCGGCATCAGTTTCTTCGTGCTCAACAATATATTTGATTATTTTGGAAACTTGCTGACCTGGAGCCCTTTGCTCACAGCGGCAGCGCCCAGTTTGGTCTATTCTTTGTTGTCCTTGGGCGCCTTCAGCTTGCTGATTTTCCGTCGCTAGCTTTGCGTCCTCAAGCCTTTCACGTTCACATTTACTTTCTTCTTGCTTCCTTTATATCGTGACCCAACTACCCACCACCGCCATCGTTCTTTTTGGACACGGCTCCCGCGACGCTTTATGGCATTTGCCGATCCAGGCCGTGGCACAGCGTATTCGAAACACAGCGCCTAACCAAGTTGTGGATTGTGCTTACCTGGAGCTCACACAGCCCAGCCTGCCCGATCTTGCTGCTGATTTAATAGCTGCTGGCGCAAACAATATAAGGATTTTGCCCATGTTTTTAGGTGTAGGCAGGCACGCGCGTGAAGACTTGCCTGTACTTGTTGACGCATTGCGGGTACGCTACCCTCAAGTTAAATTTGAAGTGCTCTCAGCCGTGGGTGAAAATGAAGCTGTTTTGGATTTGATGGCAAGCATTGCACTCACGGATGCGTCTTAAACCCCCTTAAAATTACAATTGAGGCATAATGAATTGATTCTTTAGCTGAAATTCAATATGAATCTACATCAATTCCGATTTGTACAAGAGGCTGTTCGGCGCAATCTCAATCTGACTGAAGCGGCTAAAGCGTTGCACACCTCGCAGCCGGGTGTGTCCAAAGCCATCATCGAATTGGAAGAAGAGTTGGGTGTTGAGATTTTCGCCCGCCACGGCAAACGGCTCAAACGCATCACCGAACCCGGCCAGCACGTCATCAAAAGCGTTGATCTCATCATGCGTGAACTGGGCAACCTCAAACGCATTGGCGAGCAGTTCAGTGCTGAAGACAGCGGTACCTTGTCCATCGCAACAACGCACACCCAGGCACGCTATGTCTTACCACAGCCTATTGCGCGCTTGCGTGAAACTTATCCCAAAGTCAACATCAGTTTGCACCAGGGCTCACCCGACCAAGTGGCCAAGATGTTGATTGATGAGGTTGCGGAGATCGGTATTGCCACCGAATCGCTGGCGCACTATGACCAGCTGGTCACCCTGCCCTGCTATGAGTGGCAGCATGTGTTGGTGATGCCTGTTGACCATCCGCTGGCCAAGCGCGAGTCCCTCAGCCTGGAAGACCTGGCGCAAGAACCGCTCATCACCTACCACCCGTCCTTCACTGGGCGAACCAAAATCGACCAGGCTTTTGCCCTTAAAAAGCTGCAGCCGCGTATTGCGCTGGAAGCCATTGACTCGGACGTGATCAAAACCTACGTCCGCACGGGTTTGGGTATTGGCATCGTGGCCGAAATGGCGGTGCTTCAAGGCGACAACGTGGGCCATGAGTCCAACCAGGACCTGGCGGTTATTCCCGCAGGCTATTTATTTGGTCACAACGTGGCGCGCGTCGCGTTCAAACGAAGTGCCTACCTGCGCAATTTTGTCTATAAATTTGCCGAACTGCTTAGCGACCGCTTGAGCCGCGACCTGATTGTGCGCGCCATGAATGGTCATGGTGAAGATTTTTCAATGTGAACGCTACCCGAATGCCAACCGACGATGACACCTCGTACCCCTGCACTTCGAACCAAACTTCCCGCCGTTGGCACCACTATTTTCACCGTGATGTCGGCGCTGGCCGCTGAGCATAAAGCCGTCAATCTAGGGCAGGGGTTTCCTGATTTTGATTGTGACCCCAAGCTGGTTCAGTCAGTCACCAACGCCATGACGGCGGGTTTGAACCAATACCCGCCGATGACTGGCGTACCCGTGCTGCGGGAAGCGATTGCCTCCAAGTTGCAAGCACTTCATGGCAAAAGCTATGACGCCAATACAGAGATCACAATAACCGCAGGTGCGACCCAGGCCATCATCACGGCAATTTTGGCAATCGTCCACCCCGGCGACGAAGTGATTGTCCTTGAGCCCTGCTACGACAGCTATGTGCCCAATATCGAGCTGGCGGGTGGCGTCGTGGTGCGTGTGCCTTTAACGCCAGGAACTTTCAAGCCAGACTTTGAAAAAATCAGCGCGTCCATAACGCCCAGGACGCGTGCCATCATCATCAATTCTCCTCACAACCCCAGCGCCACAATCTGGAGCCGCGAAGACATGCTGGCTTTGCAGGATATGCTGGCATCTACCGATGTGCTGTTGATCAGTGACGAGGTCTATGAACACATGGTGTACGACGGCCAAGAGCACCAAAGCGTTGCGCGTTTTCCTGGTTTGGCAGCACGTGCCTTCATTGTCTCAAGCTTTGGTAAGACCTACCATGTGACCGGCTGGAAGGTGGGCTTTGTTGCGGCCCCAAGTGCATTGACGGCGGAGTTTCGCAAAGTCCATCAATTCAACGTGTTCACGGTCAACACGCCTGTGCAATACGGTTTGGCAAGCTATATGGCCGATGCACAACCCTATCTTTCATTACCCGCGTTTTATCAGCGCAAACGCGATCTGTTTCGGGCCGGTTTGGCGCAAACGAAATTTAAAGTACTCCCCAGTGCGGGCAGCTATTTTCAATGTGTCGATATTTCTGATGTCAGCGAACTCAGCGAAGCTGAATTCTGCAAATGGTTGACTGTTGAAGTGGGTGTGGCAGCGATTCCACTCTCGACTTTTTATGGCCAGGGCTTTGATCAGCGTATTGTCCGTTTTTGTTTTGCCAAAAAAGACGAAACCCTCAACGCAGCACTTGAGAAACTGAAACAACTTTAAACAGCTTTTAAAGGGGAGGGGTGGCTTGCCCAATCCTTAAACCGAACAACAAAAAACCCCGTAAACACAAGGCTTACGGGGTTTGAATCTGGTGGGACCTGCGGGGGTCGAACCCACGACAAACGGATTAAAAGTCCGCTGCTCTACCAACTGAGCTAAGGTCCCAAATTGTGCTGTTGATCATTGATATTCACAGCAGCACAGCCTCAAATTATAGCGGTTTTTTTATGCTCTTTTCAGGTGGGCTCAGAAAATTTGCTAATTTATTCAAAACCCAACCTGCGGCGCAATTACCAAAGGTTGCTGTGACACTCACAACAGACCCATAACCGTGGCAATTCAAAGAACCATCAGCGGTGCTGATCTCACACGAGACATCCGGCTGCTTGACGGCTTCACGGCTAAAAACGCAGGTCACGCCCATATTGCGTCCCTCGCGCGCCGCGCCATGTACTTTACGCAGCTGGTAGCGCAGCATCGCCAGCAAAGGGTCGTGCGTGGTTTTTGAAAGATCATCAATATCAACCAGATGTGCAAAACGTTTGCCACCTGCCGCCCCTGCAGAGATGAAGTGTACTTTGGCGCGTTGCGCCCAAGCAGCCAAAGCTACTTTGGTTTTGACTTGATCGCAGGCATCAATCACAGCATCAACACCTTCTGGCAACAATTGCAGCCAGTTTCCAGGTGTCACAAACTCATCAATGCAGCTGACCTGGCATACAGGATGAATCAAGGCAATCCGATCGCGCATGGCCAATACCTTGGCTTGACCAATCGTGGCATCCGTCGCCAGTACCTGCCGGTTGATATTGGATTCGGAGACATGGTCAAGATCAATCAAGGTCAAACGATTGACACCGCTGCGCGCCAAAGCCTCAGCAGCCCAAGAACCCACGCCGCCAATACCCACCACCACCACATGCGCGGATCGAATGGCGGCTGCGCCCTGCTGACCATACAAGCGCTCCAGGCCACCAAAGCGACGCGTCAGATCCACATCGTCAGACGGCGCAGAAGACTGGGGCATATTCAAGTGAGAACCGAAAAAACCAGGAATGCCTATTTGAGCTGAGCGAGACGCTCTTTTGCGGCGACGGCCGCTTCAGATTGGGGGTGCAACTTTGTCAAGTCCTCCAGCGTTTTTTTCGCGTTGCGTGGGTCTTTCATTTCAAGCTGGCAATTAGCAATAGACAACAGTGCTTCGGGGGCACGTAAATGGTCGGGTGCCTGCGTCACAAGTGAACGGAAATTGACGATAGCCTCTTTGTAGTCACGGGTCGAGTATTGCGCATTACCTAGCCAAAACAGCGCTGATGGTGAATACCCGCTACGTGGATAGCGCTGCACAAACTCAATAAAAATTTTTTGCGATTTGACAAAATCACCGGCACGGAATACGGCAAAAGCCGCCTCGTAATCGCGCTTTTCATTCGGCTCCGCGACAAACTCGCGCCCATCAACCAGCACAGTCAGTGGTTCGATTTTACTGATGCGTTGCTCGGTCGCTTGAACCAGCTCTTTTTGCTTGCTTTGGACATCCGCCACCGCGCGCGCCAGCTGTTCATTCTCACCCCGAACTTGCGCCAGGTCACTCTTTTGCTTGTCGATTTGATTTTGCAGCTCCAGCATGCTTCTGCGCTGTTGCATGATTTCATCATTGGATTTTTGTTGCGCCGCAGTCAAGCCAGAGATTTGTTGGCGCAAATCCAAAATCGCTTTACGTGCCTCATCATCGTCAAACAAACCTGCATGGGAGGTCAACGAGGCAGACAATGCCGCCGCCATCAATATAAATCGTAAAAACATGGTTCTCTCTCTGTCTCAGTCAAATCAAGCGCAACAAGTCAACGGTAGCTGATTTCTGCACGACGGTTTTTCGCCATGGAAGAGTCATCGCTTCCCAAAGCCGCTGGTTTTTCTTTGCCAAAACTCACCGCTTCAATTTGTACATCAGCCAAACCAGACAAGGCCAAGGCGCGGCGTACCGCTTCAGCCCGTTTTTGACCCAAGGCCAGGTTGTATTCACGCCCGCCTGCGGCATCGGTATGACCTTCAACCGTGATTTTTTGCATCTTGCGGCTGGCTAAAAACTTGACGTGCGCATCAATCACACCCGTGTATTCTGGCTTCACCAAAAAACTGTCATAGTCAAAATAGACGATCTTGCCGACGTTGGCCGGGCCGCCATCGGTGCCGCTGGTGCTACCCAAATCAACAGAAGTCACACCTCCTTTGGCGGCCTGTCCATCCAAAGCGCTAGAGCTTGAGCTTGAAGTAGTGGAACTTCCGGATTTATCTTCAACAGGCGCATCGAGCTTGACGCCAGTGGCGCAACCTGCCAATGAAGCTACAAGGAGGATCAATAAAAATGATTTTTTCATGGCGCACTTTCAAAAGATTAAAAAATTCCGCTGCAACTGTTTAAACTATTTCGACATTGTTTGTGTACTTTAACTGTCGCGTGGTGATTTGGATTGTCATTTATCAAACGGCCCCCAAGCTGGCTCCCGAATATCGCCATCTACACCCGCCAGCTTCGCTTTGATGCGACCATCCAGCGTCGTGGTCATCAACGCCTCTTTGCCCTGCAATTTGGTTGCATAGACAAGCAGCTTGCTGTTGGCGGCAAAACTGGGGTGTTCGTCAGCAGATGTATCCGTGAGCGCCGTGGCGGTACCTGTTGACAATTCCATCACATGCAACTTGAAGGCAGAGCCGATGCGTGAAATATAAGCCAGCCATCTGCCGTCAGGGCTCAAAGTGGGAGAAATGTTGTAACTACCGGCAAACGTCACACGTTCCGCATTGCCGCCCACGGCAGGCATGCGATAAATTTGCGGTGCACCACCACGGTCGCTTACAAAATAGATATTGCGCCCATCGGGTGAAAAACTGCCTTCCGTTTCAATGCCATCGCTTTTGCTCAAACGCTTGGGTTCGCCGCCGCTTGCATTCAATGAATACAGCTGTGCATTGCCGTCACGCGTCAGGGTCACCACCAGACTGCGGCCGTCCGGCGACCAGGACGGCGCACTGTTGGAGCCTCTGAAGTTGGCCAACAAACGGCGCTTGCCCGTCAACACCTCATGCGTCCACACCTCGGGCTTGCGGGATTCAAACGACACATAGGTCAATTGCGTGCCGTTGGGCGACCAGGATGGCGAAATAATCGGCTCTTGGCTGACCAGCGCGGACTTTGCATTCTCGCCATCAGAATCAGCCACCCACAGCGTATGACGCGGTCCCGCTTTGGTGATGTAAGCAATACGGGTTGAAAAAATACCTTTTTCACCGGTCAGTTTTTCGTAGATAAAGTCGGACACCCGATGCGCAGCCAAGCGGATATTGGCCTGCGTGACCACATGGCTTTCTGCCCCAATGTCCACCGCTTTGACCACATCCCACAAACGGAAGCGAACGTCGATGCGGCCATCAGCCAAGCGTGTCACGCTGCCGGCAGCCATCGCATCCGCACCTTTTTGGCGCAGGGGAGACATGTCTGGGCGGGAATTTTCATCCAAAACAGCAGCGCCTGGCTCAACTGCGCGAAAGCGGCCACTGCGCGCCAGATCTGCCATCACAATGGCGCTGATTTTTTGTGTTGCGGCATCTTCACCTTTGAAGGGCGTGATGGCAATGGGCAACTGCGTCAAGCCCACACCTGATACATCCACCTTGAATTGTGCTTTGGCAGGAAGTGCGACAAACGTTGCGAATAAGAAAATACTGGCGTAAGCCCAGAAAGAAACGGTGCGAACAAGACTATTTTTGGGTGTGTTCATTATTTTGATTCAAGCAGTACAAAGAAAAATACTTTCCAAAAGCCGCTTGCGCTTGCATCGTGCAGACTGCAAAACCCATGGCGCCATCCAGAAACCCCAAACGAAAAAAATAACTGCGAACAAACGCAGTCAGCCCAGAAACACCCGCCCGGAACATACTTGTTTTCTGTCCTTGAGTATAGCGTTGCAGTGCCCAAGCCTGGCTGTATTGGTCCAGTTTTCGCCAGTACTGCGCAGGGGTTGGGTAACTGTAATGATGGATTGGAGCGCTCAACTTTTCAGAGGTTCCCTGAATTTGAATCAATCGTTCATGCACCAGGTCGTTGCTGAAGTGTGCGCACTCTCTTTTAAACAACCGCAAAACGTAATCGGGCGTCCAGCCGCAATGGTGTATCCACTTACCACAAAACTGCGTCAAACGCGGAATTTGAAATGCTGCGGTTTGCCTGCTTTGCATCGCGCTCAGTATTTGATCTGCCAACGGCGCTGGTATGCGCTCATCTGCATCAATAGACAGCACCCAATCACAGGTCGCCAAAGCTAAAGCGCGGTTCTTTTGCACCCCAAACCCTGGCCAATCGGGCGTTTGCACCACGTGTGCGCCGGCCGCCTGCGCGAGTGCCACCGTGTTGTCGGTGCTGCCGCTGTCCACCACGATGATCTGGTCGGCAAAACGGACGCTGTCCAGGCATGCGGCAACATTGGCTTCTTCGTTCTTGGTGATCAAAATGACCGATAAGGTGTGTTTGTTGTCTTTAGTCTGGTTCAATTTTTTCACCGATGGTCTCAATAGGCGCTGCTCTTGCTTTCACTTTTGCTTCTTCTTTTTGATTCGTCGCTGTGTAGCCTGCAAACAATATGCCTAAACCCAAACAGAAAAAATGCCCGGTGGCGCTGTCAAATAGAAAGGAATTGAACCAACAGCCGACAATGAATGCCACCAACAACGATTGGGCCGCAATCCGCTCTGAACGACCTAGTCGTCGCGTGGCGTGGAGGCACCGTGCTAGCCAAACCAAAAACAAACCCAACCCCACCACGCCTAGCTGCGAAGCCATCAACAAATACTCTTGATGCGGATTACCCCCTGTGACAGCGATGCCAGGCGTTCCTGGTGTTCGCTCAATGTACTTGCGGTAGCCTGCAGCCCATGTACCTATGCCCATACCCAGTATTGGATGCTCCTTGAATATTTCTATAGAGCCACGCCAAAATCCGATACGCAAACCAGAAGACGTGAAATTTTCCTCATAGGTGGTAGCGGTTTGTGCAGTCTGTGAATCAATGAGGACTTGCTCGAATCGCATTTGAACTTTAGGATTGAGTACCAAAATGCTCAAAGTTCCAATGATGAGGATGGCTACTGAGAACCATCTTTTAACGCCCTTGAGTTGAGTGAGGACGAAAAACATGAAAAGTACGACCAAAATGACATAAGTGGTTCTGCCTCGCTGTGCAATCACCATATAACAAAGGGTTAAAACGACAAGCAAGACACCGGCACTTTTCACCATCTTTTCCCTGCTTAGTGACATCCAAGCTAGACCTAACGTAATCGCAGGAATCAATATAAAGCCTAGTGTGACATGCGAATAAACAGACAGGGGTTTTGCCGGATGATCACTCATTTTCCCTATTCCGAACGGGGCAGGCAGAGTTTGCTCTAATGAGAACATCATCAATACAACGGCAGTCAACAACCAAGCCTTGATGGACCAGAGACGCAATTTCTCATCTGCAAACAATACCACCATCAGCGGCACCCACATCAGCTTGCGGTATTTCCAGACGCCGCCCAAGCTGGCTTTGTAGTCGATCTGCGCCCACATCACACTCAGCAGCATCCAGCCAAACAACAGCAAAGCGCCCAAAACAGCAGGGTTTTTGAGTATTTCAGCCCATCTTTGACCTGTTTTACAGCCCGATAAGCACCAACTCACCAGACTCAAAGTCACAAAAGCATTGGTCAAAGGTAACGACAGCATGGTGCCGACCAAGGCTGCAATGCCAAAAACACGCGCCATCAGCAAAGCAGTATTGGCGAAGCTCAAACGCTTCAAATCATCGCGTTCAGGCGATTTCGGAGGCTTGGGCGTAGGTAAATCGGTCAGCTCGGTCATCTGTCTGATAATACAGGCACTTGAAGCTGTAACACTTCCCTGCAATCACCCAAATTTCTGTCAAAACTTCTCTCATCTGGCGACCCTCTTGGCTACCTCTACATTTTCTAAAACCCCGCCAAAATCCCTGCGCCAGCGCTTCGCCCGCCTGATTCCTTATTTTGGCTACCCCAAAAGCGCCTGGCTAATCGTTTTTCTGGCCACGGCTCTAGCCGCCTGCACCGAGCCGCTCATCCCCGCCGCCCTGCGACCGCTACTTGACCGTGGCTTCCAAAAAGGCCGAATCGAGTTGTGGATCATTCCCGTCACCCTCATCGCCCTGTTCGGCATCCGTGGTGTAGCCGGGTTTGTGGCCGAAATGGCCGTCACCAAAGTCACCGCCAAGGGCCTCAGCCACCTGCGCCAAGCCATGTTTGGCAAGTTGTTGAACGCCAAATTCGTCCTCTTCGCCAACCAGTCCTCCAGTGAACTGGCCAACACCGTCGTTTATGAAGTCCACAACGGCTCGACCCTGCTGGTCAACTCCATCATGGCCTTGGTGCGCGATGCCGTCACCCTGATCGCGCTGGTCGGCTACCTGCTGTACCTCAACTGGCAACTCACCACCATCGTCGCCGTGCTGCTGCCAGCGGTTGCCTTCATCATGACGCGGCTGTCGAAAAAGCTCTACGCCCTGTCCAAATCCAGCCAAACCGCCACCGACGCGCTGGCCTACGTGGTGGAAGAAAACGTCCTTGCCCACCGCGACATCCGGCTGCATTCCGCCCAAAACTCGCAAGCTGCACGTTTTGAAGGCATCAGCGATCGCCTGCGCGGCCTGTCCATGAAAACCACCGCAGCGTCAGCCGCCATGAAGCCGCTGACCCAGATGCTCGCCGCCGTGGCCTTGTCCGCCGTCATCACCGTTGCTTTGATACAAAGCGCTGACGGCGGTACCACCGTGGGCGAATTCACCGCTTTCGTCACCGCCATGCTCTTGTTGGTGGCCCCCATCAAACATCTGTCTGAAATCGCCAACCCCATCACCCGTGGCCTGGCGGCGCTGGAGCGCGGTTTTGACCTGCTCGAACACACTGACAGCGAGCCATCCGGCAACTTCAGCAAACCCCGTGCCGATGGATTAATTCAGTTCGAAGACACGTCGGTCAGTTACAACACAGACGCCGGTTTGGCTGTCGACAAGCTCTCCCTCACCATCTCCCATGGCGAAACCGTCGCACTGGTGGGCGCCTCCGGCTCAGGCAAAACCACCCTCGTCAACCTGCTGCCCCGGTTTTTGGAACCCACATCTGGCGACATCACACTGGATGGGATGCCGCTGAAGGATTGGGATTTGACCTCCCTGCGCAGCCAGTTCTCCCTCGTCAGCCAGCACGTCGTCATGCTGAACGACAGCATCGCCAGCAACGTCGCGCTCGGCCAGCCCGTCAACGAGATCGACCGCGACCGCGTCACCCGCTGCCTGCAAGCCGCCCGCCTGGGCGAGTTCATCCGCGACCTGCCCCTGGGCATAGACGCCACTGTCGGCCACAACGCCGTGCAGCTCTCAGGCGGCCAGCGCCAGCGCCTCGCCATCGCCCGTGCCCTTTACAAAGACGCCCCGATTTTGATTCTGGACGAAGCCACCTCCGCCCTGGACGCCGAATCCGAACGCGCCGTGCAAGAAGCCCTGCAAACCCTCATGCAAGGCCGCACCACCCTCGTCATCGCCCACCGCCTGTCCACCGTAGAACACGCCAACCGCATCGTCGTCATGGGCGCAGGCCGGATTTTGGAGATTGGCAACCATGCCGAGTTGCTGGCGGCTGATGGGGCGTATGCACGGTTGTATCGGCTGGGTTTGCATAGTTCCTAAAAACTCATATTCACTATGATTTTAATAGCTAGATAGGCAATAAATACGCCGGCTAGAGGCATATTTGACCTTCTTTTTTCTATCTGAGAGCCTCACTGGGCAAACGAACGCGGACACGCTGCAAAAAAGTCTCCGCAAACACGCACCACCGCCTTGGTTTACCCACCGTTAGCTCCGCGCCTTGCTGCGGTTTTGTGCAACCTGCCCGCATTCATTCGCCTTGCGGGAGTGGTTTGGTACATTAAGTGCTATGCGAAGCTGTCAGTTTCATTTTCCATATTGACCATAATAAAATTAAATCATTATTAATATCAACAAGTTACAAGCAAAATGACCTCCTCACAATTTCAAATTTCTCGCGGTCGAGGTACTCCAGTTAGCGAAGCTGAGTTGCTTGAAGATTTGAAGCGTGTCGCAGAACTAATGTTTACACGCAAGGTAAGCCAACCCCTCTATGAACAACATGGACAATTCGATGGACGGAACTTAGCTCGTCGCTTCGGAACTTGGAATAAGGCTCTTACAGCGGCTGGTTTGGAGATATCCAATGAAGTTGAATATTCTGACGAACGCCTTTTCTCAAATATCTTGACCCTTTGGCAGCACTACGGGCGTCAACCTAGACGTTCAGAACTCGCGCAATCACCGTCAGTCATATCGCAATCGCCATATCAAAGACGATTCCTTTCATGGACTGGTGCACTTGAAGCCTTTGTTGATTGGGCGAATGCATCTGAAGTTAGCAACAACACAAGCCCTGCAGTTATTGAATCAGAACAGCGTTCGAGAACGGGAAGAGATCCATCACTCCGTCTACGTTTTAAAATACTTGTGCGTGATCGATTCACATGTTGCAGCTGCGGAGCAAGCCCCGCAACAACGCTCGGTACAGAGCTTCATATTGATCACATTTTGGCTTGGAGCAAAGGTGGTGAAACTGTTATTGAGAATCTACGAACTCTCTGTTTAAAGTGCAACCTCGGTAAAAGCAACGTTTTTTGAATTCATTGCCGCTGATTTCACTATAAATTCAGTAGCAACTCAATCAATAAATACGCCGGCTACAACCAATTTACCCCCTCTAAATCGCTACTTCCCAGCAATGTCCAGATACATCGCCTCCTGCTGCCGCGCAATAGCCTCCCACGCGTAGCCGTCTGCAAATGCCAGCGCTTGGCGGCTCAAGTTGGCGCGCAGGTCCGTATCATCCAAAATGCGGCGCAGCAAGGCCGCCAAAGCTGCGGCGTCTTTGGGGTCATCCAGCATCAACGCGTTTTGCCCATCTGTCAACAAACCCGCAATGCCGCAGTAGCGCGCCTGGCTGACCACGGTGGGCAGGCCGTAGGACAGGGCTTCGAGCACGACCATGGCGAAGGTGTCTTCGCGGGTGGGGTGGGCCAAGCAGTCAGCGGCTTGGTAGACATTAGAAACGTCGGCTACCGCACCTAAAAACCGAACACGGGACTCCAACCCGAGCTGGTTCGCCAGTTTTTGATAAACAGGCATTTGAGCCTGATTTCCCACCACGGCCAGATTGACGTGCTCTGGCAAGGTCTTCAGCGCCTGCAACAAGGTTGGCAAACCCTTTTTCTCATAGTCATTTCCCACAAAGGCAATCATCCAGCCCTGCGCTGGCAGGCCAAGTGCTTGCTTGGCGGCGGCTTTGTCGAAGCTGAAATCGACTTTACCCACACCGGGGGTGATGACGGATAGAGTGTTTGCGCAAGCCGGATAAGTTGACTTAAAAATCGCCAGCAAACTGGGCGAGGTCAGCACGATATGGCGATTCGGTTGCACTGCAAACCGGCCGCGCTCCAAAGCCAGATACGCCAGCAAACGCGGGCTGGTCAACACGTTCAGCCATGTTGCCGCCCTGCGCCAGCCGGTTTTACCGTTGAACAAATTGTGTTTGATCGGCAGCACGTGCACGGTTTGCACCTGCCCATGCCAGGTGTTTTCATGCGAATGGACGACGTCAAAACCCGCTCCTGAGCCTTTGCGGGTCGCCCACCACGTGACAGTGGCGTACCACAGCTGGTTCAACCAGCGCGACTTGCGCAGCGGCGCGGAAACTTTGTGAAAGCGCACCTGCGGCCATTGGGCGATCAAGCTGGGGGAGATGTCCTGGGCGAAAACGTGCATCTCGTGCCCACCAGCCAGTTGTTCCACTAAAGCAATGGAATAGCGCTCTGCCCCGCCACCTTGGGGTGAAAAGATGCGGTTGAGGACGGCGATGCGTAATTTAGGCAATTTGGGCAATGTCGGAAGTTCGGGTGAATTCACGGCTTCTTCACGACTTCAGCGGGTGCGGTCTTCATACCCTGTCGCCACTTTCAGCCACAGCACCGGCAGCGAGGTGCTGCGCAGCATGGGCACGCGCGGCAGCGTCATCATGTCAGCGCCTGCATGCACGCGCCCGCGAGCTGTCGTGGTTGCCGTGGTGTAGCCGGCTTGCTTCGCCATGGTTTCGTGGCGGCTGTCAAACTTGCCAAACGGGTAGCAAAAGTGGTTCACCGGTTGGTGCAGCACGGCTTCCAGCGCGGGTTTGGACTTGGCAATTTGCGCCCAGGCGGCAAGCTCAGTCACTGCCAGCAAATCCACATGTTGCTGCGTGTGCGCCCCCACCTCTTGCCCGCCGGCCTGCCACTGCACCAGCTGCTCAGCCGTCATCAACGGCGTTTGGGCGATGCCCTGGCCCATGTCCCAACTGTTGGTTTGCCCAAGCAGACCGTCCACCACATAACAGGTCGATGTGAAACCATTTTTTTGCAGCACCGGCAAAGCGTGCGTCAAATTATTGAGGTAACCGTCATCAAAAGTGATGCCAACAACCTTACCCTTTTTCTCGCCACTCAAATACGGCAGCAGATCCGTCATCGACAAGCCGGTGTAACCCAGCCGCTTCAAAAACGCCATTTGCCGCGCAAACGCAGTGGGCGAGACATACAAACTGCGAAACGGCGCACCTTTCGGAGGCGCGGCGTCGATTTGGTGGTACACCAGAATCGGTATGGCGGCCGTGTTCGCAGACTTAAAGGAGGACAACATCGTATTGCTCTTGCCCCGCCGAGTTTTCGCTTTGCAGGGAGATCGGTTTGGCGATGAAGTCGCTCAATTCAGCCAAATGCTGGCTTTCTTCGTCCAAAAACAGCTCGATGACTTTGGGTGCGGCGATGATGCGGAACTCACGCGGGTTGAACTGCCGTGCTTCGCGCAAAATCTCCCGCAAAATATCGTAGGCCACGCTGCGCGGGGTTTTGACGATGCCTTTGCCAGCGCACACGGCGCATGGCTCGCACAGCACATGCGCCAGCGACTCACGGGTGCGCTTGCGGGTCATTTCCACCAAGCCGAGTGCCGAGAAATCACTGCTGGACGTCTTCACGCGGTCTCTGGCGAGTTGTTTTCTGAACTCTTCCAGCACAGCGGCGCGGTGGTCGGGGCGCGTCATGTCGATGAAATCCACCACGATGATGCCGCCCAGGTTGCGCAAGCGCAGTTGCCGCGCAATCGCGCCAGCCGCCTCTAGATTGGTCTTGAAAATCGTATCGTCAAAATTACGCGCACCCACGTAGCCGCCGGTGTTGACGTCCACTGTGGTCATGGCCTCGGTTTGATCGACGATCAAATAACCACCCGACTTCAAATCAACCCGTGCGCCCAGCGCTTTGGCGATTTCGTCGTCGATATTGAACAAATCAAAAATCGGCCGTTCGCCTTTGTAATGTTGCAGTTTTTCGGCTGCAGCGGGCATGAATTCTTTGCCAAATGCTATCAATTTTTCATACTGAAGCTGCGAGTCCAGCCGGATCAGCTGCGTGGTGTCGCTCACCAGATCGCGCATCACCCGTTGCAGCAGGTTCAAATCCTGGTGCAGCACCGATTTGGGCGGCAGGCGCTTGGCGGCATCCTGAATACGCACCCAGGTTTTGCGCAGGTAGCTGATGTCGTCTGCCAGCTCGGCGTCTTCGGCTTCTTCTGCATTCGTGCGCAAAATGTAGCCGCCTACGTTTAAAACCGATGCATTGACTGATGCGTTTTCTGCCTCTGCCGCCGCTGACGCCAAGACCTGCAGCCGCTTGCGCAGCTTCTTGCGCTGCTCCATCGGGATTTTTTGCGACACGCCAATGTGCCTGTCCTGCGGCAAAAACACCAGCAAGCGGCCCGATAGGCTGATCTGCGTGGACAGTCGCGCGCCCTTGGTGCCCATCGGCTCCTTAATCACCTGCACAACCAGCGTCTGGCCTTCAAACACCTGTTTTTCAATGGGCAGCAGGCTTGGCTGTGCTTTGTCGCCAGATTTATCGGCAGATTCGTCGTTGTCCGCATGGCGCAAGTTGATGCTGCTCACCAGATCCGCCACATGCAAAAACGCCGCGCGCTCCAGCCCGATGTCGATAAACGCCGACTGCATGCCCGGCAGCACCCGCGCCACTTTGCCCAGATACACGTTACCGACCAAACCGCGCTCCAGACTGCGCTCGACATGCAACTCCTGCACCGCGCCGTTTTCGACCACAGCAACACGGGTTTCCTGCGGCGACCAGTTGATTAAAATTTCTTGTTGCATGCAGCGATGTTACGCGAGGCTGGGGATTTAAAGACCAAGTTTACCGAGCAATTGCGCTGTTTCAAACATCGGCAAACCCATGATGCCCGAATAACTGCCGCTGATTTTTGCGATAAACGTCGCCGCCCTGCCCTGCACCGCGTAGCTCCCCGCCTTGCCCAGGGGCTCACCGGTGGCGATGTAGCGGTCGATCTGGGCTTTGCTCAACTTGGCAAACGTGACTTTGGACTCGCTCACCGCCTGCAGGCGTTTTTTACCCTGCGCACCATAGGCCACAGCCACAGAGGTCAGCACCCGATGGGTCGACCCCGACAACTCTGCCAGCATCCGCGCAGCATCGCGCTCAGACTCCGGTTTGCCGTACAAAACTCGTCCCATCGCCACTGTGGTGTCCGCGCACAGCACCGGTGCCAGCGGCAAACCGCGCAGCTTCATCCGGGCCACGGCAGCGTCCAGCTTCAAGTTTGTGACCCGCGTCACATACGTCAAAGGCGCTTCGTTTTTAAGCGCCACTTCAAGGGATTCCGCGTCTTCCGTTGCGTCTGCCACCAAGATCTGATGCGCGATGCCGATCTGGTCCAGCAGCTGGCTGCGGCGCGGGCTTTGGGAGGCGAGGTAAATGAAAGGCATGTGGTTTTGGGGGGAGTTCAGTAATTCAGCACCAGCGTGGAATTATCCGTTACTGGCTTCCAAGCTAAACGCGACGCATGCAAACGTACTCAGCCCAACTTGGGCGTTCGGGTAGAGAGGGTGTATGCGATGAGATTCGGAAATGTCGCGAACTGTGCATATCCGATGACATGCGTATGGCTGGCAGTGACCTGGATTGATCAGGCGTGTCATTGCCCGCGCGCCACGTCGTTTGTTCGCAACAAACGCAGCCCATTGCCAACCACCAGCAAACTCGCCCCCACATCGGCAAACACAGCCATCCACATGGTGCCCGTGCCCATCAATGTCAACACGAGAAACACGGCCTTGATACCCAGTGCCAGCACAATGTTTTGAATCAGCAAGGCGTGGGTCTTGCGCGACAGGCGTACAAAGCGTGGCAATTTACGTAGATCATCATCCATCAGCGCCACATCGGCGGTTTCAATCGCTGTACCCGTCCCTGCAGCACCCATCGCAAAGCCGATATCGGAACGTGCCAAGGCTGGCGCATCGTTGATGCCGTCACCCACCATGCCCACCGCGCCATCTTTGCCGAGCTTGCTTTCAATCGCTTTGAGTTTGTCTTCAGGCAGCAAATCGCCACGGGCTTCGTCAATACCCACCTGCGCTGCAATGGCCTTGGCTGTATGGGCATTGTCACCCGTCAGCATGATGGTCTTGATGCCCAACGCGTGCAGCTCTGCAATTGCTTGGCGGCTGCTGTCTTTGACCGTATCAGCCACGGCGAACAAACCATGCACGCGCTGTTCATCGGTCAGCAAAATAACGGTCTTGCCTTCCTCTTCCAGGGCTGTCAAACGAACTTCCAGTTCGTCAGAGCATCGGCCTTGCTCATGGATCAGGCGGTGATTGCCCAGGTAGTACAGCTTGCCATCGATGATCCCTTTGGTACCGCGCCCAGCCAGTGCCTCAAAACCCTCCACCGGACGCAAGGTAATCCCGTCCCGTTTGGCGGCTTCCGTCAGCGCACGCGAGACGGGATGGTCCGAACGACCTGCCAGACTGGCGGCCAGACTGCGGACTTCAGTATCATTCCAACCGTTCAACACCATGAAATCTGTCTGGGCGGGTTTACCATGGGTGATCGTGCCGGTTTTGTCGAGCGCCAGCCATGCCAGCTTGCGGCCCTCTTCCAGATAAACACCTCCTTTGACCAGGATACCCTGGCGCGCAGCGGCAGCCAGGCCACTGACAATGGTGACAGGGGTTGAAATTACCAGCGCACAAGGGCAAGCAATAACCAACAAAACGAGTGCTTTGTATATCCAGGTGAACCAGTCGCCCCCCAACAGCAGTGGCGGCACCACGGCAACAGCCAGCGCAAGCGCGAAGACCACCGGGGTGTAAATACGTGCAAATTGATCCACAAATCGCTGGGAGGGTGCCCGCGCGCCTTGTGCTTCTTCCACGGCATGGATAATGCGCGCCAGGGTGCTATGCCCCGCTGCAGCCGTCACGGTGTACTCGAAAGAGCCTGATTCGTTGATGGTTCCCGCAAAAACGGGATCGCCTTCGACTTTTTCTATCGGCAGACTCTCACCGGTGATAGGCGCCTGGTTGATGGTAGAGCGACCTTTGACGATCTTGCCATCCAGTGCGATGCGTTCACCCGGTTTAATGCGAACACGCTGACCCACGCGAACCAACTTGGCGGCCACCTCAAGCCAAACATCGTCCTCCTTCAGAACCGTGGCGCGCTCAGGGGTCAACTGCATTAAGCCTTTGATGGCATGGCGCGCCCGGTCCAGCGATTTGGCTTCGATCAATTCCGCCACGGTGAACAGCACCATCACCATAGCCGCTTCAGGCCATTGTCCGAGCAAGAGCGCGCCCGTCACGGCGATACTCATCAAGGCGTTGATGTTGAGGTTACCGTTACGAATGGCAATCCAGCCCTTCTTGTACGTGGTGATGCCACACCCCAAGACCGCGGCTACCGCAAGTAAAGCGGCCACCCATGTCGGCAAACCAGCCCAATGTGCGGCCTCAGACGCGATGGCCGCCAGTCCGGCCAGTGCCAACGGCCACCAAGGTTTCGCAGGTTCGGGGGTAGGTTCAGTCTCTGCGGATGTATCGTTTGCCAACTCTGGCGTGAAACCCAGGGAGCGGACCGCTTCAAGAATCGGTTCCAGGGCAGCAGGCGCGTGCGTCACCGTCAGCACACGCTGCATCAAATTGAATTCCATCCCGGAAACCCCCGCCATGCCACCCAGTTTTTTTCGCAACAAACCTTCTTCGGTGGGGCAATCCATCTGCATGATACGGATAGGGGTTTGCGTCCCTTTATCGCTCTGTACTGGTTTGTGTTGTTCAGACATCTTGTTTCCAAAAACTATTGAATTACACCTATTACACAACCTGAAGTTACTATAGAGTCAATTGTTTTTTGGAATACCCTCATGAAAATCGGTGAAATGGCTACTTTGGCTCAATGCACGGTCGAAACCGTGCGCTACTATGAAAAAGAAGGCTTGTTGTCCGCACCTGGCCGAACTGCAGGGAACTTCAGGGTGTACGGTGCAGAGCACGTCGAACGTTTGCGTTTCATCCGCAATTGCCGCACTTTGGACATGAGCCATGAAGGAATCCGTACTTTGTTGGTTTTAACGGATCAGCCAGCCGATGGCTGTGGCGCGATCAATGATGTATTTGACCAGCATATTGCCCATGTGGATGAGCGCATCCAAGAACTCGCCCAGCTCAAATCACAGTTGAGTACGCTGCGACAACAGTGCCAAACGGCGCAAGCGGTAGACACCTGCGGCATCTTGCAAGGGCTGGCAGCGATGGAAACCGAACAAAAACCAGAACGTCACACTCATCTCGGTTGATTTTCAAAGGCTCTTTTAATCATGAGAATAAATCCCTAGAAAACAAGCTGCAGCCGGCGGTCGAGTCCACGCTGTGATGCCAAGTGTTTGAATGGGCCATACTGTAACAGCTTAAAAAGTCACTCTCTATGATAGGGATGATTGGCATTGATAGACCACGCCCGGTACAACTGCTCAATCAACAACACCCGCGCAAAGGCATGCGGCAGGGTCAGGTCTGAGAGGCGAATCCGCTCATGTGCGGCTTTTTTGAACTCAGGGTCCAGCCCATCGGGGCCGCCTATGACCAAGGCCACGTCAGCCGCTTCCAGCTGCCAGTTTTTGAGTTTGCCGGCCAACGCCATGGTGGTGAGGTTGCTGCCGCGCTCATCCAGCGCGACGATGCGGGTGCCTTTGGGGATGCAGGCTTCGATACGCTCGCGCTCGGCGGCGTAGATGGTTTCCAGGGTTTTGGAGCTTAACTTCGAATGTCTAGGCTCGGTCTTGACGGTTTTTATCTCGACCTTGAGCTCAAACGGGAAGCGCTTGGCGTAGTCGTCCCACGCGGTTTGCGCCCAGTCCGGCATGCTTTTGCCGACAGCAACTACTATTAATTTCATAGCACCTTAGGCAATAAATACGCCGGCTAGAGCCTAAAATAGCCTAAAAAAAGCGTTTTTGTCTGGCGTTTTGACTGATTTAAGCCTTTTAAGCCTTTTTAGCGGCTGCTTTTTTAGCCGGTGCTTTTTTGGCGGCCACTTTTTTGACTGCAGGGGTTGCAGCATCGGAGGTTTTAGCTGCGGTTTTAGCTGCAGTTTTTGCAGCGGCTTTTTTGGCAGCCGGTGTTTTTGCGGCTATTTTCTTGGCCGCTGCCGCTTTGGTTGACTTGATGGCCGCTTCTTTCTTGATCGCCGCTTTGGACGGGAAGGCTTCTGCCACGCCGGTTTTGGCGGCGTTGGAGCGCTTGAGCGTCATTGGTTTGTCAGCTTTGTCGCCTTTATCAATTTGAATAAGGGCCTCTTGCGTTGCGGTGAGCTTCTTGGCCGGTGTTTTGGCCGTCGATTTGGCGGCGACTTTTTCAGCGCCAAACTTCAAGCGCACCGGCGTTTCGCCCCACAGCTCTTCCAGGTGGTAGTAGCTGCGGATGGCGGGCTGCATGACGTGGACGACGGCAGAACCGCAGTCGACGATGATCCACTCGCCATTGTCTTCGCCTTCAATGCGCGGTTTGCCGAAACCGGCTTTGTTGACGGCGTCGCGCACGCTCATCGCCAGCGCGCGGGTTTGGCGGTTGGACGTACCGGAGGCGATCATCACGCGCTCGAACAGGGCGGAGAGTTTCTCAGTGTCAAACACCACAATCTCTTGCGCTTTGACGTCCTCCAGCGCGTCAACGATGACACGTTGGAGTTTTTGGATGTCTTTTTTAGCAGCGCTGTCGGTGGTTGAAGTAGTCATGTGGATGTCTGGTTAGATTGAAAAAGTGCGCACTATGAGATGGCTCAATAGTCAGGCGTGATGGTCAGGCTTGATAAAGGTGATGCGCCTCAATGTAGGCAACAACCGAAGGGGGTAACAAATGGCTGATAGTTTTGTGGTTCAAAACCAGATCACGAACGTCTGTAGCGCTTTGCAGCATGATGGGCAATTCAATGTGAATTGCACGACAGTTGAGGCTATTCAAAGTAGATGTGTAGCTGATGAGTTCAGGTTCAGACCGTGTTTTGCCTGTTGTATTGCTTCCGCCTTGACTTACGCTTTTAGCACGCTCGGCTACGCAAATTATAGCAATCTTGGCAATTTCATCAAAATGACTCCAAGTGGGCAGCGACGCCGCCTGGTCTGCCCCCATCACCAGGTAGAGTTGCGCCTCTGGGTTTTCAGCCTGCAGCTCACGCAGCGTATCCAAAGAATAGGTGGGGCCGGTGCGCAAAACTTCGCGCTGATCGACGACCAGCCCGGGAATCCCGGCAAACGCCCGCTCCGCCATTTCCAGCCGATGGAATCCAATCGTCAAGTGTTGCGCTTTGTGCCATGCGTGGCCGGTGGGGATGACGTGCAAAGCATCCAGGCCCAGCTGTTCTACCGCCGCTGTGGCCAAAGCCACGTGCGCGTTGTGCGGCGGGTCAAACGCGCCGCCGTACATGCCGATACGCTTTTTAAGAGTGGCTATCAAACCCAGTCTCTTCTAGGTAAAAAATCAGTGTAAAGCCTGGCTTCGGCCGAGCCAGCCTCCATCGGCCGCTGGTAGGACCAGCTGGCCAAAGGCGGCATGGACAGCAAAATCGATTCGGTACGCCCGCCCGATTGCAGGCCAAAGTGGGTGCCACGGTCCCACACGAGGTTGAATTCGACGTAGCGCCCCCGGCGGTAGAGCTGGAAGTCCCGCTCTTGTGCGGTGTAGGGCGTGTTTTTGCGGCGCTGGACGATGGGCAGGTAGGCGTCCAGCAAGCCAGAACCGACCGCCTGCATCATGGCGGCGCTTTGCTCAAACCCAAGTTCCGAGAAGTCGTCAAAAAACACGCCACCCACGCCACGTTGCTCATTACGGTGTTTTAGAAAGAAATACTCGTCACACCAAGTCTTGAAGCGCGGGTATTTGTCGTCGCCAAACGGCGCGAGTGCAGATTTGCAGGTTTGGTGAAAATGCACCGCATCTTCGGTAAAACCGTAATACGGCGTCAAGTCCATACCACCGCCAAACCAGGAGACCGGCTCTTTGCCTACTGCCGTGGCGGTCAGCATGCGCACGTTCATATGGACCGTCGGCACATACGGGTTGCGCGGATGAAACACCAGGGACACGCCCATGGCCTCAAACGGCGCGCCTGCCAATTCAGGGCGGTGCTGCGTGGCCGATGGCGGCAATTTGGGGCCGCGCACGTGTGAAAAGCCGCAACCGGCGCGCTCAAACACCGCGCCACCTTCCATGATCTGGGTGATGCCGTTGCCCTGCAACATCTCGCCCGCAGGCTTCGCCCAAGGGTCGACCAAAAAGCTGCCTTCGCCGTCGATGGCGGCGATCTCGCTGCAGATGCGTTGTTGCAAACCCAGCAAATAACTGCGGATGCTGGCGGTTCGGCTATGGATACCAGATGACATGGCGGATGACATAACGGAATGGGACATATGGGTCGTCATAGCAACGATTTACAGCGCACGGTAGCCAATGTCTTTACGGTACTGCGCACCGTCAAAATGGATCTTTGCCGCAACTTCATAGGCCTTGGCTTGCGCCGCCTTGACCGACTCACCCAGCGCCGTCACGCACAGCACGCGCCCACCCGAGGTGACGATCTGGCCATCTTGCTGTACTGTGCCAGCGTGGAAGACCATCACGTCTTCTGTGGAATGAACTTCCTCGTAGTCTGATTTTTTCAGTTCCGGCAGCCCGGTGATCACATCGCCTTTGCGCGGTGTCAGCGGGTAGCCGTGTGCGGCCATCACCACACCCAGAGCGACGCGGCGGTCCCATTCCAGCTCGATTTTGTCCAAACGTCCGTGGAGTCCAGGTTCGGTCGCCGCCCACATCACGTCAAAAAAGTCGGTTTTCAGGCGCATCATGATGGGCTGCGTTTCGGGGTCGCCCATGCGGCAGTTGAATTCCAGCGTTTTGATCTGGCCTTTCTTTGGGCCTGCGGTCTCAATCATCAAACCCGCGTACAAAAAACCGGTGAAGGGGATGCCGTCTTTTTCCATGCCCTTGATGGTCGGCATGATGACCTCGCGCATCGCGCGGGCATGTACATCGGGTGTCACCACCGGTGCAGGGGAATACGCACCCATGCCACCCGTGTTCGGGCCGGCGTCGCCGTCTTGCAGGCGTTTGTGGTCTTGCGATGTGGCCATCGTCGCCACGTTTTTGCCATCGCACATGACGATAAAACTGGCCTCTTCACCCATCAAAAACTCTTCAATGACGACCTGCGCTCCGCCCTCGTTATGCGCCACGCCCAGCGTGTTGTCCAGCAGCATGAAGTCAATCGCCTCATGCGCTTCGGCCAGACTCATCGCCACGACCACGCCCTTGCCAGCAGCCAAACCATCAGCTTTGATGACGATGGGCGCACCCATTTTGTCGACATAGGCGTGCGCGGCCGCCACGTCGCAGAAGGTTTCATACTCAGCCGTCGGAATGCCGTGGCGCTTCATGAACGCTTTGGAAAAGGCTTTGGAGCTTTCCAGCTGCGCGGCGGCGGCCGTGGGGCCAAATATCCGCAAACCCTGGGCGCGGAACAGGTCGACCACGCCGGCGGCCAGCGGTTGTTCCGGTCCAACCACGGTCAACGCTATGTTATTTGTAGCTACCCAGGCAAGCAATTCAATGGGTGAGGTGATATTGACGTTCTCAAACCGTGCATCCAGCGCTGTCCCGCCGTTGCCAGGCGCCACAAACACCTTGTGGACTTTGTGTGATTGCGCCAGCTTCCAGGCCAGCGCGTGTTCACGTCCACCGCCGCCAATCACCAACACGTTTGTCAAATTGTTCACAATGGAATTCATTCAGTCTTTCGTTCTTACCGTATTCGGGGATGGGGCTTATTCTTCAGAGATTTCAGCGTTGTGGTACACGTTTTGCGTGTCGTCCAAGTCTTCCAGTATGTCCAGCAGTTTTTGCATTTTGGCGGCGTCATCACCCGTCAATGCCACATTGTTGTCGGCGCGCATGGTGACTTCGGCCACTTCGGGCTTAAAACCCGCTTTTTCCAGGGCGTTTTTCACGGCTTCGAACGCTGGGTAAGCCGTCAGCACCTCAATCGCGCCATCGTCGTCGGTGATCACGTCTTCAGCGCCGGCTTCCAGCGCGGCTTCCATCAGCTTGTCTTCATCCGTACCGGGTGCAAAAATCAGCTGGCCGCAGTGCTTGAACTGGAAAGCCACCGCACCTTCCGCGCCCATGGTGCCGCCGTAGCGGCTGAAGGCGTTGCGCACCTCGGCCACGGTACGAAAGCGGTTGTCGGTCATGCAATCCACAATGATGGCCGCGCCGCCAATGCCGTAGCCTTCGTAGCGGATTTCGATGTAATTCACGCCTTCCAGGTTGCCGGTGGCTTTGTCGATGCCGCGTTTGACGTTTTCAGCCGGCATATTGGCCGCTTTGGCTTTCTCAATGGCCAGACGCAGGCGCGGATTGGCGCTCATGTCGCCGCCGCCCAAACGCGCCGCCACCATGATTTCGCGCATCACCCGCGTCCAGATGCGCTGGCGCTTTTCGTCCTGGCGACCCTTGCGGTGTTGAATATTTGCCCACTTACTGTGACCTGCCATGATTTTTCTTTCTTCTTCTCTCTACTTTTCTCTACTTTTCTCTACTTTTCACGCTGCTGTCTGATTAATCTGCGCTGTTGCGCTATCCTTCCATTGTACTTTTTGATTTTCCCTATAAAGGTGTTACATGGCTGAACCGATCCTGATTGCCCAAAAAACCAGCGCAGATGGCAATAATGCCTGTTTTTTGCGCCCCGACAAGGCTAATCGCCACGGTTTGATCACCGGCGCCACTGGCACGGGCAAAACCATCACACTGCAGACGATGGCCGAGGGTTTCTCCAACATCGGCGTGCCGGTGTTCATGGCAGACGTCAAAGGCGATTTGTCGGGCATCTCGCAAGTCGGCAGTTTTGGCGACAAACTCGCCAAAGTCATCAAGGAACGCGGTATCACCACGCCAGAGTTCAAAGCCTTCCCCACCACGCTGTGGGACGTTTTTGGCGAACTCGGCCACCCCGTGCGCGCCACCATCAGCGACCTGGGGCCGCTCTTGCTCAGCCGCATGCTGAATTTGAACGAAACGCAAGCCGGCGTGCTGCAGCTGGTCTTCAAAATCGCCGACGACCAGGGCATGTTGCTCCTGAACATGAAAGACCTGCGCGCCATGTGCCAGCAGGTGGGCGACAACGCCAAAGACTTCACCACCGAATACGGCAACATCAGCGCTGCCAGCATAGGCGCGATCCAGCGCGGGTTGATGCAGGTTGAAACCCAGGGTGGCGACAAATTCTTTGGCGAACCGATGCTCAATATCGCCGATTTCATGCAGACCGACACCAACGGCAAAGGCCTCATCAACATCCTGGCCGCCGACAAACTGCTCACCGCGCCGCGCCTGTACGCCACATTTTTGCTGTGGATGCTGAGCGAGTTGTTTGAAACCCTGCCTGAAGTGGGCGACCTGGAGCAACCCAAGCTGGTGTTTTTCTTTGACGAAGCGCATTTGTTGTTCACCGATGCCCCCAAGGTGCTGCTGGAGCGGATTGAACTGGTCGTGCGCCTGGTGCGCTCCAAAGGCGTGGGCGTCTATTTTGTGACGCAAAACCCGCTGGACATCCCCGATTCCGTCCTGGCCCAACTCGGCAACCGTGTGCAGCACGCCCTGCGCGCCTACACCCCGCGCGACCAGGCCGCCGTCAAAGCCACGGCAACCACCATGCGACAAAACCCGAAAATCGACATCGAAAAAGCCATCACCGAACTAGAAGTCGGCGAAGCCCTGATCAGCTTTCTGGATGAAAAAGGCCGCCCCAGCGTGACCGAGCGCGTGTTTGTGCTGCCGCCCGCGTCCCAAATTGGCCCGATCACGACGGCGCAGCGCCAAACCTTGATGGCAGACTCCATCGTCGCCAACGTCTACGAGAACATCGTGGACCGAGAATCCGCCTTCGAAAAAATCAAGGGCCGCGTGCAGGACCGTCTGAACCAAAGCGATACGGCCAGTGCTGACCAGAAATCCACAGGCGCAGCAACGGCCAAGGCAGATAGCGGCCTGATGGGCAGCCTCAACGACGTCCTGTTCGGCAAAACCGGCCCGCGCGGTGGCGTGCATGACGGCCTGGCGCAAACCATGGCCAAGTCAGCAGTGCGCAGCATCGGCAGCTCGGTTGGGCGCGAGATCATTCGCGGGGTGTTGGGGGGGATATTTGGGGGGAAGCGTTGACAGGGCGCATAAAACACAATAAGCTGACTAGTCCATTAGACTAGTTTTAAAATAAATCATGCAAATACTTTCAACTTCAGTGACAACAGTGGCTTGGCGACTGCAAGATGCCAAAGCGCAATTCAGCGCTTTGGTTGATGGTGCTTTGCGCGGTGTGCCGCAGCACGTTACCCGCAGGGGAAAGCAAGCGGTGGTGGTGCTGTCTGAGCAAGATTTTGAAGCCCTGCAACGCAGTGCTGCCAATGCAGCTGGCAACATAGCCAAGCCAGTGAGTTTGATCGACCACCTGCTAGCCATACCTAAAGCATCCCAAACTTTCCAAGCTGATCGCCTGGATGTTCAACCACGCGATATTGATTTCTCATGATTTTGCTGGACACTGTGGTGCTGTCTGAGCTGCGCAAAGCCAAACCCAATGCTGGCGTGGTGACATTTCTCAAAACACAAGCCAGTGAAACAACCTTTTTAAGTGCGCTGACGATTGGCGAAATTGAAGCTGGCATCGCCAAGCAACGTGCTCTAGAAACAAAAACAAACCGTGGCTTTGCTGATGAACTCGCCCAGTGGCTGGTGGCAACAGAATTGCAGTTTGCCCAAAACATCTTGCCTATCACCCCGCAAATCGCCAAGCTCTGGGGCAGGCTTTGCGTACAAACTGGAAACAAAGGCATAGATAACTTGATAGCGGCCACGGCGCTGTGCCACAACCTGACCATGATTACTCGCAATGTGAAAGACTTTGAACAAACGGGCGTTTCGATAGTCAATCCATTTATCAGAGCTGAATGAACACTATCTATTTCATAGCATAATAGGCAACAAATACATCGGCTACAGTCACCTTTAATCAATTTTTTGACACTTCTGAACGATTTCCCATGTTTCGACCACTGATTCCGCCTTTTGCAGCTTTATTCTGCCTTTTCATCACCTTAGTCACCCAAGCCGCCCCGTTCACCCCCGCCAACGACAGCGACGTGGTTGAGCGCCTGCCGCTGAGTGCGACTGATCCATCCGCGCGTCGTTTGCAGTCGCTGCGCAAGCAGCTGGAGGCCAAACCGGATGACGTGGCGCTGCGGATTGAGATTGCGCGGCGGTATTTTGACCTGTCCATGGCACAAGGCGACCCGCGTTATGTGGGGTATGCGTCTGCGGCCCTGACTCCGCTGGACAAGGCTGCGCCAGCGCGTTACGCTGCATTGACCGCGTCGTATTGGCAAATCAAAGGCATGCTGCAGCAATACAGCCACAATTTTGACGGCGCATTGAGTAGTCTCGACAAAGCCAGTTTGGCCGACCCCAAGTCGCCCGAGGCTATGGCCTGGCGCGCCGCCATCCAGATGGTGCAAGCCAATTACGCCAAAGCGCAGGTTGAATGTGATGCCATGAAGCCTTTGGTGACACCGCTGTTTGCGGCAGGCTGCACCCAATACGTCCGCGCTTCAACGGGTGAACTGCAAAGCGCTTTTGAAAGCTTGAACGCGGCTGTGAAAGCAGAACCAACAGCCGCCCCCGAACTTTTGTTGTGGGAACTAACGCGTTTAGCGGAGATGGCGATTCGCCTCAACCGTTTTGACGAAGCCGATGCCTACTTCCAACGCGCCTTGAAACTGGGCGTGACAGACCAGTTTTTGCTCGGTGCCTACGCCGACTTTTTGCTGCAACAAAAGAAGCCTGAAGCGGTGATTACGCTGCTGGCTGACTGGGAACGCTCCGACATTTTGCTGCTGCGCCTGGCCTTGGCTGGCAAGGCCACGAACCATAAAAAAGCAACTGATTGGGCCAGCGCCCTGCGCGACCGCTTTGTCGAAGCCGCCAAGCGCGGCGATCGCCTGCATGAGCAGGAGGCGGCCCGCTTTGAGCTGGACATTGAAAACAACCCGAGAAAAGCACTCATCTTGGCTGCGAACAACTACAAACTGCAAAAAGAACCGCGTGACGCTGAGGTGCTGCTGCGCACCGCCCTGGCCGCCAAGGACACGGCAGCCGCTGAGCCCGCGCTGGCGTGGCTGAAGCAAACCAAGTACGAGGATGCGAATCTGGTTGAACTGGCCGATAACCTGATGAAGCTGGCCAAGCTGGCGGGGGTGAAATAATGGCTCATTTCACTTTAAATCTGGTTAATAATCTCAAAAAATCACTACAGCCGGTGTATTTATTGCCTATAGTGCTATTATTTTTGACTTTATTTGCATCCACCAGCGTCCAAGCCCACAAACCCAGCGACAGCTATTTGACCATGAGCGTCACCCAAGCTGGCGGCTCGGATGTGGCCATCCGCTGGGACATCGCCCTGCGTGACCTGGACTACGTGCTGCAGCTGGACCGCGACAACGACGGCGCGCTGACCTGGGGCGAAGTACGCGCGCGCGCTGACGACATCACCAAATACGCCACGTCAAACCTGACGCTGACCAGCAAAGACAAACCCTGTACGTTGACGACTGCCGCACCCATGCAGCTGGACAAACACAGCGATGGTACCTACGCCGTGCTCAGCTTGACCGCCGCCTGTGGTGCTGCGATCACAGAGGCTTTGCAGGTCAAATACTCACTGTTGTTTGATGTGGATCCGTCGCATCGCGGCTTGGTGCAATGGCTCGCGCCCGGAGAGAAAGAAGCGCTGTCTGTCATTTTGGGCACAGAATCCGCCACCCAAAAGCTGCCACTCCAAGCGCCCAGCGCTTGGGAAACCTTCCAACAATACGTGGTTGAAGGGGCTTTTCATATCTGGATCGGCTATGACCACATCCTCTTTTTGCTGTCCCTGCTGCTGCCAGCGGTGCTGATTTTTCGCAAGATTGATTCAGCAAACGGCAAACGCATCACCGACATCCAGCCCGCACCGTCCTTCATTGCCACCCTCAAAGAAGTGCTCAAAGTCGTCACCGCTTTCACCCTTGCCCACTCCATCACCCTGAGCCTGGCCGCGCTGGGTGTGGTCAGCCTGCCGTCGCGCTGGGTCGAGTCGGCGATTGCGGCGTCCATCATTGTCGCAGCCATCCAAAACATTCGTGGCGTGGTGGACAGCAAGCGCTGGGTCATGGCCTTCGGTTTCGGTTTGATCCACGGCTTCGGCTTCGCCTCCGTACTGGCAGACCTCGGTTTGCCGCAAAATGCGCTGATCACCGCGCTGGTCGGCTTCAACGTCGGCATCGAAGGCGGCCAACTCGCCATCGTCGCCGTGTTCATGCCGCTGGCGTTTTGGCTACGCAGCACGAAGTTTTACCAAGTCGGCATTTTCAAATGGGGCTCCGTCCTCATCGCGCTCTTGGCCTTGTACTGGTTTGTGCAGCGGGCGTTTGATTTGTGAGCAATCTAAGCCAAACTATCCCCATATTCCGCCAAGGTCGTCAGAATCTCGTTGTCTTTTGCATCTGCTGTTTTGGAGAGTTCGTTCAACTGGGCGTAGAAGGCTTCTAGGGAACGCGCTCCACCTTCGCCTTCTTGTAATCTGGCGGCGCAGTGTTGGTACCAGCGCTCTTGCTCGTCGTCGTTCAAGATGTCGGGGAAGTTGCGGGCTTTGTAGCGAAAGACGAGTTCTTCCAGGCGCTCGTCTTCGAAACCGGTGCGGGCTTCAGCGAGTTTGTCTGGCTTCAAAGCGATGAGCTGGGTCAAGCGGCGGCGGTCGTTGTTGCCGACGAAGCCGCCGTAGAGGTCGGCGTCCACATCAGGCGCAGCGTCGTTTTCAGCCTCTGGACGCTTAAAAATCACGGGCCACAGAGCGCTCATATCGGGTAATTCGGTGGCTTTTTCGGCGTTTTGCATTTGTGCAGCGATGTCAATGCCCCACTTGTACGCCATCTCGGCGCTCAGGGTTTTCAGGCTGCTGATCACCATGGGCGATTTGTTCAAATGCACGGTTTTGATGGGCAAGCGGGTCATGCCGGCGGGCAAGTTGCTGGATTTGGTGAACAGGCGCAGGCGGACTTCGTCGGGCTTCAGCAGCGCCAGTTCGCTCGGGTCATGCGCCAAGTCCCAGGCGATCATCTCGTTTTTATTGGTCGGGTGCATGGCCAGCGGGAACATGATGGCGATGCAACCCATTTCAGACGGGAACATGCCCGAAATATGCAAAAAAGGCCGTGCGTTTTGCAACGTCGTCGGTAACCCAAGTTCGGCGGCGACGCGGTCTTTTTTGTGCAGACTGAGGCAGAAGTCGAACAATTTTGGATTGGTTTTTTTGATCAAGCGCGCCAAGTCAATCGTCGCCCGAACGTCTGACAGCGCATCGTGCGCGGCTTCGTGGGCGAGTCCGTTGGCTTTGGTCAGGTCTTCCAGCTTGAAACTGGGCTTTTGACGTGAAATTGGGGTAATTTCTGAATTTAGAGGGTCATTTAGGCCTCTAGCCGGCGTATTTATTGACTTAAGTGCTATGTTATTTGTAGTATTTCTGGTATTTGATGCAGCGATGGATGCCAACTCTTCGGCTGAAATATCCTTCAACGGCCAGTTAATACCTTCGGGGCGAAGAGCGTATGCCGTCCGCACCACGTCCATCAAATCCCAGCGGCCACAGTTGTTTTGCCACTCGCGGGCGTAGGGGTCGCGCAGGTTGCGCCAAAGCATGAAGCGGGTGAATTCGTCGTCAAAACGGATGGTGTTGTAGCCCACACCGATGGTGCCGGGTTGGGACAAGGCAGCTTCGATCTGCGCGGCAAATTCATGCTCGGGGATGCCGCGTTCCAGACAGATTTGCGGTGTGATGCCGGTAATCAGGCAGGACACCGGGTCGGGCAGATAGTCGGGCGCGGGCTGGCAATACAGCATGAGGGGCTCGCCGATGACGTTCAAATCGGCATCGGTGCGGATGGCAGCGAACTGGGAGGGGCGGTCAACGCGGGGGTTGATGCCGAAGGTTTCGTAGTCGTGCCAGAGAAAAGTGTGCGATGGAGAAGGAAAAGGGGAACTAGTAGCCATGACGAACGATAACTCAAAAATTGGCAAAAAAAATCCGTTCGGGCTGAGCATGTCGAAGCCTTTAAGACTCCTTCAACAGGCTCAGGACGAACGGATGGGTGGGCTAGCGGCTGTAGAAAGCGCTCACCTTCAGCATCAACCCTCTGAAACTTCTTCCGCTTCAGATTTAGCTTTCCCGTCTTTCTTCGCGACTTTCGGCAGCGGTGTGATGTCCAAAACTACTTCGCCGGTTTCCACGCCTTTCTCATCCGTTTTCAGGGCGATGTCCACCGTCAAGCGGCCACCATCGACCAAACGGCCGAACAGCAACTCGTCGGCCAGGGCGCGGCGAATCATGTCCTGGATCAGGCGCTGCATCGGGCGCGCACCCATGAGCGGGTCGAAACCTTTTTTCGCCAGATACTTGCGCAAGCCGTCGGTGAAGGTGACTTCGACCTTCTTCTCGGCCAGCTGGGTTTCCAGTTGCAGCAAGAACTTGTCTGCCACGCGCAGAATCACGTTTTCGTCCAGCGCCTTGAAGCTGACGGTCGCATCCAAACGGTTGCGGAACTCTGGCGTGAACAGGCGTTTGATGTCGGCCATCTCGTCACCCGCTTCGCGCGGGTTGGTGAAACCGATGGTCGCCTTGTTCATGGTCTCGGCGCCCGCGTTGGTGGTCATGATCAAAATCACGTTGCGGAAATCGGCTTTGCGACCGTTGTTGTCCGTCAGCGTGCCGTGGTCCATCACCTGCAGCAGCACATTGAAAATGTCTGGGTGGGCTTTTTCAATCTCATCGAGCAGCAGCACGCAATGCGGCTTTTTGGTGATGGCTTCGGTCAGCAAACCACCTTGGTCAAAACCGACGTAGCCCGGTGGCGCGCCGATCAAACGGCTCACCGCGTGGCGCTCCATGTACTCGCTCATGTCAAAGCGAATCAGGTCAATGCCCATGATGTAGGCCAACTGCTTGGCGGCTTCGGTTTTACCGACGCCGGTGGGGCCACTGAACAGGAAGGAACCGATCGGCTTGTCACCCTTGCCCAAACCGGAACGCGCCATTTTGACGCTGGATGCCAGCACGTCCAAGGCTTTGTCTTGGCCAAACACGACACTTTTCAGGTCGCGTTCCAGCGTTTTCAGCTTGCTGCGGTCATCGTTGGACACGTTGGCGGGCGGAATGCGCGCGATTTTCGCCACGATTTCTTCGACTTCGGCTTTGCTGATGATTTTTTTGCGTTTGGATGCTGGCAGGATGCGTTGGGCAGCGCCGGCTTCGTCGATCACGTCAATCGCCTTGTCGGGCAAATGGCGGTCGTTGATGTACTTGGCGCTGAGTTCAGCAGCGGCTTGCAGCGCCGCCAACGCGTATTTCACGCCGTGGTGCTCTTCAAAACGCGATTTCAAGCCTTTGAGAATATCCACCGTTTCAGCCACAGTGGGTTCGACGACATCAATTTTCTGGAAACGGCGCGCCAGTGCGGCATCTTTCTCAAAAATCGCACGGTACTCGGTAAACGTGGTTGCACCAATGCATTTGAGCTGGCCTGAGCTGAGAGCGGGTTTGAGCAAATTGGACGCGTCCATGGTGCCGCCAGAGGCCGCACCCGCACCGATGATGGTGTGGATTTCGTCAATGAACAAAATGCCGTTTGGTTTGTCTTTGAGTTGTTTGAGCACGCCTTTCAAACGCTGCTCAAAATCACCACGGTACTTTGTACCTGCCAGCAATGCGCCCATGTCCAACGAATAAACGACGGAGTCGGCCAAAATTTCTGGCACCTCTTTTTGCGTGATGCGCCATGCCAAGCCCTCGGCAATCGCGGTTTTGCCCACGCCCGCCTCGCCCACCAACAATGGGTTGTTTTTACGGCGGCGGCAGAGGATTTGAATCGTGCGCTCGACTTCGTAGTCGCGGCCAATAAGCGGATCGATCTTGCCGCTGAGTGCCATCAGGTTCAAGTTTTGGGCGTATTGGTCTAGTGGAGACTGCTTGTCAGACTTCTCGGCTGCGCCTTCTTCCCCTTGCTCTGCGGCTTCGCCTGATTTGACCGGCTCCGGCGGGTCGCTCTTTTTGATGCCGTGGGCGATGAAGTTGACCACGTCCAGACGTGTCACACCTTGTTGGTGGAGGTAGTACACGGCATGCGAGTCTTTTTCGCCAAAAATGGCAACCAGCACGTTGGCACCGATGACTTCTTTTTTGCCGCTGCCGGTGGATTGCACGTGCATGATGGCGCGCTGGATCACCCGCTGAAAGCCCAGCGTGGGTTGGGTGTCGACATCGTCGGTACCCGCGACTTGCGGTGTGTTGTCCGCAATAAAACTGGTCAACGATTTACGCAAATCGTCGATGTTGGCCGAACAGGCGCGCAGCACTTCGGCACCACTGGGGTTGTCCAGAAGCGCCAGCAGCAAATGCTCGACGGTGATGAATTCATGGCGCTGTTGACGCGCTTCGACAAAGGCCATGTGCAAACTAACTTCTAACTCTTGGGCAATCATGCTGTTTCCTTTGGCCTAGTTGATAAACTTTCACTGACTTTCACTGGTTTCCACTCATTTTTACTGACCTACACCGATACTCTACATTTTTCCTCCCCGTTTGGAGACGGTGCGGTCTTTATTTGTTCCTTTGAGTATGAATATGGGGCACTGAACGCTTCATTCAAGGGGTTCACTCTGGCATTGCAGTGGATGGCCGTGGTCTTTGGCGGCACTTGCAACCTGCTCCACCTTGCTGGCGGCCACGTCTTTGGAGAACACGCCGCATATGCCTTTGCCGTCCAGATGGATTTTCAGCATGATCTGGGTGGCCGCTTCACGGTCTTTATTGAAAAACTCCTGGATCACAAACACCACAAACTCCATCGGGGTGTAGTCGTCGTTCAACATCACAACCTGGTACATCTGCGGCGGTTTTGTCTTTTGCGGCACGCGCTCCAGCACAGTGGTGTCTCCATCGTCCCGTTTTGGCGCGATGATGGGTGCCGGGTTTTTTGGGGGTTTTACAGGTGATTTTGTTGCCATGAAATCATTGTAACGGGTGATGTTGCCGCTGATCGCCAAGTCTGAATACCACCCAGACAATGAAGGTGAAACAGGGCAATTCAAGCGCCGCTGTGTCGATCAGCTTCGATCTCTGTGTGAAATCTCCACAACCAGGGCGCGGGTCGCTAGGTTCTCAACCCAGTTTTCAGCCTGCGCGCGGTTGTGGGCATCCAGATTGGCATCCCATTCATCCAGCAAATACACCTCGGCCCGAGTGTTGTTGACGATTTCCTGCAGGGACTTCAACTGCCGCTCACCTGAAGAAAAACCGCTTTTGAGGTGCAAATCATTATTTTCGCTGTCTTCTTCATCCTCATCCAGTTCGTTCCCTTCTGCGTCAGTTGACTGCTTATTTTCGGCTTGCTTGGCGTAAGCAAAAGTCAAGCTGTCGGACGTAGGCCAATAAAAAGCTTGACTGCCGATGTGTGTTTTCAGCGCTGCCAACAGGGTTGATTTGCCCGAGCCGTTGCTGCCACGGACCAAAATCCGGCCAAACCGCTGTTGCTTGACCAGCATCTGCGCCTGCAGCAGGGTGTCGCAGGGCAAGGTCACGCCACCGGCGGGCAATTGCAAGGTCAGCGAGAGGCGGTCGAACTGGATGCGTTCATCAAAAGCAGCATCCGGCTCGGGGTGCATGGTGTTGCAGGCACCACCAATGCGTGTCCACACGGCCAGCAGGTCGTTCCAGCCCGTGACCAAACCGTGTACGTCGTGCGACAGCTCAATCTGGCGCGGCAAGGTGGCGGCCAAGCCGATCAGCAAGGCCATATCACCCACATCACGTGCGGCGATGACCACGATATAACCAAAAACTACACCCAGTGCAATGATGCCGCTGAGGGTGGACAAGCCCTCTCGCGCCATAATGGCCCGGATTTGAGCATCCAGCGCGTTGCGCAGGCGCAGCTTGAAACCGGCGTGCCAGAGCCGAAAGTTGTAGCGGTTGCCGCTGAAAATGTTGTCCCAGGCGTTGTAGGTATGGGCGGTTAGGCGGTTGGTTTGGCGCTGGTTGTTCAAATAGGCTTTAGCAATGGGTTTGCGCACCCACCATTGCAGACACATCAGTATCGCAAACACCAGGGCATAGGCCACGGGCAGGCCTGCATCAATGGCAAAACCGAGCACCAGCGAGTTGAAAATCAGGCCAAAAAAGAGCTTCAAATCAGCTTCAAGCTCGTACATCAACTCAAAAAAAATGTGAAACGTCTCGTTGGTTAGAAATGGTTCCACGGTTTCACGGGCTGTTTTGTCGCCCAACAAACTCGCAAATCGTTTGTTGTCACGGGCAAAACGCATCATGTAGCGGCCAAACGCACCAAAACCAGCCCGCTCTGCAAACACCCAGCTCACCGCACCCACCACATAGGCGGCGCTTTGGGCGGCCACAATCCAGACAAAATCAGCGATCAGGAACGCTTCGTTGGCCACGTCGCGTCCGGCCTTGATGATGAGCCAAGTCGTTGAGGCAGACAAAGCGGCCTCAACAACAAGTAGCAACAACATCACATAGAATGGCGGGCACATCAAAAACCGTACAAAATCGATGTTTTTGTACGGTTTTCTGGGGTGAAGAGCGGAAGCGCTGGATGTCATCAATGTAAAAAAACCACCGAATTGAGGCGGTGGCTTGTGCGATCAAACAAGCTGCAATTTACATATTTTCAATCATCACTTGGCCAAAACCAGAACAGCTCACCTGCGTTGCGCCGTCCATCAGGCGGGCAAAGTCGTAGGTGACTTTCTTGCTGGCGATGGATTTTTCCATGGCACTGATGATCAGATCAGCCGCTTCAAACCACCCCATATGGCGCAGCATCATTTCTGCAGACAATATCTCAGAACCCGGGTTTACATAATCTTTGCCGGCGTATTTGGGAGCCGTGCCGTGGGTGGCTTCGAAACAGGCCACGGTGTCGGACAAGTTGGCTCCTGGTGCAATGCCAATACCACCGACTTGCGCGGCCAAGGCGTCAGAAATGTAATCACCGTTCAAATTGAGGGTCGCCACGACGGAATACTCCGCCGGACGGAGCAGGATTTGCTGCAGGAAGGCGTCGGCAATCACGTCTTTGACGATGATATCTTTGCCGGTTTTAGGGTTTTTGAATCGACACCAGGGGCCGCCATCAATCAACTCAGCGCCAAACTCTTTTTGGGCCAGCGTGTAGGCCCAATCACGGAAGCCACCTTCGGTGTACTTCATGATGTTGCCTTTGTGTACGATGGTGACGCTGCTCTTGTCATTGTCAACCGCGTACTGAATGGCTTTGCGAACCAAACGCTCGGTGCCTTCGATGGACACCGGCTTGATGCCGATGCCCGAGGTGTTCGGGAAGCGAATTTTATTCACACCCATCTCATCCTGCAGGAATTTGATCAGTTTTTTGGCCTTATCAGACTGCGCTTCAAACTCGATACCGGCGTAAATATCTTCCGAGTTTTCACGGAAAATGACCATATTGGTCTTTTCTGGCTCTTTCACGGGGCTAGGAACACCCTTGAAGTACTGAATAGGACGCAGGCAGACATACAAATCCAGTTCTTGGCGCAAAGCCACATTCAGTGAACGGATACCGCCGCCCACAGGCGTGGTCAAGGGGCCTTTGATGGATACCACGTATTCGCGCAGTGCGCTCAAGGTTTCTTCAGGCAGCCAGACGTCCGGACCATAGACATTTGTCGATTTTTCACCAGCGTAGACTTCCATCCACTGGATTTTTTTCTTGCCGCCATAGGCTTTTGCCACGGCAGCATCCACCACTTTAAGCATCACCGGGGTGATATCCTGGCCCGTGCCGTCGCCTTCAATGAACGGAATAATGGGCTGATCCGGCACATTGATGGACAGATCAGGGTTGATCGTGATTTTTTGGCCATTAGCGGGCACCTTGATGTGCTTGTACATGCGTGTAATATCTCCAAAATGAGGGTTAGCGACGATTAACGTGTTCAATTGCCGAGATCAAACAGGCCAAAACTTGCGAGCAAGAACGGCTCTGGCTTCATGGGTTTGCCCTGTTTTGACTCAAATTTCTCAATAAATCTTTACAAAAGCTAGCTGCCTTTGATTCTAGTCCGAAAAATTTGTGATGGCGGTGTCAACCGTTTGCAAACACGCTTCGTTACGGATACACCTCCAAGAATTTGGTAGGAATTTTCAAATAACGTTATTTAAGGAAATCAAAATGAACAAAATCCTCGCTGCTTTGGTCGCTGGCCTTTTCGCTGCTACAACTTTCGCTGCCTCTCACGCTGCTGCTCCTATGGCTGCTGCTGCTGCTAAAGAAGCAGCTCCTGCTGCCGCTAAAGCTGCTGCTCCTGCTGCCGCTGCTGCTGCTGCTCCAGCTGCTGCTGCTGCTGCTGCTCCTGCTGCTGCTAAAGCTGCTGCTCCAGCCGCTGCTAAAGCTGAAGCTGCTAAACCAGCTGCAAAGAAAGCAAAGAAAGCCAAGAAATCCAAGAAAGCTAAAGCTAAAGCCGCTCCTGCAGCTGACATGCCTAAGCCATCTGCTAAGTAATTAGCAACTTGGAAGTACGATTGACCTCGTGCTAACATTAAAAAGCGGTCAGAAAATATTTTTTGACCACTTTTTCTAACTTCATTTTTTTGAAAGATCATCATGGCTAAAAAAGTAAAGAAATCCAAAAAAGCAAAAAAAGCTCCAGCAGCTAAATAAATTTTGCGACTTCGGTCAAAAATAATGCCCGCCCCGTGCGGGCATTATTTTTTGCAGCGGTTCTTTAACAACCAACTCTCAAAATAGGGCCTATGAAACACACAACAATCCCTCTTTTTTTCAAGATTTTGAGCCTTGTTGTGCTGAGTTTGAATGGTGCCTGGGCGCAAGAAGGCCCCCAGCTCAACCTCAAGCGCATCAAGATTTCCGCCGGGATGCACCAAATTGACACCCAATTGGCCATGAACCCGGAAGAGCGGCAGATCGGTCTTATGAATCGCCCCAGTATGCCCAACCATGAAGGCATGCTCTTTGTGTTTGATGATGCTGGCGTGCAGTGCTTTTGGATGAAAAACACCCTGCTGCCACTCACTGCGGCGTTTGTCGCCAACGATGGCACCATCGTCAACCTGGAAGACATGAAACCCCAAACGTTGGAATCACACTGCTCTAAAAAACCCGTACGTTATGTGCTGGAAATGAACCAGGGCTGGTTTGCCAAGCGCGGCATCAAAGCAGGTGCCAAGCTCTCAGGTGCACCTTTTAAACAGCAATAAAGCAACAAGTATGTGAAAAAAGGCCGCAAAACACAAGTTTTTGCGACCTTTTTGCTGCAACCAGAATCAGGTAAAACAACCCAATCCGTGCGCTTGGATGACTCAGGCGAAATTGGCTTGCGCAAATTCCCAGTTCACCAGACTGCTGAGGAAAGTCTCCACAAACTTTGGCCGCGCATTGCGGTAGTCAATATAGTAGGCATGTTCCCACACGTCCACCGTCAACAAGGCTTTGTCGGCCGTTGTCAATGGCGTACCTGCCGCGCCGGTGTTGACGATATCCACGGTACCGTCCGGCTTTTTGACCAACCAGGTCCAGCCAGAACCGAAATTGCCCACCGCTGATTTAACGAATGCTTCTTTGAAAGCAGCGTAAGAACCAAACTTAGCGGTGATGGCTGCAGCCAAAGCGCCTGTAGGCTCGCCACCGCCCGCGGGCTTCATGCAGCTCCAGAAAAAGGTGTGGTTCCAGATTTGGGCTGAGTTGTTATAGATGCCGCCGCTGGATTTCTTGATGATCTCTTCCAGGGTCATGCTTTCAAACTCGGTGCCTTTTTGCAGGTTGTTGAGGTTGACCACATACGCGTTGTGGTGCTTACCGTGGTGAAATTCCAGGGTTTCTTGCGAATAATTGGGAGCCAAAGCGTCAATGGCGTAGGGCAGAGCTGGCAGGGTATGTTCCATGATGGTTCCTTCTTGATTAAGTTTTGGACTAAAAATCGACTGTAAATTGACTATAAAGCAGATGTAAACTCAGATGATGAGATTTATCAAGCTTGATTGTAGAAACTAATTTAAGCACGCAAGCGCTGAGGGCGTATTTCATGGCTTTTATTTTGCACTAAAACAGTGCATTAAAACAAAGTGTCAAAACAAAGCCTCAGAACAACGAGTCACCAGGCCCTGCCGCCACAGTCACGTCCAACTGTCCTTTGGCCAGCGTGGCGTGCAGGCTTTGACCCCGTCTTGTTTTGGCGGCATCAGTCACTGTCATGCCTTTGGCATCGGTCAACCAGGCATAACCGCGTTGCAAGACCAGCTGCGGATCCAGCAGCGCCAGGCTTCGACCAGCACGCTGCAAGCGCTCTTCGGAGCGCAGCAATGATTGCCGGATCTGGCCCGGGAAATTGGCCTGCAGTGTCTCCATATGCTGCGCCCGCCGTGCCACTTGCGCAGATAACGCGTAGCGCAAGTGTTGTTGCTGCCCCTGCAAACTTCGCTGCTGCCGCGCCAACCACATCGACGGTCGGCCCAGCCGCTGCGCGCTGCGGTCCAAGCCCTGGTTTTGCATGTCTAAATAACGCAAAGCCGCATCTTGCAGGCGCTCTTGCATCAGATCGACCGCACCTAACCAAGCCTCGCGTGGCTGGCAGACCAGCTCGGCGGCGGCGGTGGGCGTGGGCGCGCGCAGGTCGGCGACAAAATCGGCGATGGTGAAATCCGTCTCATGCCCGATCCCGCTGATGATGGGCACGGGGCTTTGGGCGATCAGGCGGGCCAGGGCTTCGTCATTGAAAGCCCACAAGTCCTCCATCGACCCGCCACCGCGCACCAGCAGGATGACATCGATGGTCAGTGCGGCCTTTTTATCAACTTTACCAGTTAAATCAGCCTCTAGCAGGCGTGATTGTTCACTGTATTGGTATAAATTTGATAGCGCTTTGCACAACTCCTGCGGTGCAGCGGCTCCCTGCACGGCGGCGGGCGACAGCACCACGGGAATGTGCGGTACGCGGCGCTGTAAGGCGGTGACCACATCGTGCAGGGCTGCCGCGCCCAGCGAAGTGACCAAACCAATCCCGCGTGGCACAGGTGGCAGTGGGCGTTTGCGTTCTTGTGCAAACAAACCCTCGGCCTCCAGCTTGGCTTTGAGCCGCAAAAACTGCTCAAATAAGGCCCCCTGCCCAGCCTGGCCCATGCTTTCCACAATCAACTGCAAATCCCCGCGCGGGGTGTAGACATCAATGCGGCCACGCACATCGACCAGGTCGCCGTCGCGCGGCATGAAATCCATCAAACTGGCGGCGCGTTTGAACATTGCACAGCGGATTTGCCCTGTTGCGTCTTTGAGTGAAAAGTAGCAGTGCCCACTGGACGCACGTGAAAACCCTGAAATCTCGCCGCGAACGGCGACCGGGTTAAAGCGCGCGTCCAAGGTGTCCGCAATCGCGCGGCACAAAGCACCGACCTGCCAAAGGCGTGGTGTGGCGTCAAGTAAGGGGCGTTCAATCATGCTTGGATGTTAGCTTGTAAACAATGGAATCGGCTCGGGAATTGGTTAGGATTATCGTCAAAAATTAGATAGCACCACCGTCTATGCCCGCGTTATAAGCTATTGATTTTATTCATTAATTTTAACTTTTTCACACAACGGTGTTGTGCCTCATTTTTCATCACGCTAGTGGAGCCTAGTGTTTATGCGGCTTGGCGACGAATTGGGATTGGTTTTCCACAACACTGTCCACAGTTATTGTGGGCTTGGTTTGCCTCATTTTTTTGCACCCAAGGGCACCTGCTTAATTTTTCATCATGTCAGCAAGACCCCCTGTTTATGCGGGTCTGGCACGCATGAACACTGGTTGTCAACAACACTGTCCACAGTAATTGTGGGCTGGCCGTATCCATGCCCGCATGCGGGGGGAAAGCTAAGCGATAATGACCGCCAACTGCAGTCATTCGTTTTTGCACTCGTTTTTGATACCTCACGGAGAACTTTCCCTTGCTGTCCATCATCCAAGCCGCTGGCTGGCCCATCTGGCCCCTGATTGCATGCTCCATCATCGCTGTGGCTTTGATCATTGAACGCTTCATCAACCTCAAAACCAGCAAGATTGCGCCACCGCAATTGCTGGATGAAGCCCTGACTGTGGCCCGTACGTCGATACCCACACCCGATGTGGTCAAACAGCTGGAGCAAAGTTCAGAGCTGGGTACCGTACTCGCCAGCGGCCTGCGCGCCCTGAACATCAACCCCCGCTGCAGCGAGCTGGACCTGCGTGCCAGCATGGAAGACACCGGCCGCCGGGTAGCGCACCGCATGGAGAAATACCTGTCTGCGCTGGCCACCATCGCCTCCGCCGCGCCGCTGCTCGGTTTGTTGGGCACCGTCATCGGCATGATCGAGATTTTCGGCTCGCAAGGCGCTTCCAACGGCGGCGCCAACCCGGCGCAGCTCGCACAGGGTATCTCGATGGCCTTGTACAACACCGCCTTTGGTTTGATTGTGGCGATTCCGACCTTGATTTTTTGGCGCTATTTCCGCGGCCGTGTCGATGCGTATTTGTTGACACTGGAGCTGGCCTCTGAGCGTTTAGCGCGCCATCTGGTCAGTCTGAGCCAGCGCTGAGCCCTGTCCGCAGCACATCAGAACAAGCAGCCCGCCATGAACTTTCGCAGCCGCAACCACCGCAGCGCCAACACCGAGCCTGAGATCAACCTGATCCCGTTCATCGACGTGCTTCTGGTAGTTTTGATTTTCCTCATGCTGTCAACCACCTACAGCAAGTTCACCGAGATCCAGCTGAAGCTGCCCACCGCCGACGCCCAGGTCGCCAAGGACCGCCCGAACGAAATCATCGTCAGCGTCAGCAGCGACGGGGTGTATGCGATCAACAAAAAAATCGTGCAGCAGCGCGGTGTGTTGGCGCTCTCTGGTGCATTGTCGGAAGCCAGTCGTGCCACGGGCGCGGCTGCCAGCGGCAAAGAACCTGTCATCATCATCAGCGCCGATGCGCAAGCCACGCACCAGGCCGTCATCAGTGTGATGGAAGCCGCCCGTCAATCCGGCTTGAACCAGATCACCTTTGCCACGCAAAAATCGGCGGCAGGCGCCAACTAAGCCATGCGTCTGCAGCTAGCGCAGACCCTGCAACAGGCTTGGACACAACGCGGCCTCCTCGCCAAGGTGCTGTGGCCGTTGTCGCTGGTGTACGGCCTGCTCAGCGCTCTCAACCGCCTGCTTTACCGCTGGGGTATCTTTAAAACGCACCAGATACGTATTCCTGTCATTGTCGTCGGTAACATCGTGGCAGGCGGCGGCGGCAAAACACCGACGGTGATGGCCTTGGTGCAACATCTCAGCGCGCATGGTTTCGGGGTTGGCGTGATCTCGCGCGGGTATGGTCGCACCGATTCAAGCTGCCGTGAGGTACGTGCCGATAGCGCCATTGCAGTGGTCGGCGACGAGCCAGCGCTTATCCGGCAAACCTGCGCTGTGCCTGTTTTTGTGGCACGCAAGCGTTTTGACGCGGCAACCGCCCTGCTGGCCGCTTACCCCGAGATCGATATCATCATCAGCGACGACGGCTTGCAACATCACGCCTTGCACCACGACATCGCCGTCACCGTGTTTGACGACAGCGGTCTGGGCAATGGATGGCTGCTACCTGCCGGACCGCTGCGACAGCGCACCACCTCTGGAACAGATTTGATCCTGCACACCGGCCAGCACCCTGCTTTGCTGGAAGACGTTTTCATTCAGTTCACCGCCCACCGCGCCTTGGCCGACCATGCGGTACGTGCCGATGGCAGCGTCGTTTTGCTGGCGGATTTAGCTAAAAACGCTGACAAACCCCTGATCGCACTGGCCGGCATCGCGAAACCCGAGGCGTTTTTCAGCATGTTGCGTGATGCGGGTTTGGACTTGGCTGAAACGCTGGCATTACCTGATCACGCCGACCATGCCGATTACTCCGAATTTAATAGCATCCTAGACAATAAATACGCAGGCTACACCCTTATTTGCACTCAAAAAGACGCTGTGAAGCTGTGGCAAAGTCATCCAGACGCGCTGGCCGTGCCACTGGTGTTTGCACCCGAACGTGCATTTTTTGCCGCTTTTGAGGCGGCAGTCAGTGCGACTTTGCAAAAAAATCAACCTGATTGAAAGCTATCATCTCCCCATGGACACCAAATTACTTGAACTGCTGGTTTGCCCAGTCACCAAAGGCCCGCTCGCGTTTGACCGCGAGAAGCAGGAACTCGTCTCGCGCAGCGCCCGCCTGGCCTACCCCGTGCGCGATGGCATCCCCATCCTGCTGGAAAACGAAGCCCGTGTGCTGACAGACGAGGAAATCGAGAAGCTGCACAGTTAAAAGCCGTTTTGAACACGCTGTTCTGAACATTCTGTTTTCTGCATGAAGCTGACTGTCCTCATCCCCGCCCGACTAGCCTCCACCCGCCTGCCCGATAAACCGCTGGCAGACGTGGCCGGGCTGCCGCTCATCGTCCGCGTCGCGCAGCAGGTGTTGTCAACGACCCTCAAAGGCAGTACCGTTCGCGCCGTGGTGGCTTGCGACAGCCCTTCCATTCTGGCGGTTTGCCAAGCCCACGGGATTGAAGCCGTGCTCACCCGCAGCGACCACCCCAGTGGCAGCGACCGCTTGGCCGAAGCCTGCGAGTTGCTCGGTTTGCAGGACGACGAGATCGTTGTCAACGTCCAAGGCGACGAACCGCTGATCGCACCGCAGCTGATTGCCGACGTCGCCACTCTGCTGCAAAACGTGCCAGAAGCCAGCATGAGCACCGCCGCCCATGTGATCGACAGCGTGGACGAATTCCGCAACCCCAACGTCGTCAAAGTCGTGCTGGACGTGAACCAGATGGCGCTGTACTTCAGCCGTGCCCCGATTGGCTGGTGGCGCGACGGCTCGGTCGCAGGCTTGCCAGAGTTGCCGCAAGCCCCCGAAGCACTGCGCCACATCGGCATTTATGCCTATCGCGTTGGCTTTTTGAAGCAATTCCCGCAGCTGCCCCAAGCGCCGATTGAGGTTTGCGAAGCGCTGGAGCAGTTGCGCGCCCTGTGGCATGGTTATCGCATCGCCGTGCATGTGACAGAACACGCGCCGGGACCGGGCGTTGACACACCAGAAGATTTGGCACGGGTGCGGGCGCTGTTTTTGACAAGTGCGAAGCCCTAGTGCTTTGTCAGCAAAATCATAGCTTTACCGTGCTATTCTCTGTACAGAGACATTGACCGATATTCATCCAAGGATTTACTGCATGAGACTCATTTTGTTGGGCGCACCCGGCGCTGGTAAAGGTACACAAGCCACCTTCATCTGCCAAAAATACAATATTCCACAAATCTCTACTGGCGACATGCTGCGCGCTGCCGTCAAAGCTGGCAGTCCTTTGGGTCTTGAGCTGAAAAAAGTCATGGATTCAGGCGCGCTGGTCAGCGACGAGCTGATCATCAATCTGGTCAAAGAACGCATCGCCCAGCCTGATTGCGCTGCTGGTTTTCTGTTTGACGGCTTCCCCCGCACCATCCCGCAAGCCGACGCCATGAAGGCCGCCGGCGTGAAGCTGGACTACGTTCTGGAAATCGACGTGCCGTTTGACGCCATCATCGAACGCATGAGCGGCCGCCGCTCGCACCCAGCCTCGGGCCGCACCTACCACGTCAAGTTCAACCCGCCCAAAGTGGCCAACGTCGATGACGTAACCGGTGAACCCCTGATCCAGCGCGACGACGACAAGGAAGATACCGTCAAAAACCGCTTGGCCGTCTACAGCGCGCAAACCCGCCCTCTGGTTGATTACTACGCCAATTGGGCGAAATCAGACCCCGTCGCGGCCCCAAAATACCGTGCCATCAGCGGCACCGGTACGGTTGAAGAAATCATGAACCGCGCGTTTGCGGCTCTCGCGGCTTAACAAATCACCATCAGGGGCCGTGTGTATTTAACCGTACTCGGCCACCCCACCTACTGCTACACCGGCGGTAAGCCGTTTGACGCAGCCAAACCCACCATCGTCTTCATTCACGGCGTACTGAACGACCACAGCGTCTGGATTCTGCAAACCCGCTACCTGGCGCACCACGGCTTCAACGTTTTAGCGCTTGATTTGCCCGGTCATGGCAAAAGCGCTGGGGTGAATCGTGACATCGCGCCGTGTTTATCCGTTGAAGCTGCGGCAGATTTCATCCTCGCGCTGTTAGATGCAGCTGAACTCAAAACCGCATCACTGGTCGGCCACAGTTTTGGCTCACTCATCGCCATCGAAGCCGCCGCTCGCGATGCTGTGAAAAATCCAAGCAGAATCAAGCAGTTGGCGCTATTAGGCACAGCAGCACCCATGTTGGTCTCGCCCGTTTTGCTAGAAACCTCGATCAGCGCACCCAACAAAGCCATCGACATGGTCAACACCTTCTCGCACAGCATGCTGGCGCCCCCGCCCTCCTCGCTGGGGCCTGGCACGTGGCTCTACGGCAGCTCAAAAGCCTTGATGCGCCGTGTGCAGGCCAGCAATGTTGCACATAACTTGTTCTTCACTGGTTTCACCGCTTGTAATGAGTATAAAAACGCTGTAGCCGGCGTATCTATTGCCTCAGCAGCTATGCTTTTTATAGCAGGAAAGTCTGACCAAATGACGCCACCCAAGGCTGCGAAACCACTGGTAGATGCGGCTAAGGATGCGGCAAAAGCTTCTGGCAAGCAAGTCCAAGTCGTCACCTTAGAGGCAGGGCATTCGCTGATGACCGAAGCGCCGGATGGGGTGTTGATGGCGTTGAAGGGGTTTTTGGCCCCATTGCTGCACTAAGATTTCCTGTACACCAACCAGTTTGAGGTGCTAAATATCCATTAGCATCTAAGCTGATGTCGAAAAAATCTCAACTGCACCGATTGTTCCCCTTTCTCGCCTGGCCACGCCCGACGCTGGCGTTGCTTCAAGGCGAGTTGACTGCGGGTATCACGGTGGGGTTGATGATGATTCCGCAGTGCGTCGCCTATGCCGCCGTGGCTGGGATGCCGCTGGTGACGGGTATTTACGCGGCGCTGCTGCCGGCGCTGGTGGCGACACTGTGGAGCGCGTCTTCTCGGCTATCCGTCGGACCAACGGCCTTGACGGCGTTGATGGTGGGGTCGGCTTTGGCAGGTTTGGCGCAGCCGGGCAGTGCCGAATGGGTCAACCTGGCGGTGTGGCTGGCGCTGCTGGTCGGCGTGTTGCAGATGGCGCTGGGGTTTGCGCGGTTTGGCTGGTTGCTCAACGTCATCAGCGCGCCGGTGCTGATGGGGTTCACACAAGCGGCGGCGCTGTTGATTTTGACCTCGCAATTGCCCGCTTTGCTGGGTTTCAAGGGCAACTTTGGCGAGCTGCTGGCGCAAACCTGGCATTACCTGAGCCATCTCGGGCAGACAACCTCACCCCTTTTGCACAGCGGCTCTGCGGTATTTGGCTTGGCCAGCTTGAGCTTTTTGCTGCTGACCAAGCGCTTTGTGCCCCGCCTGCCAGCCGTGGTTCTGTTGATGGTTGCGGCGTCTTTCATCAGCCACTACCTGGAGTTTGAGGTGGCAGGTGGGCCAGTGGTTGGCACCTTGCCTGCGGGTTTACCGTCACTGTATGTGCCAACACTGTTATCACTGGACGCTTTTGGTCAGCTTTTGCTGCCGGTGCTGGTGATTACGTTGGTCAGCTTTATTGAAACTGCCTCAAGCGCCAAGGTCGAAAGCCAGCAAGGCGGTCAGTTGTGGAACCAGAATCAGGACCTGATCGGCCAGGGCTTGGCCAAAATCGCCTCGGGGCTGAGTGGTTCGTTTCCGACCAGTTCATCATTTTCACGCTCGGCGCTCAATTTGTACGCGGGCGCCAAAACCGGCTGGGCCAATGTGGTGGGCGTGGGCGTCGTGATGCTGGCGCTGCTGTTTTTAACGCCCATGTTGCGCCATGTGCCACAGTCTGTGCTGGCCGCCGTGGTGGTGGCCGCCATCTACAGCCTGATCGTGCCCAGTCGCTTTGTGCGTTTGTGGCAAGTATCGAAAATGGAAACCGTCAGCGCACTGGCCACTTTCGTCACCACCGCGCTGAGCGCACCGCGTTTGTACTGGGGCATCATCACCGGGATGTTGATGGGTTTGGGGCACTTTTTGTACCTGCGTCTGCACCCGCGCATCATCGAGGTGGGTTTGCACGCCGACGGCAGCCTGCGCGACCGGCACTTGTGGCATCTGCCGCCGCTGGCCCCGCAGCTCTACGCCCTGCGCATGGACGCGGAGCTGGACTTTGCCTCTGCCAGCGAGTTTGAGCGCGCCATCATGCAACAGCTGGTCAAACAACCTGACGTGAAGCACATTTGCCTGTTTGCGCAACCCATCAATCGGGTGGATGCGACCGGGCTGGAGACCTTTGGTCAGGTCCGCCGCATGTTGTTTGACCGGAACATCACCCTGCATATCAGCGGCATCAAACTACCTGTAGAGCGGATTTTGATCAGCGCAGGCGAACTACCGCAAAAATCTGGCGACTGGCCGCTGCTGCGTTTGTACCGCACGGACGCAGAGGCTTTGGCAGCGTTTTCTCCTACAAACTAAAGCTGTTTTCGCTGGCATCAATCCGCTTGCAAAACACAGACGATTGACTTTCAAAATACATTTAAAGAAACTTAAACTGATCATGAAAATTCAAACTCAAAACACGCCGCAACAAACTCAATTAGGTAAATTGATTGAAGATATGTCAGTTGCCATGTTCACAACATTTGACGATGATGGCTTATTGGTCAGCAGACCTATGGGGCCATTAGAGATGGACAATGATGGCGCTCTGTGGTTTTTTACAGAACGTAATTCTGAGAAAACTGAACATTTAAACAGGGCAAACCTGGCGTTTTCAAACACCTCAAACGGCACCTATGTATCTTTGTCTGGGCGTGGCGAAATACATGAAAACAAGGATGATATTCACCGTTTGTGGACTGTATTCGCCAAACCGTGGTTTCCTGACGGCCCCGATTCGCCCAATCTTGTGCTGCTAAAATTTATACCCACTGTCGCTGAATATTGGGATTCTCCGCATAACAAAGTTGTACGCTTGTTTTCGTTGGCAGCCTCTATCATTGCAGGTAAACCCGTGAATATGGGCGACCACGATATTATTAAAAATTTATAAAATAAAAGTTTTTAATAAATATTACAGAGTATTGAAAAATTATGCTGAAGATATTGGTCACGTATCTGAGTACCACAGCGGTGATGGTTATTATTGATCTGGTTTGGCTAGGCTTCATCGCCAAGCCCTTGTACCAATCAGGCATTGGCCACTTGATGACCGACAAGCCCAATCTTGTTGCAGCATTCTTTTTTTATGCTCTTTTCCCGATAGGTTTGATGATTTTCGCGATTCTGCCAGAATCTGGGACAACAGCGTGGTCGCGCACTGCATTGCTAGCGGCACTGTTCGGTTTTTTTGCTTACGCCACTTACGATCTAACCAATCTCGCTACTCTCAAAAATTATCCTTTGCAATTAGCACTGGTTGACATGCTTTGGGGTAGCTTGGTGAGCGCCATCGCGGCGACAGCAGGAAAATTTGTATTTAATCGCGTTTAGAATATCCAAGGATTTCGAAAATCGCTATTATTTTGGCAGCACCTCAGCCACATAAATAGCCGACCAGTGGCTCTTTTCCCACATATTCTGGGTGCTGATCCGTACTGGCAGCAGCAAACGCTCAGCCAGCGGTGCCAGCGGGGTGATCGCCAGATCAACCAGCAGCACATGGCGGGCCTCTTCTTCGTCCAGCCGGCCAATCCAGTCCAGACTCAGCAAGGTTTGCAGAGCTTCTTCCAGTTGTAAATCGTTGACCCGCAGCTCTCTGGATAAAACCTCCAGACTCTTGCCAGCTTTGTCGCCCAATTCGTGCGAACTGTCGTGTGAACTGGACAGCTTTTGCAAGAGCTCCAACGCCAGTTGAAAATTCCAGCCCGGCGTGCCACCGCGCCGCGCAATACCACCAAGCAAACTTGGCAAATACGCCGCCACCACCGCGCCCAAGAGCACGATCACCCACGCCACATAAATCCAGATCAGCAAAATAGGTGCTGTTGCAAAAGCACCGTACACAGCGGAATAAGTGGGCACGAGGCTCAAATACCAGGTCAACACCCGCTTGGCCAATTCAATGCCCACGGCGACAAACACCCCGCCCCACAACGCATGCGACCAGCGCACGGGCGTATTGGGCACAAAACGGTACATGGCCGCCATGCCGGCGGACATCAGCCCAAACTCCAGCAGGTTCAACAGCACATTCACGCTGCCCGGCATAACGGTGACAAGCCCCTTGGAGCTGGAGATGGCATAAGAGCTCAACGACAAGCTCATGCCAAGCAACAGCGGCCCCAGCGTCAGCAAGCCCCAATAGACCAGGATGCGGCGCGTCAAGGAGCGCATTTTGCGCACCCGCCAGATGTCGTTGAGCTTGACGTCTATCGTCAAAATCAGCGTCACGGCAGTAACTAAAAACACCAGTGCGCCGACCCAGCCGATTTTGCTGGCGTTGGCGGCAAATTGACCCAGATAGCTCAAAACCTGGCGCGAGATGTTATCGGGAATCAGGCTGTCCACCAACCACAGCTGCAGGATTGACTGCATCTGTGAAAACATCGGAAAAACGCTGAACACGGCCAAGGCCACGGTAAACAGCGGCACGATGGAGATGATGGTCGTGAAGGTCAAACTGCTGGCGGTCAGACCCAAATGGTCCTCATTAAAGCGCTCGCGCAGCGTCCAGGCCGTGTTTTTCCACGGAAAGGTGAGCGCTTCGCGCATAAAATCCTGAATCAAGGCTCGCAGTTTGTCCATCTCGCTATCATGCCACCGTAACTACCAAAAAATCAGGTACCTTCTTCATGACCACCCCCCTACCGCTCGTGTCTCCTCCCCCCCGACACGTCCAGCTCACCCGTATTTTGGCCGTGGGCAGCCTGCTGGGCCTGATATTGCTGGGCTTGGTTTGGGAACTATGGCTCGCCCCGCTGCGCCCAGGCGGTTCGCTCTTGGTGCTCAAAGTCCTGCCGCTGTGCCTGCCGCTGGCCGGTCTGCTCAAAAACCGCATGTTCACCTACCGTTGGGTCAGCCTGTTTGTGTGGCTGTATTTTATTGAAGGCGTGGTGCGCGCCTGGGGCGACAAAGCCCCCGGCAACTATTTGGCGATGATTGAGGTGCTGCTGTGCGTCATCCTGTTCGCCGCCTGCGCGCTGCATGTACGCCAGCGTTTGATCGCCGCTAAAAATGCCCAGACCATCGCCTCGGCATTGGACGCAGCAACCGATGTTGACCCCGCCGTTTTATCCTGATTATTCATTTCCACACTCCATCAACTTTTATTTTTGAACTTTTATGGCAACCAAAAAACCTGTTTCTGCAAAAACAAGCACTCAACCTGCAACAACATCTGTAGCCAAAGCAGCTCCCAAAGTCAAAAAAATGAATGCGTTTTACGCCCAGTCCGGCGGCGTCACCTCGGTCATCAACGCCTCGGCTTGCGGCGTGATAGAAACCGCGCGGCTGCACAAGGACAAAATCGGCAAGGTGTATGCCGGTCGCAACGGCATCATCGGCGCGTTGACCGAAGATTTGATCGACACCAGCAAAGAATCCGCCAGCAGCATCGCCGCCCTGCGCCAAACCCCATCGGGTGCGTTTGGCTCGTGCCGCTTCAAGCTCAAATCGCTGGAAGCCAACAAGGTCGAATACGAGCGCCTGATCGAGGTCTTCAAAGCGCACAACATCGGCTACTTTTTCTACAACGGCGGCGGCGACTCTGCCGACACCTGCTACAAGGTCAGCCAGCTCTCCAAGGCGATGAACTACCCGCTGCAAGCCATCCACGTGCCCAAAACCGTGGACAACGACTTGCCCATCACCGACTGCTGCCCTGGTTTTGGCTCGGTCGCCAAATACGTGGCTGTCTCGGCGCTGGAAGCCTCGTTTGACGTGCGC
>JAYVJL010000028.1:0-3063 GCA_043769295.1 Polaromonas sp. | reverse complement strand
GCCACATAGTCCCCCGCCAGGATGTCCTGCCAGACCCGCCGCGTCAGCTTGTCACCTCGGTAGGCGGCCCGGCTGCCAAAGCCGGCCACCGGCTTGAAGAACAGATTGCGGCGCGCGTTCCACAGACGCTGCTCTTCAGCAGCATCAACCACTTCAGTAGGCGGCACATGTTCCAGCAGCACCTGCTGCGTGGCCTGCGGCACGCCCAGCCGCTGGAGTTGGGCTGCATCGCTGAACAGCACTAGGCGGCGCTTGTCGGCATACAGCGCATGGGCACGTGGGTGCGGCGTCAACACAACAGCTTGCTGCAAATAGGCTTCACGCAACGCGGCGCATGTGGCTTGCTCTAGGTAGAAGTCGGTCAGCCGGTTATATACCAGGTCGATGGCCAGATCGCCATGCCACAACACACCATCGCGAAATTCGAGCGACGTTGGGCTGGCAATGACGGCGCGCAGCCCGTGGCGCTCAAATAGCTGCTGAAAAAGAAGGAACTCAGGGTAGAGAGACTGAACCTCGGGTGCCTCATCGACCATGGCGATGCTCGCCAACGGTCGGGCGCGGCCCGCCAGACGCCATTCCTTGTGGAACATGTCAATGATGTGCTGCTCGAAGGCCTTCACGCTTGCCAGGCTTGGCTTCATCGCTTCCATTGCCGTGCAACAGGCCCGCTGCGCCCGCGCCAGCACCGCATTGAGCATGGCGCCGCCCGCATTGGTGTTGATCTCGATCAACCCCAGGTGACGCTGATTGAGGTGAAAGTCATAGCCAAAGAAAGCCCCCAGTGGGCCGTTATGACCCAGGCGGGCAATGGCTGGCGCTGTGGCAAGCACCTGCTCTTGATAAGCCAGCAAGGCCACGACCGACTCAATCGCCTGCATCACCTGCGCCATGCGCTGCAACTGCACCGCCGCGACGAACACGGGCTGCGCCGCGAACAGGTAGGGGCATCGCTCCCGAACCATCACCGAAAGGATTGGTTGGCCAAGTTCCGAATCAAGAGCCCGAGCCATCGCTTCCTGGTCCAGACTGAAGCAAAAGCAGGCGCGGTTGATCGCTTCGACGGCGTTGATGGGCGAAGCGAGAGATACCGCGAGGTGTGGCGATGCCAAATCAACGTTCATGAGCCAACGGTATGCCGTGCCAATTGATCAGTCTGTGCGGCAGCGCACACTGTCGGGGTCACAATTTATTTTTTCGGCAATCGCGAAATTGAATGCCACTTCTTTCGCCCTTTTCCACTGGCAGGAAAGGGCAAGGCAACGCCAGCCCCAGGCAGAGCCAGGTACAGCAGGGCCGACAGCATCAGCGGGCTCACATCCGCTAGCAGCAGCTTGGCCAGCGGCCACCATGGAAAAACCGGCCAGGAAAGACGAGGCTAAAACCGAGGTGCGAAAAATTGACAAAGAAGCCCAGAAGATTACCCTGAAACATGAGCCCATCAAAAACCTGAATATGCCCGGCACGACGATGGTGTTTCAGGTGAAAGATGATGCTTTGCTGGACAAATTTGTTGCGGGCGACAAGTTCCTGTTCACTGACGAGCAGCAGCAAGGCGCGTTTGTTGTCACAGGGGCAGAAAAGGCGAGTCCCAAATGACTGCGTAGCTGCGGCCTCCTATGCCGCCATGTCGATTGGTTGAAGCACGGTGATTGCCGCAGTCATCGGCTTTTTGGCAGGCCGCATGCGTGAGCAACTGGCTTGCTTGAAACCTTTCGGCCTGAAACCTGAGGTTTTTCAGCGGCCTGCGTGCGTTTGCGCACAGACTGACTCCGCTGGACCGGGAATACTTGCCGTCTCACCTCAACCCATGGAGCATTTAATGAATTCCAAATCGTTCAAAACCTGCCGGGCATTTTGCGCCACGGCACTCGCCGCAACCTGCTTTTTGTCAGCAGTCCAAGCGCAAACCACCCCCACGCCCAATATGCCTGCCGCCATGCCCCACGGCCAGATGCAAAAAGGCATGATGGGTTCCGACGACATGAAGAAATCGATGATGATGGGGATGGACGGCATGAACAAAATGACCATGACCGGCGACATCGACAAAGACTTTGCCATGATGATGAAGATTCACCACCAGCAGGCGGTTGACATGTCTGAAATGGAAATTGCACACGGCAAATCACCCGCCATGAAGGCGATGGCCAAGCAGATCATTGCTGCCCAAAAGAAGGAGATAGCCAAATTTGACCAGTTCCTTGCCAAGCAAAAATGATTGATGGCGTGTTATGGCGTTCCAACCCAGCATCGTCTCCAACGAAGCCGCACCGCCGCTGAAAGACCCGGTGTGCGGCATGACCGTGACGCCACAATCGCCGCACATGCTTCAGCACGAGGGCAAGCCGATTTATTTCTGCAGCGCGGGTTGCAAGGGTAAATTTGCGGCCAATCCGGCCAAGTATCCCTTTGCGACCTTTGACGCGGTCACGCCCGCTCTGGCACCAACACCGGCGATGCTCGAGCCTGTGGCTGCCGGTGCCATCTACACCTGCCCTATGCACCCCGAGGTGCGGCAGGATAAACCCGGTGCCTGCCCCAAATGCGGCATGGCGCTGGAGCCTGAAATGCCCACGCTGGATGAGGGTGAGAGCCCTGAACTGACAAATTTTAAACGGCGCTTCATCTGGACCCTGCCTCTGACCATCGTTGTCACCGCGCTGGCCATGATAGGCCACCGTCTGCAACTGTTCGAGATGCCGACGCAGAGCTGGATTGAACTGATGTTGACCTTGCCCATCGTGCTGTGGGCGGGCTGGCCGTTTTTTGAGCGTGGCGCACAGTCCATCATCAACCGCAGCCCCAACATGTGGACGCTGATTGGCCTGGGCACAGCTGCAGCCTTTGTCTACAGCGTAGTCGCCACTGTGGCACCAGACGTGTTTCCCGCCTCGTTCATGTCGATGGGCCGCGTGGCGGTTTACTTTGAAGCGGCAGCAGTGATTATCTCCCTCACGTTGCTTGGCCAGATTCTCGAACTAAAAGCCCGTTCGCAAACCTCGGCCGCTATCAAGTCCCTGCTCGGTCTGGCACCCAAGACGGCGCGGCGCATCAATGCGG
>JAYVJL010000027.1:0-4683 GCA_043769295.1 Polaromonas sp. | reverse complement strand
GCCAGCAGCGTGGTTTTGGCTTCAAAAATATGCACATCGCCGGTTTCCATCTCGATGGCGGTTACCCCGACCACGTCGCCAGCGGCATCGCGAATCAAGTCCATGGCGAGCCATTCAACGAAGAAATTGGTTTTTTCCTTCACGTTTTGCTGGTACAACGTGTGCAGCATGGCGTGGCCCGTGCGGTCAGCAGCAGCGCAGGCGCGTTCAACGGCTTTTTCACCGTAATTGGCAGTATGGCCACCAAACGGGCGCTGGTAAATCGTGCCGTCCGGGTTGCGGTCAAAGGGCATGCCCATGTGTTCCAGGTCGTATACCACCTTGGGTGCTTCACGGCACATAAACTCAATCGCGTCCTGGTCGCCCAGATAGTCCGAGCCCTTGACAGTGTCGAAAAAATGATAGTGCCAGTTGTCTTCATTCATGTTGCCCAGCGACGCGCCGATACCGCCTTGCGCTGCCACCGTATGTGAGCGGGTCGGAAAGACTTTGGTCAGCACAGCCACATTCAGGCCAGCACGCGCAAGTTGCAGCGAGGCGCGCATACCTGAGCCGCCGGCACCGACGATGACAACATCAAATTTACGGGATGGGAGTTTGGAGGTTGCAGACATGTTTTTATTAACTCAACGGTGTAAAGAACTGTGGGACTTTAGCAAAATAGCTCGAAATTTTTATAGACGCCAAAGTACCTGTATTCCCCATCCTGCGCAGGCAGTAAGCCAGACAATGGTGAATACTTGCAGGCTCAATCGCAGACCAACCGGTTTGATGTAGTCCATCCAGATGTCGCGCATACCCACCCACACGTGGTACAGCATGGCAATAATGATGGTGAAGGTCAAAACCTTCATCCACTGCGACGAGAAAATGCCTGCCCATTTGTCGTAGCCAATCGGACCTTTGGTCAGCATGACCTGGCCTATTACCAGCAGGGTAAAAAGTGCCATCAGCGCTGCGGTGACGCGCTGGGCCAGCCAGTCGCGCAAGCCGTAATGCGCGCCAACAACGATGCGTTTTGTGCCGTGATTGATTGCCATTTTTTTGTTCTCGTTCTATTGTTCTGGATTAATAAACACCGAACAGCTTGGCGCCCAGCACCAGCGTCAGAAATATGCTCAGTCCAAGTGTGACCACCGCCGAATTCTTCCCAAATTCTTTGGTAACGGCCGAATGATGGGTGTCCGACCACAGGTGACGTAGACCAGCAATGGCGTGGTGCAGGTAAGCCCAGATCAATGCCAGTGCGACCAGTTTCCAGATGATGCCTGGCAAACCCAGCATGCCAATATTGAAAGCACCTTTGAATTTGGCGAATGAAATTTCGGACGAGATGGAGGTGTCAAACATCCAGATGATGAAGGGCATCAGGATAAACATGATGGCTCCGCTGATGCGGTGAAGAATCGACACAAGGCCCGCCACGGGCAGACGGTAAGAAGGCAGGTCGGTGAAGGCGTTGATGTTGCGGAACTCGGGCCGCTTTTTGGCGGTGGTTGCTGATTCAGACATTCGTGGCTTTCAATATTGTTTTAAAAGTTTCAATAACCGCTGTATCACTTGCAAATTCTGGTAAACCCTCGAATTCTATTGCAACGCAGCATGTGGTTTTATTTGGGATGTCGATAGCTTAGAGTTTTTGTCTGATTAGAGGCTGACGTTGCTTTCTGTCGTGGTTTTTACAGGGCGTTTAAATCAGCCAACATTTCGCCCGCCCGATCGCGCACCCCTGCCCGCAGCTCGGGTGTCATGCGTTGCAATTTTTTCACCATCAGCGCGGTGCGGATTTTGTGCGACCAGATATGGGTGGATTCTTCAAACGCCTCAACCATTCTTACTGGGCAGTGCGACCTTGTTGCCTTTAAATTCCGACTTTTGAGGCTTCAGCTCAGCGTGTTGTGATAGTGGTGCGTGTCGGTGCGGTAGTAGCCCCGGCGCAGCTCCATGGGTACGTTCTGGTAGGTGTAGGCGATGCGTTCAACACTTAACAATGGCGTTCCATACTCTACTTTTAATAGCTGCTCACGTCCGTCAATAGCCGCCTCAGCGCGTATTTTTTCTTCAGCCCGAACCATGCGCATGTTGAATTCGGTTTCAAACAGTGCATACATCGGGCCGTGGTAGTCGGCCAGTCGCTCGGCGGTCAGACCTTTGAAGGGGGCAGCGGGCAGCCAGATGTCTTCAAGAATCGTGGGGATGCCCGCAAAACTGAGCACACGGCGCGCTTGCAGCACTGCGTCACCACTGCGCAGAGCCAGGGCACGAGCCACTTCGGCGGTGGCCCTGGTACGGCGGCAGTCAATGATGTCGCGCTGGGCCGGACCCTCGCTGCCCGGCGTGCCGCTGTCGGGCACCAGCTTTAAAAACCTGAACTGCACATGCTGCTCAACATGGGTGGCGACAAACGTGCCCTTGCCCTGGCGGCGCACCACCAGGTGGTCGGCGCTTAGCTCGTCAATGGCTTTACGCACGGTGCCCTGGCTCACGCGGTAGCGGGTGGCCAGGTCCATTTCAGACGGAATGGCTTCGCCCGGTTTCCATTCGCCGGACTGCAGACTTTGCAAAATCAAGGCTTTGATTTGGCTGTACAGCGGGCTGAAGGCTGGCGTGGCGGGGCTCAACTCGTCTACAGGCGAGGACAGTGAGAAGGAGGGAATGACAGCCATGCGAATGTTTTTTTTAGCGATTGATCATATCTTATATAAGACATAAGACAAATTGACGCAGTGCATCATTCGGCGCTAAAATCTGTGACGAAAAAGTTGCTAAATTTCTGTTTTTAATCACTTCCTGAAAGCCCCCATCATGATGAAAAAACCCGTCCGTGTTGCCGTTACCGGTGCAGCCGGCCAAATTGGTTACGCCTTGCTGTTTCGCATTGCCTCTGGCGAAATGCTGGGCAAAGACCAGCCCGTGATTCTGCAACTGCTGGAGGTCCCGGTTGAAGGCCCGCAAAAAGCCTTGAAGGGCGTGATGATGGAACTGGACGACTGCGCCTTCCCACTGCTGGTAGGTATGGAGGCGCACAGCGACCCAATGACGGCTTTTAAAGACACCGACTACGCGCTGCTGGTGGGCTCACGCCCACGTGGCCCCGGCATGGAGCGTGCCGAGCTGCTGGCTGTGAATGGCGCGATTTTTATCGCCCAAGGTAAAGCACTGAACGCTGTGGCCAGCCGCAACGTCAAGGTGCTGGTGGTAGGCAATCCGGCCAACACCAACGCCTGGATCGCCATGAAAAGCGCACCAGATTTGCCACGTAAAAACTTTACCGCCATGCTGCGCCTGGATCACAACCGTGCCGCCAGCCAGGTTGCTGCGAAAACCGGCAAGGCTGTTGCCGACATTGAAAAATTGGCTGTGTGGGGTAACCACTCACCCACCATGTACGCCGACTACCGTTTTGCCAGCATCAAGGGTGAAAGCGTTGCCGCGATGATCAATGACCAGGACTGGAACGCCAACACCTTCTTGCCTACCGTCGGAAAACGCGGCGCGGCCATTATTGAGGCACGCGGTGTGTCCTCAGCCGCATCTGCAGCCAACGCAGCCATAGACCACATGCGCGACTGGGCGCTGGGCACCAACGGCAAATGGGTCACGATGGGTATTGCATCTGATGGCCAGTACGGTATTCCAAAAGACACGATGTTTGGCTTTCCTGTGACCTGCGAAGGCGGCGAATACAAACTGGTTGAAGGCCTTGCGATTGATGCTTTTAGCCAGGAGCGCATTACCAAGACGCTCGATGAATTAAAAGGCGAGCAGGACGGTGTGAAGCATTTGCTTTAAACCTCTTGCCCCCTCCCCTCTCGGGGGAGGGCAGGGGTGGGGGCGAGTGCAACAAGGTGTCAATCTTCGCGCACATGCCCCCATCCCCGCCTTCCCCCGGGAGGGGAAGGAGTAAAAAAAAATTCAAATGACCCATCCACGCGACATCCTCCTAGGCGCTCAGGCGGCTACCGGTTTTTTACCGGTGTGCGATCACTACAGCGGTGTTGAGACACGGATGCGCAAAAGCCTGCAGCTACAGACCGAGATGATCGAAGAGTTTGGCGCTTGCGTTTTTGACGTCACGCTCGACTGTGAAGACGGTGCGCCAGTCGGCGGTGAGGCTGACCATGCCGCCATGGTGGTGGCACTCGTTGCGCTATCTAGCAGCAAAGCCCGTGTGGCAGTGCGGGTGCATCCTGTCGATCATCCCGCGTTCGAAGCCGACATTGCCACCATTGCAGGCAAAGTTGGCGATCAGCTCAGCCACATCATGGTGCCCAAGGTGGAGTCCGTCCAGGACGTGATGAAAATCACCACTGCGCTCTCAAGCGCGGGCGCAGACCATTTGCCCATACATGTGTTGATTGAATCACCTGCCGCCGTGCATTGCGCTTTTGACATTGCCGCGCATCCGCGCGTGCAGTCGCTCAGCTTTGGTTTGATGGACTTTGTGTCCAGCCACGGCGGTGCTATACCTGCGGATGGCATGTCCAGCCACGGGCAGTTCAGCTACCCGCTGGTGGTGCGCGCCAAGCTGGAGATTGCATCCGCCTGTCACGCCAACCGCAAAACGCCGTCGCACTGTGTGGTGACAGAATTTAACGACGCGGACGCCATGACCATGGCCGCACGCCGGGCGTTTCATGAATTTGGTTACACCCGCATGTGGAGCATTCACCCGAACCAGAT
>JAYVJL010000026.1:0-22778 GCA_043769295.1 Polaromonas sp. | reverse complement strand
TGGCTCCTCGACCTGGGCTCGAACCAGGGACCTACGGATTAACAGTCCGGCGCTCTACCAACTGAGCTATCGAGGAATAAGCCTCAAATTATAGCGTTATTTTTTGGCTCTTTTGAAATTACAACGCAATTTGTACAGATAAACGCAAAGTTCTAGGTGCGCCGGTGAACAAATACGCGTGGCTGAACTGGTAGGGCGACTCTTTGAAGTAGCTTTTGTTGAACACATTGTCAACACCCAAGGCCCACGTGGTTTTGGTATTGGCGATTTTGGTGTCGTAACGCAAGCCCAAGTCCAAACGTGTCCAGGCAGGCAACATGATGGAATTGTCTGGAAGGACGGCGCGGGCGCCTTCATGGGAGACGTGGCCTTCCAGTTGCAAACCAGGCACAGCGGCGATTTTGTAACTGGCGTTCAGACGCAAGATCCAGTCTGGCACATTGGTGGGGCGCAGGCCATTTTGTGACGCATCAATGGTGCTGCCCTGGCGTTTGGCGTTGATGAAGGTCACACCGCCGTCCACATGCCAAGGCTGGGTGGCGCTGGCGGCAGCTGTGCCTGCGGTCAACTCCAGGCCGCGGTGTTTGGCGGTGCCATCCACCTGGCGGGTGCAACTGCCGGAGCCGCTGCAGCTGCCCAGATCGCCAAACAGGGGGCGGCTGATGTCGAAGTAAGCAGCAGACCAGCGCAGTTGGTCCAACTCGCCTTTGATGCCGAATTCAAACTGCTTGCTTTTCAGCGGCGGCAGCGCTTCGCCGGCGTTGGTGTAGCGCGAGCGCGCTGGTGCGACTTCAGACTCCACGCCCTGGCCATAGCTGGCGTACAGCATGTGGGCGGGGTTGATCTGGTAGCTGGCGGCGACCCACGGGGTCACGAAGCTGTCACTGTAGGAGCTGGCACGGGAGCCGTTCGTGCGCACGCTCTCGCGGTGCAACTGGGTGTAGCGTACACCCGTCCAAGTGGTGAAGGCGGGCGTCCAGTTGATGGCGTCATAGGCGGACAACTCGGTGCTGCGCTCGGTGCGGTTGGTGTTTTGACCGGTCAAGCTGGCATCTGCAGGCAGGGCGACCAGGTTGTTGAGGTTGCCGGTGCCCGAGTAGTTGTAGGCTTGCATGTCAAAACGGTCGCGTACGCGGCTGGCCATCAAGCCCATGCCCAGGCTGTGTTTGATGCTGCCGGTCTCGATTTGGCCTTTAAGCTGCAATTGGCCGGCTGTGTTGCTGCGGCGCTCGTTGTCGCTGCGGTAGTCGTATAAATCGAAGTCGCCATTCGGGCAATAACGATCGCCATAGTAATTTTTACCATCGGTACAGCCAAAGGGGAAGGCGACACGGTCTTGCGAGGTCAGGCTTTGTGAGCCGACCTGTGCGCTCCAGCGCCATTGGCTGTTGATGGCTTGCTCGTACTTGAGCGTTCCGGTCAAACCTTCCAGCACTACGGGTTGTGACCAGGGCTGGTTGTTGATGTTGAGTTTGTTGTTCGCTGCGGGCAGGGTGTTGCCGGTCAGGCTCAGGCCCGGAACGCTGGGTTGCGAACGACGTGAATATTCAAATTCCGCCTCCAGCACCGCGTCTTTGTTGATGCGCCAGTCGGCAGCGACAGCCAGCAACTGGCGGTTGCCTTTGGCGGCAGGAGTGTAGTTGTCCACCTTTTCAGCTGCGGCGTTGATACGGTAGCCGAACTCTTTTGATTCACCAAAACGGCCACCCAAGTCCACCGCGCCGAGCACACTGCCATAGCTGGTGGCTTCCAGACGCACGGTGCGCAGGTCGTTTTGGGTGGGCCGCTTGACCAGGTAGTTGACCAGCCCGCCCGGGGCGCTGGTGCCCGCCTGGATGCCGCTGGTGCCTTTGAGGATTTCAACGCTGTCTTTATTGTCCAACGCGATGAAGGTTTCCGCGCTGATGGGCAGGCCCTCACGGCGGTAGTTGTATTTGTTGTCGATCACAAAACCGCGCACGGTGGCGTAATCCCAGTAGCCGGCGGTGTTGTAGGCGTCGCTGACAGAGGCGTCAAATTTGGTTAAATCAGCCAGGCGCTTGGCACCAATGGCTTCTATTTGCTGTGCGCTGATGATGTTCGCGCTGATGGGGGTGCGTGTCAAAGGGGCATCACCCAAGCCCGCCAAACCAGCGGCGGTGGCCCGGTCAGCGGCGCTGTCTTTGACGACAACCGCTTTGAGCGTGGCATCCGCTTGAACTGCGGTCTGCGCAAAGGCGGAATGCACCGTCAGACTTGCTATAAAAATAGAAGCAGCTTGGGAAATGATTGTGCCGGCTAGCTTGCTATTTTGGTGGTTTTTACGGTTCAATGGTGCCATAACGTCTTTCAGTTCGTCATAGCAGGTCGGCTTGCTGGATATGCAATTGAATGCAGCGGGTTATTCGAGAGGTTTTACCGTCAATACCGTAAAACTAACCCAATCGGTAGCAATGCTTCCCTGCGCGAGGATTACCTCAATCAGGTTCAAAGGGACTTTCTCAGTCGAACAACAGCGTTTGAGCTGGCATCCAACACCCCTAGCGAGTTGGTTACATGTGTAAAACATAACCTTTAACGATTTTAGTTCATTTCAAGCTGCCTTTACATCCGTCGAATCGGTTTTTTGCGCCAAACAAGACGGTAATACGTCGTTTGAAATGCCAGCATGGCGATAAACGTGATCGGGTAAGCCGCCCAGATCCCGTTGATGCCGTAATGGTTGCTGAGCAGCCACGCGGTGGGGATTTCAATGCACAAAATGCACAGCATGGTGATGACCGTGGGCATGACCACATCGCCACTGGCGCGCATCAAGCCCGACAGCACCATGGACATGCCCATGATCACGCTGCTCCACAGCATGATGTGCAGCAGTGTTTGTGCCAAATCCACCACCGCAGGGTCGGTGATGAACAGCCCGATGATGGTGCGTGAAAACAGCAGCCCGATGATGACCAGCGTGCCCGTCAACACCAGATTCAGCATGATGCCGGTCTTGGCGATCTTGCCCAGCATGTGGCCACGCCCCGCGCCAATGGCTTGCGCGCCCAAAATAGACGCGGCGATGGCGATGGAGATGGCCGGAAACTGGACGTAGTTGACGATCTGGTTCACCGCGCCATAGGCGGCGGTCGCCTGAGAGCCGTAGCGGTTGACTAGAAACAGCACCGCAATCTCAGCAATGGAAATAGTGATGATGGACAGCGCCGTGGGCAGGCCGATGCGCAGCACCTTGCCGAGCAGCGGGCGGTCGATGCGCAGGTGCTTCAAAAACGTGGCATCGGGTGCCAGCGGGTGGTGGCCATGGGCAAACTGCGTATGGTTGGGGCGGCGTAGAAACCACGCTGTCCAGACCATCGCCACCAAAAACGACACACCGGCGGCATACGCGCCGCTGGTCACGCCCATTTGCGGCAGACCGCCCCAGCCGCGAATCAGCGAGGGCGTCAATACCATGCCGATGCCGGTGGAGATCAGCAGCGTCATCAGCGGCGTTTTGGTGTCACCCACACCGCGGAGCATGGAGGTGACCAGTAAAAAGATAAAAATCATCGGTGCGGCGATCAGCATGATGCGGGCGTAGGCGGTCGCACCCGGCAAAATGTCGGCTGGTGTGCCCAGCGCGCGCAGCATGGGCTCGGTAAACGCGCCCCCAAACAGGGCGACCACCACACCGGCGCACAGGCCCACCATCAGGGTCGTCCCGGCAATTGCTTTAACACGCTGATACTCTTTGGCGCCCCAAGCTTGACCAATCAGCACGGAGGCTCCCGCGCCCAGTCCGATCATGAACGAAATCAGGAAAAACAGTACCGGGAAGAACGCCGACACCGCCGCCATGGCGTTGACGCCCAGCATCTGCCCCAGATAGATGTTGTTCACCGTGCCAGACAGCGCTTGCAGAATGTTGCTGATGATCATGGGCACTAAAAAGGCAAGGTAGCTTTTCCACAAAACGGGTGGTGTGGCCTTCGGTGCGGGTGGGGTTGCGATAGATTGAATTGGTTTCATAGTGATCAATTTGGTCGGCTGGAGCGAGTCATCAGGCCCAAAAGGCATCGGCCAGTAGCTTTTTAAGATGGGTTTGCACATCGGCAGGCCAAGCGGCGGTGATCGCCTCAAAACCGGCCTGGTCGCCGGCAAACAGCGCTCGGCTGGCTTCTTCAAAACCCGCTTCGTGCCCCGCCATGGTGGACATGAACTTGTAGCCGACGGCACTGGCGCGTTGCACGCGGTCTTTCACCTCCGAGGTGCGGCGTGCCACCTCCACCAACTTGCGCAGCGCCACCGACGCGCCACCCGTCTGCGTGGCCAGCCACTCCCAGTGGCGCGGCAACAGCGTTACCTCCCGCGCCACCACGCCCAGCTTGGGACGGCCCGGGCCTTTGGTGACGTTGTTAGTGACATTTTTTGCGGCGCTGGGTAAGTCGTCTTCGGATGGGTTGGTTTTTGCCATCGGCGTCGCTGAATCTGACGTAGACAATTGCGCCACCCGTGCCTGAAACTCAGCCACCGAACCACGCCAGTCCAGCTCAATGACCTCGCTGGTGGTGTCGTTGAAAATCAACACAGGCGAAGGCTGCAGGTTCTGAGCCGCAGCGTCCATGGCGCTTTTGGCTACCAGTGCAACATCCAGCAGCGCGCCGGTGGCGATACAGTGGCTGCCTTCAAAGGCGGTAAAAGCAGATGTAAAGGGCGTTTGGGTGCAAACCATAAAATCATCCGGATAAAATTAAAAATGAATTATATCCGGATATTAATGGATTAGTCTATTTTACCCGTATGAAATTAATGGTTTGGACTCTATATTTACCATTTTAAGTTCTATTTCGCGATTTCTAAATCGAAGCGCGACAGCGCGGATTGAGTTCAAATAATACCTCAGCAGGTGTTTTAAAACCCAAACATTCGCGCGGTCTATTGTTCAATTCAAACTCAATCTGAGCTAATTCTTGGGCAGTGATCAAACTGATCGGTTTACCCTTGGGGATATATTGCCTGATTAACCCAATCGTATTTTCATTGGTGCCGCGCTGATTTGGTCTTTGCGGGTCACACACATACAGCCTGGGGCCCAACAACTCAGGCAAATCCCTGAATTCACCGCCCCGGTCCACCGTCACACTGAGCACTGGCAAGCGCTTGTCGTTGAGCAACAAATTCTCTACCAACAGCGCGCAGGTACAGGCCGCACCATTGTCCATCAGCGACATTCGGGTGTAGCGACTGGCCCGCTCATTGGCCACCAACACCCGAGCCTTGTACATGCCTCGAGCGCCCAGCATGCTGTCGATCTCCCAATGGCCTGCTACTGTACGGCTGGCCACTTCCTTAGGTCGTTTGGCAATCGGCGTGGCTTTATGAGCCCAGCCAAAGTGACGGCGACTCTTGTGCCCACGTCGCAAAGGACGGACTGCAGGTTTGAGCCAGGTTCGCCCGATCCAGCCATAGATAGCCTGCCAGCTGGGGCAGGCTTGCCCCAAATAGCGGGCTCTGCCGGCTATTTGCTGAGGTGACCAACGCTGGTTCAAGCGCTGTTTCACTGCTTGCCAAGCCAGTGCATTCACACGTGGAGCATTGGCTGCTGAACGACTGGCGCATTGATGCCTGTGAATAACAGCGCCAGCGGCGCTGTAAGCCATGTCCGACCGGCTTAACTCACGATAAATGGTGGATTTGGCACGATTTAGTAACCGGGCGATTTGAATAATACGCAAGCCTTGTTGCAGCCAGCGTTCAATCTGGTAACGTTCGCTTGGGCTGAGATGGGTGTAAGTCATCGGAGGGTCCTTTTAGATGTGGTAATCCAGAAGGCTAACCGCTGTCCAAACCTACTCTCAGCCTTTATTTCCCTTGTAAGTGTTGCACTTCGAACTAGAAATCAAGAAATTAGCACCTAGACGGCGTATTTATTGCCTATATTGCTATATTAATTATAGCAATATTCGGCAATCAATTACAACACATCACTCGCAAAGTCCGCCAAACGTGAGCGCTCACCACGCGCCAGCGTGATGTGCCCGCCATGCGGCCAGCCTTTGAACTTGTCAACGGCGTAGGTCATGCCCGATGAACCTTCGGTCAGATACGGCGTGTCGATCTGCGCCAAATTACCCAGGCAGACGATTTTGGTACCCGGGCCGGCGCGGGTGATCAGGGTTTTCATCTGCTTGGGGGTCAAGTTTTGCGCTTCGTCGATGATGACGTACTTGTTCAAAAACGTGCGACCCCGCATGAAGTTCATGCTTTTCACCTTGATGCGGCTGCGGATCAGCTCATTCGTCGCGGCACGGCCCCATTCGCCCGCCGTGGTTTCGGTTTTGGCCAGCACTTCCAGGTTGTCGTCCATCGCGCCCATCCACGGGCCCATTTTTTCTTCTTCGGTGCCGGGCAAAAAGCCGATGTCTTCACCCACGCTGACCGTCGCACGGGTCATGATGATTTCGGTGTAGCGGCGGTCGTCCAGCACCTGCGTCAGGCCGCAGGCCAGCGCCATCAAGGTTTTACCCGTTCCTGCCGTGCCGGCGAGGGTGACGAAGTCCACTTCCGGGTCCATCAGCAGGTTCATGGCAAAGTTTTGTTCGCGGTTGCGCGCTGCTACTCCCCAGACCACGTTTTTCAGGTGTTTGTAGTCTTTCAGGGTTTTTAGGACGACGGTTTGGGGACGCACTTCGACCACCCGCGCGTACAAACTGGGTTCGCCCGGTGCTTCAAAGTAGACAAACTGGTTCACCATCATGCTGGGCACCAGCGGGCCGCTGAGGCGGTAAAACGTGGTGTGGCCTTCTTGCCAGCTTTCGACATGCTTGGCTTGCTTGGTCCAAAAGTCGGGCGGCAGGGCCAGCGCGCCAGAGTACAGCAGGTCGCCGTCTTCCAGTGTTTTGTCGTTTTGGTAATCCTCTGCAGCCAAACCCAGCGCGCGGGCTTTGACGCGCATGTTGATGTCTTTGGACACCAACACCACCTCGCGTGGGGTCAGGAGTTTGCTGTTGATTTTGCGCAGCGCTTCAACGACCCCCAAAATCTGGTTGTCGGCTTTGCCTTGCGGCAGACTGGTCGGCAAACTGTAGTCCAGAACCTGGGTTTGAAAGAATAAGCGGCCTTTCGCTTCACGGTGCCCCGTGGCGTCCAATTGCAAACCCAGCGCCATGTCGGCACCTTTGGCTGCGGCCAAGGCATCCAGGGAGCGGCTGGTCTGGCGTGCATTGCGGTTTACCTCGGTCATGCCTTTTTTATGGCCATCCAACTCTTCAAGGACGATCATGGGCAGGTAAATATCGTGCTCTTCAAAGCGGAACAGGCACATCGGGTCGTGCATCAGCACATTGGTGTCCAGAACGAAGAGTTTGACGGGGCCGTTGGTTTTTGCACGCTTGGTTTTTGCGGTGTACGTGGGCGCTGCCGCTTGCTCACTATCGTTATGATAGCTCTTTAAGCTTGTTTCTTGGCGGCTAGAGCCAGGCCCACCCTTTTTTTGTGGGCTGGAGGCAGGTTTTGATGGGATGGGCATGGCCTCGCCCTGCCGCTCTGCGCCAGAACGCGCACGTGGTTTGGCTTCGGTTTTGTGATCGGCTTGTGCGCTCAGAAGCGGGTGGTTTTGATCGTTGGCGGAAGCGCTGGGCGAATTGGATGAGCTGGAAGAGTTGAAACTGGCAGGTGCCAGAAGGGAAGCACGTTTGGTGGGGGCGGGAGGGAGTGGCATGGTGCTGGGTTCTCACTTTTAACGGGGACCGTGACGGGGCAGATATGCATCAGCGTGATTCAAAAAGCGAAAAAGCCGCCTGGAGGCCAAGGCGGCTTTTTGAGTGAGAGGCAAATTGAATTTCAAATGCATGTGCTCATTATGCATAAACGAAATGACTGTGGAGCGTCATTTCAAAATTCTGTGTTTATCAATGCTTGTTTTTAAACTTTTTCTAGACCTTTTTCTTGAGGGCCTTGACAGCTTTCAAGACTTCGTCCACGTGACCCGGTACTTTCAGGCCGCGCCACTCTTCTTTCAACAGGCCATCGGCACCTATCAAAAAGGTGCTGCGTTCGATACCTTTGACTTTTTTGCCGTACATGATCTTGTTTTTGACGACACCAAACATGTGGCACATTTTTTCTTCTGTGTCGGCGATCAGCTCAAAAGGCAGTTCCAGCTTGAGTTTGAAGTCGTCATGCGACTTCATGTTGTCGCGTGAGACGCCAAACACAATGGCACCGGCTTTGACGAAATCTTTGCTTTTGTCGCGGAACTGCATCGCTTCAGTGGTACAACCGGGGGTGTTGTCTTTAGGATAAAAGAACAAAACCATGGTGGTACCCACGTGCGACGTGTTTGATACCCGGATGCCGCTGGTGGCTAAAGATTCAAACTCGGGGAGGGGTTTATTGACAACGATCGCCATAAGTAGTTTTAATCTCGCTTAATTTCACGCACCTTCACGCTTTGCAGCACGCTGGGTTCACGTTTCATAGGATGTGGTCAATAGTCGTAGCGGCTAGCTGATGAAACTAACAAGCTGTCAACTGAGGAATGTTACAACCCACTATTTTAACCTGAAAACGGAAGCTTTCCCAGCGTCTGTGCCGCTTTACCCTGCGTCTCTACCGGCTATCGCCTGCGCTGCCACCTGTGCTGCCACTAGGGCTGTCACTAGGGCTGTCACTGCCATCGGATTCCTCCAAAAGCAAAGCCACAATGACATTGCGTCCCTCACCAGCCAGGATGTTGTAGGTGCGGCAGGCGGCACCGGTATCCATGGTTTCCAGGCCGACGCGCTGGGCCATCAGCGCTTGCAGCCAGGCGGCTTGTGGAAAGCGGATGCGTTTTCCGCTGCCAAAAATGACCAGTTCCGCGCCTAAACTGGCCAGTTGCGAGAAATGATCGGCTGTCAGGTCCTCAAAACTGCGGGCTTGCCAGTCGATGCGCTGGCCTTTGGAGCCCAAAACCACGCTGTGGGTGATTTTTTCACCATTCACGCCCACCCAGCCGGGGCCATAGCCTTTGATGGTTTGTACGTCGAAGTTGTCGGGCTCTAGTTTCATGGCAGAAAGTGTTGATTTTGTGCATTTTAAACAGCTAGTTTGCTGCAGTGCACTAATTTGGGGTGAATTTGCTTACAAAGTGTGGTCAAATTATAGGTTCCACGCCTGAAATCACCATCCTGGAGGGATTTTGAAAACGATTCAAAAATCGGCCAAACTGGCCAACGTCTGCTACGACATTCGCGGCCCCATCATGGACCGCGCGCGGCAGATGGAGGAAGAGGGTCAAAAGATCATCAAGCTCAACATCGGCAATCTGGCCGTGTTTGGCTTTGACTCGCCTGAAGAGATCCAGCAGGACATGATCCGCAATCTGCCCACATCGGCGGGTTATTCGGACAGCAAAGGCATTTTCGCGGCGCGTAAGGCCGTGATGCACATGACCCAGCAGCAAGGCATTGCGGACGTGACTTTGGACGACATTTACCTGGGCAATGGTGCCTCTGAGCTCATTGTGATGGCCACCAACGCCTTGCTGGACGACGGCGACGAGCTGCTGCTACCCGCACCCGATTACCCGTTGTGGACGGCGGCGGCCAGCTTGTCCGGCGGCACCCCCGTGCATTACATGTGTGATGAGTCGAATGGCTGGATGCCCAATATCGACGACATCCGCGCCAAAATCACACCTGCAACCAAAGGTATCGTTGTCATCAACCCCAACAACCCCACAGGTGCGTTGTATTCTGACGACTTGCTCAAAGCCATCATCAAGCTGGCGCGTGAGCATGATCTGGTCATTTTTGCCGACGAGGTGTACGACAAGGTCTTGTACGACGGCGTCAAACACACGGCGATCGCCAGCTTGAGCGAAGACGTGCTGACGCTGACCTTCGGCAGCCTGTCCAAAAGCCACCGTTCTTGCGGCTACCGCGCGGGTTGGATGATTGTTTCTGGCGACAAAAAACCGGCCAAGGACTACATCGAAGGCCTGAACATGTTGTCCAACATGCGCCTGTGCTCCAACGTGCCCGGCCAGTGGGCGATCCAGACCGCGCTGGGCGGCTACCAAAGCATCAATGAGCTGGTGGGTGAGGGCGGCAGACTGCGCAAACAGCGCGATTTGGCCTATGAGCTGATCACCGCCAGTCCCGGTGTGACCTGCGTCAAACCAACCGCTGCGCTGTACATGTTCCCGCGCCTGGACCCGGCGGTCTACCCGATCACCGATGACCGCCAGTTCTTCCTGGAAGTGCTGGAGGAAACCCGGGTCATGCTGGTGCAGGGCACAGGCTTCAACTGGCCCACGCCTGACCACTTCCGCATCGTTTTTCTGCCCCATGAAGACGACCTGCGCGAAGCGATCAATCGCCTCGCCAAGTTCCTGGAAAACTATAGAAAACGTAGCGGTACAGGCAAGTAATACGCCGGCTATACCTTGATTTGGCCTGAATAGGCACCTATTTTCTGCTTTATTGACATTTCTTTGACATTTTTTGCTATTTTGACCCTTTTATGAAACCTATCCAAGTTGGCCTCCTAGGCATCGGCACCGTCGGCAGTGGCGTATTCAACGTCCTCGCCCGTAACCAGGAAGAAATCAAGCGCCGCGCCGGTCGCGGCATTGAGATCACCATGGTGGCCGATCTGGACACGGCCCGCGCCCAGGCGGCCGTCGGCAGCAACATCAAGGTTGTCAGTGATGCCCGCGCCATCATCGCCAACCCGGATATCGACATTGTCATCGAGCTGATCGGCGGCTACGGTATCGCCAAACAGCTGGTGATGGAAGCCATTGCCGCTGGCAAACACGTGGTCACCGCCAACAAAGCGCTGCTGGCCGTGCACGGCACCGAGATTTTTGCGGCAGCCCATGCCAAAGGCGTGATGGTCGCGTTTGAAGCGGCGGTCGCCGGCGGCATCCCCATCATCAAGTCCCTGCGCGAGGGCCTGACCGCCAACCGCATCCAGTGGATCGCCGGCATCATCAACGGCACGACCAACTTCATCTTGAGCGAGATGCGCGACAAAGGCCTGGACTTCGCCGCCGCCCTGAAAGACGCGCAAGCGCTGGGCTACGCCGAAGCCGACCCGACCTTTGACATTGAAGGCGTGGACGCGGCGCACAAAGTGACCCTCATGTCGGCGATTGCCTTTGGCATCCCCGTGCAGTTTGACAAAGCCTATATCGAAGGCATTTCCAAACTCGCTGCACAAGACATCAAATACGCTGAGCAATTGGGCTACCGCATCAAGTTGTTGGGCATCACCAAGCGCGTTACCGTCAACCGCAAAGAAGGCGCGATAGAAGGTATTGAGTTGCGCGTTCACCCCAGCCTGGTGCCCGCCAAGCGCCTGATTGCCAATGTCGAAGGCGCGATGAATGCCGTCATGGTGCACGGCGACGCGGTCGGCACGACTTTGTACTACGGCAAAGGCGCAGGCTCTGAGCCGACCGCCAGCGCCGTGATTGCTGATTTGGTTGACATCACCCGTCTGCATACTGCTGACGCAGCGCATCGTGTGCCGCATCTGGCCTTCCAGCCTGAAACCTTTGAGCAGGCGATGAGCGACCTCAAAGTGCTGCCGATGAGCGACATCGTCACCAGCTACTACCTTCGCCTGCGCGTGGCGGACGAGGCTGGCGTGCTGGCCAAAGTAACCGGTATTTTGGCGACCGCAGGCATCAGCATCGACGCGGTGCTGCAGCGCGAGGCCGATGAAGTGGGCGGTGAGTGCAAGCAACAGGATGGCACACCAAGCGTGCCGCAAACCGACGTCATCATCCTGACTCATGACTGCATGGAAGCCAAGATGGACGCCGCCATCGCCCAGATGCAGGCTTTGCACACCGTGTTGACACCGATTACGCGGATTCGCAAAGAGGAATTGGCCTAAGGCATGGGAGACATTGCATGAACTACCTCTCCACCCGTGGCGACGCCACACCGCGCAAATTTTGTGACATCCTGCTGGAGGGCTTGGCACCCGATGGCGGTTTGTACTTGCCCGAAAAATACCCGCAAGTTGATGCTGCTCTTTTGGCCAAATGGCGTGATATTTACGAAAAGCAAGGTTACGCAGACCTCGCATTTGCGGTTTTGTCGCTCTATATTGACGACATTCCCGTGACCGATTTGCAAGCCATTTGCCGCAAAACCTACACCCAGGAAGTGTTTGGCACGAAGGAAATCGTCCCGCTTAAAGAGCTGGAAGACAAGCTGTATCTCGAAGCCCTGTCCAACGGCCCGACGCTGGCGTTCAAAGATATGGCGATGCAGTTGCTCGGCAATTTGTTTGAGTACGAGTTGGCGCGCCGTGGTGAAACACTGAATATTTTTGGCGCCACCAGCGGCGATACCGGCAGCGCGGCCGAGTACGCGATGCGCGGCAAACGCGGGGTGCGCGTCTTCATGACCAGCCCACAGGGCCGCATGAGCGCTTTCCAGCAGGCGCAGATGTTCAGCCTGATGGACGAGAATATCCACAACATCGCCATTGAAGGCGTGTTTGACGACTGCCAAGACATGGTCAAAGCCGTGTCGAACGACCTTGAATTCAAGCGCCAGTACAAAATCGGCACGGTCAACAGCATCAACTGGGCGCGTTTGTTGGCTCAAGTTGTTTACTACTTTGCTGGATATTTCCAAGCTACGGGTTCGAACGCTGAAAAAGTCAGCTTCACCGTCCCAAGCGGCAATTTTGGCAACGTCTGCGCCGGCCATGTGGCGCGGATGATGGGCTTGCCGGTTGAAAAACTGGTCGTCGCCACCAATGAAAATGACGTGTTGGACGAGTTTTTTCGCACTGGCCTGTACCGTGTTCGCGGAAGCAGCGATACGCACGAAACCTCCAGTCCGTCCATGGACATCTCCAAAGCGTCCAACTTTGAGCGCTTTGTGTTCGATTTGCTGGGGCGTGATGGGGCCAAAACCAAAGATTTGTTCACCACGCAGTTGTCTAAATCAGGCCAGTTTGATTTGAGCGGCGACCCAGCATTCAAAGAAGCCGCCACCAAGTACGGCTTTTTGAGTGGCAAAAGCACACACAGCGACCGCCTGAACACCATTCGCAGCACCTACAAGGACCACGCGGTGATGATTGATACCCACACGGCGGATGGTTTGAAAGTGGCGCGTGACATCCTCAAAGCGGGTAAGGTCAAAGCTGGCACAGCGATGATCGTTTTGGAAACCGCCTTGCCCATCAAGTTTGCAGAGACGATTGTCGAAGCCCTGGGTTGCGAGCCAGACCGGCCCGCCAAGTTTGAAGGCATTGAAGCCTTGCCCAAGCGCGTGGTCAACATGCCGGCGGACGTGGCGCAGTTGAAGGCGTATATCGTCGAAAAGTGCGCTTAAAGATGGTTTGAAGGCTTGAAAATGATTTTTTACGTTCATTTAAAGCTGTAGCCGGCGTATTTATTGCCTGAGTAGCTATAAAAATCATAGTAAATTAAAGTAACCCAATCCATCATGACCCCTGCTCGCGCTTCGCTGAAACCTTTGGATATTGCTTTAGCTGAGCTGCTTGCGCAGATTTCAACGCTTGACGGCGTTGATGACATCTCCACTTTCGACGCCGATGGCCGCGTTTTGGCGCAAAACATACTCTCCAGCCTGCACGTCCCGCCGCAGGATAACAGTTCCATGGACGGCTATGCCGTGCGCGCTGCGGACGTGGGTACAGCGGGAACCGTGCTCAGCGTCAGCCAACGCATCCCCGCAGGCAGCGTCGGCACGGCTTTGCAGCATGGTACAGCCGCTCGTATCTTCACGGGCGCATCTATTCCAGCAGATGCGGACGCGGTGGTGATGCAGGAGGAATGCGACGTTCTCCCTGATGTGAATGGTGCAACTGGTGTGAGCCAAATTCGTGTCAATGTCGTTCCTGTATCCGGCCAATGGATTCGCCGTGCGGGTGAAGATGTGGCATTGGGTGCGGTGGTGCTGCACCAAGGCCAGCGCCTCACGCCAGCATCGCTGGGTTTGGCGGCCAGCATTGGCTTGGCCACGCTGCCTGTGGTGCGTCGGCCTAAAGTGGCGCTGTTTTCTACCGGCGACGAGCTGGTCATGCCCGGCGACATTGCCCCCCAAAACATGCCAGCCGGCAGCATTTACAACTCCAACCGTTTCTTTTTACGCGCTTTGCTGCAGCGGCTGGGTTGCGTGGTGACTGACATGGGCATCGTGCCGGACAATCTGGAGGCGACCAAATCGGCTTTGCGCAGTGCAGCCGAGGGTCACGACCTGATTTTGACCAGCGGCGCTGTCTCGGTCGGGGAAGAAGACCACATTAAACCTGCCGTGCAGGCGCTGGGCGAGCTGAACTTGTGGCAAATCGCCATCAAACCGGGCAAACCGTTTGCGTATGGCAAGGTGAATAACGCCACGGGTGCGGCCCATTTCATCGGGTTACCCGGCAACCCGGTCTCCAGCTTCATCACCTTTTTGCTGCTGGTGCGGCCCTTCCTGCTCAAACTGCAGGGTGCGCAGGAGGTGGATCAAATAGCTACCAAATCAATAGCTGTTCGGGCAGACTTTACATGGGCTAGAGCCGATAAGCGGCGTGAATTCCTGCGGGTGAAACGCAATGCGAATGGCGGTTTAGACCTGTTCCCGAATCAAAGCTCCGGCGTGCTGACCTCTGCCGTGTGGGGCGATGGCGTGGTCAATAACCCGCCCGGGCAGACGATTGCGCTTGGTGATATGGTTCACTTTGTGTCATTCGCAGAACTCTTGTCCTGATCATTGAAATAACGCCCATGAAAGTCACTGTCAAATATTTCGCCTCCATCCGCGAGTCCATCGGTCAAGGCTCAGAGGTGCTGCAAACCACGGCGACGACGCTGGGGCAGTTGCGTGGCGAACTGGCAGCGCGCGGCGGGGCGTATGCGGAAAGTTTGGACACTGCCTTCAAAGGCCGCAGCCTGCGCATGGCGCTGAACCAGGACATGAGCGACGACGCAGCCGTTTTGCTGGAAGGCTGTGAGGTCGCGTTTTTTCCACCGGTGACCGGTGGTTAGGACTGCAATATGCAAGCCTTAACCCCATCACGTAATCAATCACGCGTTTCGGTCCAAACCGAAGATTTCGACCTCAACGCCGAAATTGCCAAGCTACGTGCTTCAGACAAACGCGTAGGCGCTGTGTGCGCCTTCGTCGGTACGGTACGCGACGTCAACGACGGCGATGCTGTGAGTGAACTGGAGCTGGAGCATTACCCCGGCATGACCGAAAAGTCGATCGAGGCGACGATTGATGCGGCTATGTCACGTTTCGACATCTTCGCCGTCCGCGTCATCCACCGCGTCGGCACACTGCAGCCGATGGACCAGATCGTGATGGTGGCGGTCACGTCTGCGCACCGTGGTGAGTCCTTCCAGGCCTGCGAATTTGTCATGGATTACCTCAAAACCCAAGCCCCGTTCTGGAAGAAAGAATTGACGCCAAACGCCGCGACATCTGCACGCTGGGTGGATGCCCGCGCCAGTGACGATGCGGCGCTAACGAAGTGGGGCAGCGGCCCGTCCCCGCGCTGAAAACCTGGCGTCTGTTATCAGTCTAGGTCGACGGTTACCTGCGTTGGCGGCACAAATGCGGCGCGCGCTTCGCCCTCCAGTCCGCTGGTCAGCAATTGCAGCAAGGCCAATAACTGGGTTTGCTGTTCTTTGGTCAAGGGTGACATCAGCCGGGTGTAGGCACGTTCGGCGGGCTCTTGCGTTTGTTTGAGCAAAGCCAAACCTGTTTCCGAGAGTGATATCGACAAATTGCGGCGGTTTTTAGGGGTGTAGGAGCGTTCGATCAAGCCCCGCGCTTCCAAGCCGCGCATCACACGCATCATGGTCACTTTGTCAAACCCCAGCGATCTTGCCAGCGTCGATTGATCCAGTCTGGGATGGGCGTGCAGTACGCACAGCACACCAAACTGAGCGGGCGTCAGCGCAACACAGCGGCATTCGTCCTCAAACACAGCTGTCGAAATCTGGTGTGTGCGGCGCAGCAAGAAGCCGGGACGGGCATAAAGTTGTGAAAGATTATGGAAGGCTGGCACAAAATTAAGCGGTTAAGCGTTTAAGCAGGTTGGGAAGATGGTTGAATTCTCAGGGAAAGCATGGATTGTGCCTTCTTGACTGACCTTGATAATGGTTAGCATGCAAACAAATTTTTGTTTACCCATGAATAATAACTTCTATGCTCGCCAAATAGCACTCAAATTTGGTCTTTTACTGGCGCTTTCTGGCATTCATTCGGGTATTTGGGCACAAAACGCATCCACCGCTGTTTTGCCGGCAGCTCCTATCAGGTTGATCGTGCCATTTACGCCGGGCACGGGGATTGATTTGATTGCACGCACGTTGGGCCCCAAGCTTTCAGAGCGCTTGGGACGACCCGTCGTGGTGGACAACCGCGCTGGTGCATCCGGCAATATCGGCACAGAAGCCGTGGTTCGCGCTGCACCCAACGGTTCTACCTTGTTGGTGACGGTCAACACGCTGGTCATGAATGCCAGCCTGTACCCACAACTCGCGTTTGACCCTGTAAAAGACTTGACGCCGGTGTCACTGACCAGTTGGGGGCAGTTGATTCTGGTGGTCCATCCAAAGACGGGGTTCAAAAAAGCGACAGATTTGATCGATGCCGCGAAGCAAGCGCCCGGCGGTATCAACTATGGTTCGCCCGGAGTGGGAACACCGCATCACCTTGCGATGGAGTTGTTTAAAACCACGGCCGGGGTGTTTGTGACACATATTCCCTATCGGGGCACTGGCCCGGCCTTGTCGGATTTGCTGGGCGGGCAGATTCAAACCATGTTTTTGCCCATCCACGTGGCGCTGCCACATGTGAAGGCCGGCAAGCTGGTTGCGCTGGGTATTGGCAGTGACAGGCGCCATCCCTTGTTGCCAGATGTGCCGACGCTTGCCGAAGCCAGGGCGGGCAACGTCAATGTCGATATGTGGTACGGCATCTTTGCGCCACCGGGTACTTCAGCCGATTTGGTCGCCCTGTTCAACAAAGAGATCAAAGATATTTTGCTGACCGATGAGGTCAAAAAAGCTTTTCAAACCCAGGGCATGGACCCCAGCAGCAGTTCGCCTGCTGAGTTTCAGCGTTTGGTGGACAAGGACGCCAAACGCTGGGCCCAGTTGATCAAATCCCAAAAAATCACGGCGGATTGATCTGCCATGATGAAAAAAGACATCCGCATCTTGATTGCCGGTGCGGGCATTGGTGGTTTGACTGCAGCGGCTTGCCTGCTGAAAAAAGGCTTCAAGGTTCGCCTCTATGAGCAGGCGGCAGCGCTGGGGGAAGTCGGTGCCGGCATTCAAAGCAGTGCCAACGCAGTCAAGGTTTTGTATGACCTTGGCTTGCGTGATGAACTCGACAAAGTCGCCGTACGTCCTCAATCTTTTGATTTCAGGCGCTTCGATACGGCCGAGCTGATGCATCAAATCCCACTTGGTACTGCCCACGAAACGGTCCACGGCGCCCCTTACTACCACGTACACCGCGCAGACATGCACGCGCTTCTGGCGCGCAAGGTAAGCGGGTTGGACCCCCATTGCATCATCTTGAACGCGATGGCTACAGGCTTTGAGGAGTCAGCGGACGGCGTGACGATGAAGTTGGCCGATGGCACGCAGGTCGAAGGCGATGTGCTGATTGGTGCTGATGGTATCAAATCAGCCATACGGACACAGATTCTGGGCGAAACGCCAGTCAGCTATACGGGTGACATTGCTTGGCGCGCTGTCGTTCCGGTGGAGCGCCTGCCCAAAGGCATCATGCAGCGGGTGTCAACCGTGTGGTGCGGTCCCAAAAAGCATGCCGTCATGTACTACCTGCGGGCGGGTACGCTGATGAACTTTGTTGGCCTGGTGGAGCATGCGCAGGCTGAAACGGAGTCATGGACGCAAAAGCGACCGTGGGCCGAGTTGAAGACTGATTTTGAGGGCTGGAACCCGACGATTCAGACCGTTATTGATGCCATCGACAAGGACAGCTGCTACCGGTACGCCTTGAACAATCGCCCACCCGTCTCCAACTGGAGTACTGGAAAGGTCACGCTTTTGGGGGATGCCGCCCATCCGACGCTACCCTATATGGCGTCTGGCGCGGCGATGGCCATTGAAGATGCCGCTGTTCTGGCGCGTTGTCTTGAAGATGGTGCGGATGTGGATATATCTGAGGCTTTGCAGCGCTACCAGCGCAACCGGCTTGTGCGTACGGCACGGATTGTCAACGAATCAACCGAGAGCAGGGGGCTCTACCGCATCGAGGATGAAGACGAGATGCGCAAGGCTTTTCGCGACAAAGATATTGGCAAATCCCGCACCGAGTGGCTGTATTCCTACGACCCGCTGCATGTTGTTTTGACTTGAACACAATTGGACAGACTTGGGCGGACTTGACGTGTTTGTCCTACACATGTCCTGGATCAAAAGCGCTAATCTTGAATTTTGAATACCCATCACTACGTAAGGGGTAATTCAGAACATTTTCAGGAGTTATCGACATGCGTGCGGATAAATTAACCACTAAATTTCAAGAAGCTCTGAGCGAGGCACAGAGCTTGGCTGTGGGACAGGATCATCCTTATATCGAGCCAGCCCACTTGTTGGCGGCCATGCTGCGCCAGGACGAAGGGCCGAAGGCGCTGTTGCAACGTGCAGGCGTGAATGTGGCCGCCTTGCTGGCGGGTACGGACGAGCAGATCAAAAAACTCCCGCAAGTGCAGGGTCAGGAGCTCGTGCAACCCGGGCGCGATTTGCTCAGTTTGCTGCAAAGCACGGAAAAAGAAGCCATGAAGCGCGGCGACCAGTTTGTCGCCAGCGAGTTGTTTTTGCTCGCCTTGTGCGATTTCAAAGGCGACTTGGGCAAGCTGGCCAAAGCCAATGGCATGAACCGCAAGTCGCTGGAGTCTGCGATTGATGCCGTGCGTGGCGGCCAAAACATGGACAGCGCCGACGCTGAAGACCAGCGTGAATCCCTCAAAAAATACTGCATCGACCTGACCGAGCGCGCCCGCATGGGCAAGCTGGACCCGGTGATCGGCCGCGACGATGAAATCCGTCGCGCTATTCAGGTGCTGCAGCGCCGAACCAAAAACAACCCGGTGCTGATTGGCGAACCCGGTGTTGGCAAAACGGCGATTGTCGAAGGTTTGGCGCAGCGCATTGTGGCGGGTGAAGTGCCTGAATCACTCAAAGGCAAACGGGTGTTGAGCTTGGACATGGCGGCGCTGTTGGCGGGTGCCAAATTTCGCGGCGAGTTTGAAGAACGCCTAAAAACCGTGCTGAAAGATTTGGCCAAAGACGAAGGCCAAACCATTGTCTTCATCGACGAACTGCACACCATGGTAGGCGCCGGCAAGGCTGAAGGCGCGATGGACGCCGGCAACATGCTCAAACCGGCTTTGGCCCGGGGTGAGTTGCATTGTGTGGGCGCAACCACACTGGACGAATATCGCAAATACATTGAAAAAGACGCGGCGTTGGAGCGCCGATTCCAGAAAATTTTGGTGGGCGAGCCTACAGTCGAGGCGACCATCGCCATCTTGCGCGGCTTGCAAGAAAAGTACGAAGTGCACCACGGCGTGCAAATCACCGACCCTGCGATTGTCGCTGCCGCTGAATTGAGCCACCGATACATCACCGACCGATTTTTACCAGACAAGGCGATTGACTTGATCGACGAAGCTGCGTCCAAAATCAAGATTGAGCTGGATTCCAAACCCGAGGTGATGGACAAGCTGGACCGCCGTTTGATTCAGCTGCAGATTGAACGTGAAGCCGTTAAGCGCGAAAAAGACGAAGCTTCGCAAAAACGGTTTGGTTTGATTGAAGAAGAAATTTTGACCTTGCAAAAGGAAATCTCCGACCTGGATGAAATCTGGCAGGCTGAAAAAGCGCAAGCGCAGGGTTCCAAAACGGTCATGGAAGACATGGAGAAGGTTAAATTCCAGATCGAGGACTTGAAGCGCAAAGGTGATTTCAACAAAGTGGCCGAGCTGCAATACGGCAAGCTGCCTGAGCTGGAAAAGCGTTTGAAAGAAGCGCAAGCGGTTGAAGAAAAAGGCGGGGGTTCCGCTCCGAGGTTGCTACGTACCCAAGTCGGCGCTGAAGAAATCGCCGAAGTCGTCGCGCGGGCGACGGGCATCCCTGTGAGCAAGCTCATGCAAGGGGAGCGCGACAAGTTGTTGCAAATGGAAGTCAAGCTGCATGACCGCGTGGTGGGGCAGGAAGAGGCGATCACGGCGGTAGCGAACGCGATTCGCCGCTCTCGTGCTGGCTTGTCTGACCCGAACCGCCCGACAGGTTCGTTCTTGTTCCTTGGCCCCACTGGCGTGGGCAAAACCGAGCTGTGCAAAGCTTTGGCTGGTTTTTTGTTTGACTCCGAAGACCACTTGATCCGTATCGACATGAGTGAGTTCATGGAAAAGCACAGCGTTGCACGCTTGATTGGCGCACCACCGGGCTACGTGGGGTACGAGGAGGGTGGCTATTTGACTGAAGCCGTGCGCCGCAAACCCTACAGCGTGATTTTGCTGGACGAAGTGGAAAAAGCGCACCCTGATGTGTTCAATGTGCTCTTGCAGGTGCTGGATGATGGTCGTTTGACAGATGGCCAAGGGCGCACCGTGGACTTCAAAAACGCCGTGATCGTGATGACCAGCAACATCGGCTCGCACAAAATTCAAGCCATGGTGGGCAAGCCCTACGATGACATCAAAGAAGCGGTGTGGGATGAATTGAAAGACCATTTCCGTCCCGAATTTTTGAATCGGATCGACGAAACCGTGGTGTTCCACGCGCTGGGCGTCAAAGAAATTGAGTCTATTGCGGCCATCCAGCTCAAAATTTTGCAGGCGCGTTTGGCGAAGATGGAGTTGACTCTGGACGTGTCAGCTGCAGCGCTGGCTGAACTGGCCAAAGTCGGTTTTGACCCTGTGTTTGGCGCACGACCTTTGAAACGCGCGATACAGCAGCGGATAGAAAATCCGTTGTCCAAATTGATTTTGGAGGGGAAATTCTTGCCCAAGAGCAGTATTGCGGTGAGCGTAGACCCAATTCACGCCCCAGGACAATTTGTATTCAAGTAAATAGAAGCGTATTTTAATGACCGTTTGCGACAGCACAGCCTAGGCAGGCTTGTTATCATCATGGCATGAGTATTGACACTTTAGCTGCCACAGTTGATTTTGAATCTGTCCCGCTGTCGCAAGACGCCAAAATCATCGGCTTGGTCAGCATGGCGCATGCCGTGTCGCACTTCTCGCACATGCTGCTGGTGCCCTTGTTCCCAGTGTTTCAAAAAGAGTTTGCACTGAGTTTCTCGCAACTCGGGTTCTTGGTCACCGTCTTTTTCATCGTTTCTGGCGTCGGGCAAGCCTTGTCGGGGTTTTGGGTCGATCGTGTGGGCGCACGGCCTGTGTTGTTTTCAGCCATTGGCGTGTTTCTGCTGGCTGCTCTTGTGGCTGCATCAGCACAGGGCTACAGTGGGTTGATCGTGGCTGCTGCTTTGGCGGGGCTGGGTAATTCGCCGTTTCATCCCTGCGATTTCACGATATTGAACCAACGCGTGTCGCAACCGCGTTTGGGGCATGCATTCAGCACCCATGGTATTTCAGGCAGCTTGGGTTGGGCACTTGCGCCCTTGTTTTATCTTGGTTTGACGTCGCTGGTTGGTTGGCGCAACGCTTATTTAGTAGCCGCACTGTTGTATGCGGTGGTTTTGTTGATTTTGTGGCTTAACCGCGAGAGTTTTTTGACGGAGGTGGTACGCCATGATGCAAAAAATGACAACCATCAACATGGCATCAAAAAAGAAAGTGATTTTGCGTTTCTAAAGCTCCCCGTCGTGTGGTGGTGTTTTGGGTTTTTCATGCTGTCCACCGTGACATTGGCGATGGTGCAAAGCTTCTCTGTCCCCATCCTCAAAGCCCTGCATAACATCAGTTTTGAAATGGCCACACTGACGCTGACCGCTTATTTGCTGTGCGGTGCATTGGGCATCTTGGTGGGTGGGTTTATCGCGTCCAGCCAAACCAGACGCGGCGTGAGCAGCGACAATGCGATCATGGTCTGCTATGCAGCCGGTGCATTTTTGCTGATGCTGTGTGCCACTGGCATTTTAGGTGCAGTCGGCACCATGATTGCCTTGGCTGCTACAGGTTTTGTAGTGGGTATTGGCAACCCCAGCCGCGACATGATGGTTAAAAACGCAACGCCCAAAGGCGCATCGGGCCGCATGTATGGCACGGTTTACTCGGGTTTCGATGTGGGCTTTGCGGTAGCACCCTTGATTTTTGGCGCGTTGATGGACAGACAACTCTACAGCGCTTGTTTGTACGGCGTGGCTTTCGTGCTGCTGGTCAGTATTGGCTTTGCCAGAGGCGTGGGGCACCGTACAGGGACAACAAGCAGCAAGCAGCAAACAGGTACAGCATAAAAAGAGACTGGACAGCATGACAACACAATTAGCTGGCCATTTGTTGGTCGAATGCCTCGTAGCCCAAGGGGTGACGCACGCCTTCGGCGTTCCGGGTGAGAGTTTTTTGGCAGTGTTGGATGGCTTCCATGCCTACCCTGAGATCCAGTTCGTGATTAACCGGCAAGAAGGTGGCGCGGCTTTCATGGCCGAAGCCGCTGGCAAACTCACCGGTCGCCCCGGCGTATGCTTTGTGACGCGCGGGCCGGGGGCGACCAATGCGTCGATTGGTGTGCATACGGCTTTTCAGGATTCCACGCCCATGGTCCTCTTTGTCGGCGACGTGGCCAGCGACACCCGTGACCGCGAGGCGTTTCAGGAAGTCAATTACCTCAG
>JAYVJL010000025.1:0-12930 GCA_043769295.1 Polaromonas sp. | reverse complement strand
AGGACAAGGTGGGTTACATCTCGACCGGAGGCGGCGCTTTCCTGGAGGTTCTGGAAGGCAAGACCCTGCCAGCGTTTGAGATTTTGCACCAGCGGGCGGCGGGTTAAGTACAAACTGTAACCCAAAGAACAATACAAATATGATAGCTACTTAGGCAATAAATACGCCGGCTAGAGTCATATTTGGGCATTATTTGACCAATTTTTCAGCATTTTTAACCATTTCAACACTATTTAGAACCATCAGGAGACATTCATGGCTTTCGTATCCCTTAGACAAGTGCTCGACCACGCAGCAGCCAACAGCTACGGCGTTCCGGCTTTCAATGTCAACAATCTCGAGCAAATCCTCGCCATCATGGAAGCGGCGCAGGAGACAGACAGCCCCGTCATCCTGCAAGCCTCTGCCGGCGCACGCAAGTACGCGGGGGAGGCCTATTTGCGCCACATGATGCTAGCTGCGGTGGAGACGCATCCTGACGTGCCCGTGGTGGTGCATCAAGACCACGGCGCATCGCCGGCGGTGTGCATCCAGTCCATCCGTTCGGGTTTTACCAGCGTGATGATGGACGGTTCCCTGATGGAAGACGCCAAAACACCTGCGAGTTACGAGTACAACGTTGCCGTAACGCGTAAAGTCTGCGAGATGGCGCACCCGATTGGTGTGTCGGTCGAAGGCGAATTGGGTTGTTTGGGATCGCTAGAAACCGGTGAAGCAGGCGAAGAAGACGGCTCCGGCGCAGAAGGCAAGCTGACCCACGACATGATGCTGACCGATCCTGTACAAGCGAAAGACTTTGTTGAAAAAACAGGCGTGGATGCCTTGGCGATTGCGATTGGCACCAGCCACGGTGCCTACAAATTCACCCGCAAACCCACGGGCGACATTTTGGCCATGGACCGCATTGCCGCCATCCATGCGCAAATCCCCAACATCCATCTGGTCATGCATGGCTCCAGTAGCGTGCCGCAGGAGTGGCTGGCCATCATTCGTCAGTTTGGCGGTGACATCAAAGAAACCTATGGCGTGCCGGTGGAAGAAATCCAGCGCGGCATCAAAAACGGTGTGCGCAAAATCAACATCGACACCGACATCCGCCTGGCCATGACCGGCGCGATGCGCCAGGTGTTTGCGCAACAAAAGAGTGAATTTGACCCCCGCAAGGCCTTGCTGGCTGCCAAGAACGCAGCGCGCGGCATTGTGAAACTACGCTTTGAGGCCTTTGGCTGTGCAGGGCAGGGCAGCAAGATCAAACCAGTGGCGATGGATGAAATGGCCAAGCGCTACTAGTTTGAAAGGGCGGGAACACGTAAAACCAGGGTAAACACTAGCTTTTATTTCCCGAAAGCAGATAAAATCCCGCAGGCTATATATGTGTAATTAAGCATGTAACGATATATAAACCGATTTTTTATAAGAGACAAACCATGGCATCAAAAAAAATGAATTTCAAAGTTATCGTCGTTTCCGTCGCCTTGTTGGGCGCAATTGGGCCTGCCTATGCCAATTTGGCTATGGCACAAAAAAATGCCTGTATGGCCTGCCACGCCGTTGACAAAAAACTGGTGGGCCCAGCCTACCAGGCTGTGGTCGAAAAGTACGCCAAAGAAAATGATTACGCCGCTAAACTGGCCGCAAGTATCAAAGCTGGCGGTTCAGGCAAATACGGCCCGATCCCCATGCCAGCACAAGCCGCTTTGTCCGATGCGGACGCATTGACACTTGCCAAATGGGTCTTGGCGGGTGCCAAGTAATCAAAGAGCGTTGATTGGAATCTTTAGGTAGACCACGCCGTTGTCTTCGGGTGCAGGCAAGCGGCCTGCACGAATGTTGACCTGAATAGCCGGCAGGATGAGTACAGGCATGGACAAGGTTTTGTCGCGTGCCGTGCGCATGTTGACAAACTCGGTCTGGGTGATGCCGTCATGCACATGGATATTATTCGCACGCTGTTCTGCGACGGTGGTCACCCAAGCGGGTTCGCGCTCTTTGGGGGGATAGTCGTGACACAAGTGGAGCTGGGTTTCTGGTGCCAGTGACAACATTTTTTTGATCGATTGATACAGCGTCGCCGCATCACCACCAGGAAAATCACAGCGTGCAGAGCCGTAATCAGGCATGAAGAGCGTGTCCCCGATAAAGGCATGTTTTCCGACGATGTAAGTCAGGCAGGCGGGTGTGTGGCCCGGTGTGTGCAAGACGTGCACATTGAGCGAGCCGATCTTGAATGTTTCGCCATCGTCAAACAAATGATCGAACTGTGTACCCTGGGTGTCCAAATCCTTGGCATTGAAGACATTTTTGAAAACGCCCTGAACATCACAAATATGACGTCCGATGGCGATTTTTCCGCCCAGCTTTTCCTTGAGATAGGGCGCAGCAGACAGGTGGTCTGCGTGGGCATGTGTCTCCAGCAGCCATGCGACGGTCAATCCTTTTCGCAGAACGTGACTGACGACCTTATCCGCACTGGCATATGATATGCGGCCCGACTTGGGGTCGTAGTCCAATACGCTGTCGATAATGGCCGCACATCTTGTGGCGGGATCGGACACGATGTGCGTCACAGTAAACGTGTCTGGATCAAAAAAAGAGGTGATTTCAGGTTCTTGCATGAGGTTTACTGGTGTCGATGTTGCCGCTATTTTGAATCTTGTCATTCAAAAGTCGGCAAGCTGGGTTTGACGACCGATTTTCCCGCAGCCGTCCATGCGTCAAATCCACCGCTGATGGATTTGACATTCAGGTAGCCCATGTCATGCAAGGCGCAGGCGGCCAAGGCGGCACGACCGCTGGTTTTGCAGTACAGCACGATACTGATGTCACGGGCGCTCAGCGCGGGGTTGCCACTCATTTTGAACTCCAGCATGCCGCGTGAGGCATGGACAGCGCCTGGTAAGTGCCCCGCTGCAAATTCATCCACCTCGCGCACATCCAGCAAAACATCGGCATCGCGAATGGCTTGCTCCGCATCAGTGATGGAAACCTCCTGAATGCGGGCTTTGGCGGCGCTCACCAGATCATGTGCAGTTTTCATGTAGTCCTTTGTATAAATAAGTGACGATTGATATAGGGAGCATGATAATACTTTATCAAGTCATTTGCTAATTTCCAAGCGAGGCGAAGTACGCGCCTTCAGTAACAATCAGCGAATTCTGTTGCCAACATCAAGGCATGACACCGAGCCAGCTATTCAGCAAGCGTGCATTTTGCGTTTCAGCCACTACTGTCCGGTCAAAACTCCAGCAAAATCAATTGATTAGCGTCGGGTGGTAGTTGTGTTTTGTAGTCATCGGTCTGCAAGGCGCATGAAATCAGGGTTTTCTCGAAAACCGAGACCGACAAAATCTGTAAACAAGTGTAGAGCGAGGATTTGAGTTGCAACTCCTTTTTAACAATGGCGATGAGCACATAGGTGGCGATGGCACACCAGACCTGCATCTTCACGGCGTTCTCGCTGTTGCCCAAAAACGCTTGATTCGCAGGTGCTCGGAATAGTCGCGTGCACTGTAATGCCCATTGTGCGCCACCGTCTGGTCGCACACCATGCTATTGGCTTTGTCCACGCTGGCCGAATACACGTGCCTGCATTGAAATTGGACTTGGTGCGGGTGACGAAGAAGGCTCTGCCTGATGCATTGCGTACGGCCGTGCAAAGTCCAAGTAGCCCCGGTCCATGATGTAGAAGGCCCCAACTTCGAACGGCAAAATATTGGGTATATTGGGTATATTGGGTATATTGAGTATATTGATATCCAGTCCCAGCGGCCCGTCGGCATAGAGCTTGTTGACACGACGAATCAAGACCGCAGCGAAGTCAGCCCAGATGCGCCAGTCTCGTCGCTCGTTGGCATCGGCCAGCGTGGAGCGACGCACTGCTTGGCGCAGTCCCATCGCGTAGAGCTTGGTGGGGTTGGCACCCAAGGTGGCCTCGATGTCGCGCAAGGATTCGCGCCAGGTCAACTGCGCGTAGGCCATGATGTGAAAGTGCTCGGTGCTGGGCAACGCCGAGATCCGGGCGTCCCCAGAGTAACGGGCTACGATGCGTGCGAAACTGGTCCAAGGCACAAACTCCATCAACTGCGAGAAAAGCGTCTTGCCAAGATTCATGGACAATCCCCGAAAAAGTCAATCTGGGGAAACTACTCACAAAACTCGCATCGACATTCAAATCTGCACCAAATAAAATCGGCCGCTAACCCCCGTGGTTATTGGCTTTATCTCAAAACCGGGCTACGTCCACCGGACACTACTGATTCCGAGTAGGGATTGTCGTTGCACACCGAGGGGAACGTTGGCACCACGCCCAGATGCTGCAAGGTGGCCAGCATCGTGGCGCCCTTCATCGCACTACCGTTGTCCGAATGCAGCATCACCTCGCCCGCGAGCTCGCTGCTTTCGCTGTCGTAGATCTGCCATCCCACAATCTTGCGGCTAAAAATATCCAAAAACAGGTACCGGTAAAAGTAGCTCCCTATCACCAGAGTGGGCAAGTACGTGATGTCTCAACTGAACAACTGTTGGTGTGCTGTGGCGAGAAGTGCGCGAGGCTTGCTGCGCTTTGTACGAGGCCGCTCGGCCCCGCGGTGCTGGAGCTGGTTTGCAGCGCTGAGGACGCGGTAAAACGTCGATTCAGAGGCCACGTAATGTCCCTGGTCGGCCAACCGGGGAACGATCTGGCTGGGACAGAGATGCCCAAACTCATCAGACTGGGCCACTGCCAGCACGGTTTGGCGTTCCTGCACACTTAGCGCGTTCTTGGGCTCCTGCGCGCGAATGGGCCGCTGATCCCCCCCGGGATTGGTCACGCTGCCAGCGCTGCACGGTGCGCTCGCTTAAGGAGATCGCCTCGCAGGCGCGGTCCTGGCGTGCCCCGTCTTAGATGGCCTGGCCCACCAGGGCGATGATGTTGCTGCGCTCTGTGAGGGTGCGCAGTTCCCGTGTCCCAAGCCCCGCCTTAACTGTCGACCCTCGCTTTAACCAATTTTTTGCCGTGTGGTAACTCACATTCAATTCTTGCGCTACGGACTTAACCGAACGGCTCCCACGGGACGGCAGCTTGACCAGCGCCTGCTCGATAAATTCTTCTGAATATTGGGATTTCATTGTTGTTTGAGACTCTAAGAGTAAATTCATTAGAGGCGACAACTAGTCTGACACAGGGGGGGGCAACCGTGTGCATCTGGTGAACTTGCTGGAGCGCAGCGAGGTGGATATTGCGGTAATGGGCCGCCCGCCTGAGAAGATGGCTACCCGTGCCGAGCTGTTCGCGGCGCACCCGCACGTGTTCATCGCTGCGCCAGGCCATCCTTTAGCTAGCCAAGACGAGGTCAGCGTGATGAGCTTGCTGAGCGAGCTGTTTATCAGCCGCGAGCAAGGATCGGGTACACAGGCTGCGCTAGAGAAATTTTTGCAGCTCCAAACGATTGAACGCAATATCGCCATGGAAGCCGATTGAAACGAGATCATCAAGCAAGCGGTGATGACAGGAATGGGGATTAGCTTTTTGTCATTGCACACCATTGGCTTGGAGCTGAATCACCAGTTACTCAAAGTCATCCCTGTTGAGGGCGCGCCCGTGATACACAAATGGAACTGCGTGCATACGCTGTCTAAAATGCTGTCGCCTGCAACAGAGGCGTTTCGTTACTTCATCCTGAAAAGAGGTGAGTCGGCTTTGGTCAAGCAGTTTTTGCGACATTGGAATCCATCTTCAAAAAATTGAAAGCGATGAACTAAAGTGTGTAAAATATAAGCGGTAATTTATATTTACAATGGAGACAAATCCAAATGCTCAAACGATCCGCCTTGCTAGGCCTGTTGTCCACTACATTATTAGTAGCAGGTTGCGCGCAACCTGCGTTGGCCACCGCCACAAAACGCCAAAAACTACTGCTTCAGATGAGCGAAGCTGACCCAGCCAAGTGGAACATGGCTTTGAACAACGCCAAAAACGTGCAAGACGAGCTTGGTGCCACCAATGTGGACATTGAAATTGTTGCTTTTGGCCCTGGTATCAATATGATTAAGTTCGATTCCGTAGCCAACTCGCGCGTCAGCGAGGCCATGAAATCGGGCATTGCCGTAGTGGCCTGCGAGAACACCTTGCGCACTCTCAAAATGAGCAGATCTGAAATCATCGCGGGGGCCAACTTTGTGCCCGCAGGCGTGGTGCAGATCATGCGCCGCCAAGGTGAAGGTTGGTCTTACGTGCGGCCCTGAGCCGCTTAGCTCAACAAGAGTTCCACAAACAGGTCTCGGGCTGTTCAGCTTGCCAGAGTGTCAGTGGCGATTTTCTATCCACTTCTTTCGCGCTTTCGCAGGCATTTCAGGGCGATTGTTTAAACCTATAGTGATCTCGGTTCAGCACTGCTGCCACTGCATTGACTTCATCAGGAAACAGCCCCAAGTTCAACTCTGTATTGCATTGATCTACCATACCGCGCAAAAACCCCGCAGTGCTGATACGCCCTAGTGGGCGATAGATAGCAGTGCCGTTACCCCCACTTTTTGAATGTGACAAGCCACACATTTGTGCTCTGCCATCAATTTTTCGCCTAACCCAAGATCGGCACCTTTAAAAATCAAAGGCTCTTGGGCAAAGGCCGTGGCACCCACCATACACGCAGCCATACATATCCAACGTGCGACTAAAGTAGACATATAAGCATCTCATAATAAAAAACAACAGTGTGACATAATCTTTTTCAAAACTCAAGACCAAAACCTACATGACCCCCTCTCGCCCAGAACAACTCTACTACTCCACCACAAGCCCCTATGCCCGCAAAGTGCGCATAGCCGCCGTCGAAAAGCAAGTGCCCTTTACACCCGTGCTGGATGTGCCGTGGAATGCAGACACCAAAGCCATTGCCATTAACCCCTTGGGCAAAGTACCCGTCTGGGTGATGGCCGATGGCATCGCACTGTTTGACTCGCGCGTGATTGTGGAATACCTGGATGGTGTAAGCGCAGTCAATCCGCTCGTGCCATCAGAGTTTCGAGCGCGCATTGCTGTGAAACGCCTAGAAGCATTGGCCGATGGTGTGATGGATGCAGCACTCTGCATCTTTGCCGAGCGCCGCAAGCGCCCTGCCGAGTTGCAATATCCCGACTGGGTAGCGCGCCAGTTCAGCAAAATTCACCGTAGCCTGCAAGTGTTGAGCAACGAGCTGGGCGAGCGAGACTACTTTCACGGCAACACCCTCAGCTTGGCTGACATCGCTGTAGTGAGCGCTCTGGGCTATGTCGGGCTGCGCTATGCCGATGATTTTAGTTGGCAAGATAAATACCCCGTGCTGGCACGTTTTTATGCGCGCATGATGCTGCGCGGCTCGGTCAGTGACAGCGTACCGGTTCTCTAAATTAATCACCATGTTTATATCCCTCTCACTTCCCAAAGCCCTGTCCATCGCCTGAACCTGTCTGTCACTTTACGGACTAGTCCATTCGGTTGACATGAGTTCAAGTCCGTTGGCGACGGACATTTTGCCTGCGGCTATTTTGCAGCGCAGGGCATCGAGATTATCGCCAACGCCAAAGCCAAAGCAGACATGAAGGCACGCTCTGGCGAGCATATGGCGGGTTCGAAGATGCCGAAAAAACGCCTGGAAGGCACCGTACCACCGCGGCCCACGCGCTTTATCAAAGACAACACCTACACTCTACCCGTGGTCAATGTAGGGTTACTACTTAAGCCATTTAATATTACTCTAACGTTATGTAATAGAGCATGGTTATTACGCGTGTTCGCTGTTGCGGTTAAAAAAAATCGTGCAGATCCATTTTTATCAAACTTTATACATAGGTACTAGATATGAAAAAACTCGTTACGTTGGCTATTGGCGCATTCCTGGCTTCAGGCGTATTCGCAGCAGAACATCAAATAAAAATGCTTAACAGCGGAAAAGACGGCATTATGGTTTTTGAGCCAGGTTTTGTGAAGGCCGCCAAAGGAGATACCGTCAAGTTCATCAAGACTGATGCATCGCACAATAGCGCATCCTTTTTTGCACCTAAAGGTGCTAAAGGCTGGAAAGGCAAGCCAGACGAAGAAATCGTTGTCACGCTGAGCGAAGAAGGCGTCTACATGTACCAGTGCGACCCGCACAAGCCAATGGCCATGGTGGGCGTGATCCAAGTGGGCAAGGCCACCAACCTGGACGAAGCTAAAAAAGAAGCCGCCACCTACAGCAAAACTTTGGCCATGAACAAAGACCGCCTGACCAAGTACCTAGACCAGGCGAAGTAGCCTGCCCTTTGGTATCAAAGCCCCAACCGGCCCACATGGTTGGACAGGGTTTTTGTTTAAAGATCTAGGCAAAAGATAGTAGCGCTTTGTAGATGCGCTCTTGTAAGTACGCACCGTAAAAAGCAGGCACCGATACACCCGCCAGCCGCTCAGCAACTTCGCTGCCATTTTTACCAAAAAATAAAAGAGTGGGGGCTACTTTGATGCCCAGGTTCTGGTGGGTTGGTCGTGCGTGGTGCGACGATCTTGCAGATCTTTAATGGCAGTTGACTTACGCATGTCCACTTGCACGACAGTCAAATGTTGCTCACGCTCTAGCGATGACAAAAAGTTTTCCCGCACTAAATGGCAAAACGGGCAACTATCCAAGTTGGAGTTGGAGTTGGCACTCGCCTCCCGCCCGGCCATTGGACGCCCATGCAAATTGACGCCCAAGCAACAAGCTCAGGTCTTTCGCTGGATCAACGGCAAAGAACCGCGCCAGTAAGGTTTGGGCTGTGGACCAGGCAAATCGCAGCCACCCTGATCGAGCAGAAGTTTGGCGTCTCGCTGGGGGTGACGGCTGTGGGCAGCCTCAGCGGTCAATGCCAAGGGCGGATTCTGGTTTGCCACCTACCAGGGGGCACCAACGGCAGAGCTGTTTGTGAGACTTCTCAAAAGTATGATGCGGGGACGAAAACGCGCGGTGCGCTTGATCGTCGATGGTTTGACAGCGCACAAAACACTCGCCGTGAGGCAATACATCGCCAGCACCCAAGAACGCCTGACGATGCACGTTCTTCCCGGCTACGCGCCCGACCTGAACCCAGATGAGTTGGTTTGGAGCTATGTCAAGCGCATAGGGGTTGCACGCAATCCGCTACGAGCGGGCGAGAAGTTGGAGATTCGCATCAATTAGCAACTGCAAGATGTGAAGAAAAATAGACGTCTTGTCCGCTCATTTTTCATGACACCTTCCGTCTCCTATATTACGGACTGGTGCGTAACTGCGCGCTTGGAGGCTTCAAAACCACCTTGCCGCTTCCATTCTTCTATGCCGCCATGCAAGACGACGACGTTCTCATACCCGTCCATGCGCAGCGCCATCGCAGCCTGCGCTGAAAATGAGCTCGTGTTGCAATACATCAAAATTGTTTTGTTCTTCGGCAACTTGGTGCGCTCGGCAAACACCTTGCGCCATTCAATGTTGACGGCGCCGGGGATGTGTTCTTTGACAAATTGTCCCGCGTCACGCACATCAATCACATGAAACTTTTTCCAGTCCTCGGCCGGGATCTGCGTGGTCGCGATGGTGCCACCGTTGTAATCAATAAATTCAAAATACGACTCCACAGCCTCGGCAGCCGCTTTATTCATTTGGGCTAATGCGACCATCGGCAAACTCGCGGATAAGGCTACAAACGATGCTGCAAGTGCTGTTCGGCGGGATATGCCGGCTAATGTAGTCAGTTTCATTTCATTGTTTCCTGTTAAAAAGTGATGGTTGAACGTCAGCGCGCGGGGTTGAGCCGCGGATGGGTTTCCTCGCCCCAGTGGTAGAGGACTGCGCCAGAAAGAAGCATGGCAATCGATACGAACCAGAAGGCGCCCTCAATTTGTCCACCCATTGCAGCTGTCGCACCCAGACCCAAAGCCCCGATGCCATAACCCAAATCGCGCCAAAAACGATAGATGCCGATGGCCGAGGCGCGCCAGTTTGGATGCGCAATATCCGCGACAGCAGCGCTCAGATTGGGGTACAGCATCGCCATGCCAAAGCCCGTGATGGCGGCGGACGCGCTCCACCACACGGCATCTGTGCCAAATGGCATCAGGGCCACGCCCGCACCACAGACCCACATGCCCACATAGTTCAGGCGATGCCGTCCCACACGATCTGACAGTTTCCCGGTGAAGAGTTGCGCGCCACCCCATGTGAAACCATACACACCCACAATCCAGCCGATGCTAGGCAGGCTCACGCCCTGCTGGTGCAAATAGACGGGCCAGAACACCCAAACGAGAGCGTCGACAAACTTCTCCACCATGCCAGCCTGGCACAACGCGGCCATGCGGCGATCACGCCAACTCATCAGCGCAAACACCTCGCCTGTCGTAGGTGTCTCGCTGACATTGGATGGGTAGCGTGGCTGAAAGCCTTGTGCAGAAGCCGTTGCCGCATGGCGTTTGACTTCGGTATGGGCCCAAGGCAGCGTTTCAATCACAGCCAGCCACGCGAGCAGCGTTGCCAACCCAATCACCGCACTGCCAAACCACAGCAGGCCCGCGCGCGGACCGAACAAAAACGCTGCGTAGCCTGTGATGACGCCAGCAAGGGCCACGCCCACGTATCCGGAAAATTCGTTCAGCCCGATCACCAGCCCCCGTTGGTCTGCCCGGGTGATGTCGAGCTTGGCGGTCTGCGTCATCGACCACGTCAGGCCCTGGTTCACGCCGAGCAAAATGGTCGCCAGCACGATCCAGTTCCATGAGCTGGCAAAGTAGATCAACGCTGGAATGGGCAGCGCCACTAGCCAGCCTATCAATAGCACCCGCCTGCGGCCGAGGCGCTCGGCCAGTCGGCCAGCGACGAAGTTCATGGTACCCTTGACAAAGCCGAACGCCACGACAAAGGCCACCAGCAGCATGAAGGAGCCACGCGGTACACCAAACTCGGTCTCCGCCAGCGCCGGCACCACGGTGCGCATCATCCCGATGGTCATGCCCACCAACAACACCTGCAGTAAGTGCTGCAGGACCTGACGCAGGTTGACGCGAATGCCGTAGTCCATGGTCATCGCCTTCATAGGTGCGCGAGATCAGGGACGACGCCGCGCAGATTGGCTTCAACGATGCGCGCCATGTCAGCGGAAGGCGGCGGAATGTCGGCAGTAAGCGCATCGACAAAGGCCTCACGCGTCATCGACAACATCGGGTTGAAGCGCTTCTCGAAGCCGAGGGTAGATGCAGGCTTGCCTGACAGGCCAACCCCACACGCACTGCCAGCCTGGTGCCCAGGATAAATTTCAAGGTCCGCCGGCAAGGTAAGCAGCTTGCTGTGCAGTGTGTCATACAGTTGCGCTGCCATTTCGCGCTCGCGTCCTGCCAGGTCGGGCCGACCGACGGCGCCGACAAACAGGGTGTCGCCGGTGATGACAAACCACGGCTCGTCACCGCGACGCAGGTCGCGTACGAGCAGGCAAATGCTGTCAGGGGTGTGGCCCGGCGTGTGCAGTACATCAACCACCACGTTGCCGGCGTCCAGGCGCTGGCCATCGCTCAAGGCCGCGAAATCAAACGACACTCGCCCTCGGTTACTTTCGTGCAGGCAATACGGTGCGCCCACCCGATGAGCCAACCCGGGCCCACCAGAGTAGTGATCCGCATGCACATGGGTGTCGATGACATGGGTGATCACTGCGCCTGCTTTCCCGGCTTCCTGGATGAACCAGTCTTCGTCCCCGGCGACAACATCGACCGCGAAGGCTTTGGTCAGGCTGGCACAACCGAACAAGTAGGAAAGAGTCGCGTTATCGGCGGTTCGTTGTTTGAAAAACATGCTTGTCTTCTGCGATCTGCGATAGGGGGCTGGGAAGGGGGCTGGGAATTGAAAAGTGGTTTTGTTGAAGCGTTATTGCCAAATTACGCATCAACAGGCAAGCCATGGGCTCGCCACTCCGCCACGCCATCGGTCAGGTGAAAGGCTCGGTAGCCGTTTTTTCGCAGTAGCTCGACCGCATCCTTGGCCATGAGGCAAAACGGACCACGGCAATAGGCGACCACGGGGGTGTCTTGCGGCAACTCAGCCAGCCGTTTCAGCAGCTCGTCTACGGGAAGGGAGCGGGCGTGCGGCAGATGGGCGCTGGCGAACTCTTCTAGCGGTCGGACGTCCAGCATCAAAATCTCACCCGATTTGGCTTTTTGCAGCAGGGTGGCGCGATCCATGCCTTTGAGTTCATCACCATGCGCGACAATGGATGCCAGCGCGAGCTGCAGCTCGACCAAGCGTTCTTCGGCTTCGGTCCGCAGGGCCACCCACAGGTCCGCCACACTGGAACTTGCCAAGCGGTACAGCACGTATCTGCCGTCTTTGCGGGTATCCACCAAGTGTGCCTGGCGCAGGGCTTTGAGGTGCGCGCTGGCCAGTTTGACGCTGATTTCAGCCTGCTCCGCCAATAATTCAACTGTCTTTTCACCTTGGCACAGCAGTTCAATCAACTCCAGCCGTTTTGGACTGGCCATGGCTTTGCCGATGCGGGCGACTTGCTCATACAGGTGGTTTTTGATGGTTTTCATACAATCATTCTAACGAATATTAGAATGATTGTAAGAATCATTTATAAAAACTGATATTTACCTGTTACCGCCGACCGAAAGCTGACCCACTAATAGAGGTCGGGGGTATATTCAATCGGCGCCGACAGCCATGCAGTCTTCTGAGACGACGTATGCGGTTTAAACTGACTTTGAAGCCTTGCTCGATGAGTTCAGCGTGAATCCTCTTGGCACCATAAGCGCCCCTGCCTTGCAAGTGCGCGGCTTTGATGGCAGCGACTAGCTTGGCTTCTTCCTGCTGGCGTAGCGTGCGCAATGGCACAATCTTGTTTGCACACCAAGCCTGGTAGCCGCTTTTGGCGACATTCAACAGATTGCACAGTTTGGCAGCTGGGAGTTTGTGTTGCGCACGGAGTTTGTCGATG
>JAYVJL010000024.1:0-4662 GCA_043769295.1 Polaromonas sp. | reverse complement strand
CTGTTATTGACAACTGGCTGCGCAACAAAAACACGCTTGAGTTTTTGTCGGTCTGGGAAGAAATTTACAATCCGGCTTTTAATTCCCTCGAATTCGAGGAAATTAAAAAAGATGCGGGTTTCAACCGCTTCACCATGTCGGTCAAACAGTGGCTCAACCGCACCAATGCCACCGGCTTAATAGCCAAAGCAGGCCGCTACGGCGGCACCTACGCCCACAAAGACATCGCCTTTGAGTTTGCCAGCTGGATAAGCCCCAAGTTCAAGCTCTACAGTTGAGTTCCTGGGACTGTGGGAAAAGATCAACAACGCCGCCTTTAAAGGGGTCGAATTCGACTCCTTTAGGCTTCAAGCCGGCGCCAACAGCTTCACTTTTTCGCCCAATAAATGGATCGAGGCTAGCTGTGGGAACGGTGACTCGCGCCTATGATGACTTGATGATTTAGAATCAGTGCATCAAAACATCTTGTGAAATAAAATGCGTACAACCATTGACATTGAAGATGACGTTCTACTCGCAGCCAAAGACATGGCCCGACGTGAGCACCTGACTGCCGGGCAGGTCATTTCTCGCCTTGCGAGACTGGCACTGACGGTGCGCGTCGATCAACAGCCGTCTGCGCCTACGGTGGGTGGATTCAGGCCATTGCCGGCGCGTGGTGTGTTGGTCAGTAACGACCAGGTCAATGCCCTGCGTGAGACCGAGGGCGTTTGATGGTCGCGCTGCTGGATGTCAACGTGCTTATCGCATTGCTGGATGCCGACCACATGCACCATGCTACCGCAACGCAGTGGTTAAGCGACCACCTGGATGAGGGTTGGGCGTCGTGCCCACTCACCCAGAACGGGTGCATACGAATCCTGTCGCAAACCGCTTACCCCAACCGTGCGCCCGCAGCCGAGGTGGCTGCTCGCCTGGCTGAAGCCACCCAGCACCCTGCGCATCATTTTTGGCCAGACGCTGTCAGCCTGCTAAGCCCAGGCTTGATGGCGTGGAACAACTTGCTCACTGGCCGCCACATCACTGACGCCTATTTACTGGCACTTGCGGTGAAAAACCGTGGCATGTTTGTCACGCTGGATCAAGGCATTCCGTTGGCAGCCGTACAAGGCGCGCAAACCAAACACCTGGTGGTGCTCAAAACTCAAAACCACTGACCCCGCGTACATGACAACATACACACAACTCCAAACCCGCCTACAAGCTGAGCCAAAAATCTGGCTGGACACCGGCACGCACGACAGCCTGCTGGAAGCCGGCCAGTTCATCGCTACGCTAGAGCGCAGGCAGGGCCTGAAAATCGCCTGCCCGGAGGAAATTGCCTGGCGTAACGGTTTTATCTCGTCCGAACAGCTCGAAAAGCTGGCCCAGCCGCTGGCCAAGAATGGCTATGGTCAATATATGCTCAGTCTCCTGTCATCCCGGGCTTGACCCGGGATCCAGTGCATCCGAATCGCATCATGAACGTAATCCCCACCACCATCCCAGACGTACTCATCATCGAGCCCAAGGTGTTCGGCGATGCGCGCGGCTTCTTCTTCGAAAGCTTCAACCAGAAAGCCTTCAACGAAGCCACCGGACTGAACCTGAACTTTGTGCAAGACAACCACAGCCGCAGCGCCAAGGGCGTGCTGCGCGGCCTGCACTATCAAATCCAGCAGCCCCAGGGCAAGCTGGTGCGCGTGGTGCGCGGGGCGGTGTTTGACGTGGCGGTAGACATCCGCAAGAGTTCACCTACCTTTGGTAAATGGGTCGGCCTGGAACTGAGCGAAGACAACCGCAAGCAGATCTGGATACCTGCGGGCTTTGCGCACGGTTTTCTGGTGACCAGCGAGTCGGCAGAGTTTTTGTATAAAACCACCGACTACTACGCGCCAGAGCATGAGCGCTGCATTGCCTGGAATGACCAGGACATTGCTATTGAGTGGCCTTTGACCACGCCACCCAGCCTGTCTGCCAAAGACCAGCAGGGGCTGGCGCTCTGCGAAGCCGAGACATTTTAGGGTGGATGACCAGTCTTGCGACTTAGGCAATATCAATGTAGATATTGCCAACGTTATTACAAAAACAAGAGACCGTAATTACACGGGCGCTGTATGGCTGTTGAAAACAGCGCAATTAGGTCAAATTGGCGCAGCATAAACAGCTTCATTTTTTCCTGTGACCATTAATTTAAACTACCGTCCCGAAATCGACGGCCTTCGCGCTGTTGCAGTATTGCTCGTCATCGTGCATCACCTTGGCTTTTCAGCGCTTTCGGGTGGCTATATCGGTGTGGACGTATTCTTCGTAATTTCTGGTTACCTAATCACCAAAATCATCGCGGCGGAGATGCGGCAAGGCAGCTTCTCACTCAAAAACTTTTACAAGCGCCGAATCATTCGTCTTGCGCCAGCATTCTTTCTTGTTTTGGCGGTCACCACGCTTGCAAGCGTGATCGTCATGCTGCCAGCGGAGCTACTTGCATATTTCAGAAGCGTGATTTTTTCCACCGTGTTCTCGGCTAACTTCTTCATGTGGCGAGAGGTAGGCGGATACTTTGGTGTGCTGTCAGGCAAAGTTCCGCTTCTCCATCTCTGGTCGTTGGCGGTTGAAGAGCAGTTCTATATCCTCTGGCCACTGGCGTTCCTCGGTCTCTTCAAACTTGCAAAACCTAAACACCTCTGGGTCATCATTGTAATTTTGGCGCTGTTCGGTTTGTGGGTGTCAGAGTGGGGCGTGAAAAACTACCCTGCCGCTGCGTATTATCTGATGCCAACCCGCGCTTTCGCATTGCTATTTGGCGCTCTGATCGCCGTGATGCCAAGAGTTCATCTGAGCCCGCGTGAGGCAAACGGAGCCACTTTATTAGGCTTGGCGCTGATCATGGTGCCGGCCTTTACATATTCCACGCATAGCGCTTTTCCGGGAGTAAAAGCGCTGGTCCCAACTCTGGGTACGGCTTTGATCATTGCCTTTGCCAGCCACCGAAATGACTGGGTAGGTCGCCTACTTGCTGCTAAGCCTCTGAACTTTATTGGGCGGATTTCGTATCCCGCTTACTTGTGGCATTGGCCGCTGATAGTGTTTTTGAATATTTACTTGATTGAAATTAACACTTACGTAGCAACAGGCGTAATAGCAACTACCCTATTATTGTCTTCGTTAACATTTTGGTATGTGGAAATACCAGCTAAGAGGGCGCACTCGCTTAGATTTACTACAGTAGGTGGTCTTGGCTTCGCCGTCCCATCCGCCATATTTCTGTCATTTTCTGTTTTTGCTGACTTCAACAAAGGCTGGCCGAATCGATTTGAGGACAGTCTGAACATCAAGAGTGATGCTGTCCTTTCTTATTCAAACAAAATAAGAGGCCGTTGCAATGAAGGGAGTGTGATGAACCCATTGCCACCTGCTGAATGTGTTCTTGGGGTAAATGTGAAAGGAAAAACGGTTGACATTTTATTGATCGGAGACTCTCATGCAAATCACTACACCGGCATGATTGATGTGATGGCGAAAGATGCAGGCTTGCGTGGCTACGACATCACACAAAGTTCCACAATATATCTTCCAGAAACGCACAGATTCTATATTCGAGAGGGCAAAGAAATTGAACATTCAAATTTCTATATTAGAAACAAAGTGGTTTAACAAGAAATAAAATCCAAAAAATTTAAATATGTTGTGCTTGGCGGATCATTCTCCGATAGCTTGAGGAATGAATATTCGCTTGACAGCAGTAATCGTGGGAATGGGAAGCTTGTATTTAAAGCTCAATTTGAGAAAGGAATTGAAGAGATTATTGAAAGTGGTGCGATCCCATATATTATTAAAGGCAATCCATATTATTCATGGGAAGTTCAAAGTTGCTCTTTAAACAATCAACGATTTGGTTTAAACAATAATTGCAATATGAGTATTTATGAGTTCAGAAAGCAATTCGATGAGTGGAGTAAGTTTTTAGCAAATTTATCGGAAAAATATTCTGCAATAGTAGTTATTGATCCTGCATTGATCATGTGTGATGAACGACGTTGTTTGAGTGACTTGGATGGCGTACCGCTTTATAGGGATGGTGGGCACCTAAATCATGTTGGTTCGAAGCTGATCGGAGAGCACTATCTCAGGCAGTTTGGCAATCCATTTAAAACTGATTTTATTAAAATTTCTTCGCCTGCATTAGTCCCGCAGCTGCTCGTCCACCATGCACCATAGTTCAACTGAAATTCGACAAGCTTTTAGCCCACGCGAGTTACGAGTTGTGAGTGGCCACATGAATGCTGCAATGTATTTATGACGGAAACCTTGCTGTCTCAATGGCTGGCTGAACCGCAGCGCCCCAGATGAAACAAGCCATTCAGCTCGGCACGCTTTCTGCGGCAAACATTGGTATTGCCTTCCTGTTCCAGTGGTATGTGCTAACCCAATTGGGGCCTGGAATCGAGACGGATGCGTTGTTCGCCGGCATGACGCTTCCGCAATTGGTATTGGCAGTCATCAGCGGGTCGCTCATGCACGTTTTGGTGCCGCTGCTTGCGGGTGAAGACGAAGACCGCCTGCGCCACGATGCATGGGGGTTTCTTGTTCTTGTCGGTGGCTTGTTCGGCGTGTTGGCAACTGTTCTTTACGTGACTGCTCCGTGGTGGATACCGCTCACCGTGCCCGGCTTTGACGCAGCAG